>CALBTT010000098.1 GCA_937967645.1 uncultured Zoogloea sp.
TGTGGAACTTCGAGAAGTTCCTGATCGGCCGCGACGGCAAGGTGCTGCGCCGCTTCGCCCCCGACACCGCACCGGACGCCGAGGTGCTGACCGCGGCCATCGAGGCGGCCCTGTCGGCCGCCTGAAAGCGCCGTCCCGCTCAGGGCGCCGGGCCGACCCTGTAGATGACGCTATCCGACAGGGACACCACGTACAAGGCGCCATCGGGCCCCTGCTCGATGGCGGGCGTGACGCCGAAGCCCCTGCCGATCAGCAGGGTCTCGCTCTCGGTGCCCTCGAACTTGTTCGGGCTGAACAGGTTGTCGGCCACCTTGTCCGCCAGGCGGGCGTCGGCACTGGTGTCGACCGCCTGGCGATCAACGGTCAGGCGGATCCGGTACAGGCTGCCACCGTTGCCCCCCACCTGCTGGAAAGACCGGGACGAGCCGATCCACAGAGTGCCGGCGTAGGCGCCGCCAAGCGCACCGCCACGCACGAAGGCGGCCCCGGAGGGACCGATCTCGTAACGCCAGCTCAGCTCGGGGTCTTTGTAGACCGCCCCCGGCAGCATGAACATGCGGGCCTGGGCCAGCGCGCCCCCATAGGCCGCCCGGGTCGGCGGATAACGGACCTGCTGCAGGCTACCGTCAAACTGGGTGGTCTCGATGCTCTTCCAGGACGACACCCGGGCCAGCGGCCCCGCCAGCTGGATCCAGCCGCCGTTCATGCCGGGCACCACGCGATTGAGCTCCGAATAGCCATCGTCGGCATTCTCGGTCTGCCACAGCTGACCGGACAGGGGGTCGAAGGCCATGCCGAAGCCATTGCGGTGACCGTAGGAAAAGACCTTCTGCAGATTGGCGCCGACCTCGCCTCCCACCGCCGCCCCTGTCGCGAAGAAGGGATTGTCGAAGGGCGTGGAGCCATCGCCATTGATGCGCAGGATCACCCCCGCCAGGTGGGCGTTGTCGGGCGAGGGACCGCCGAAGGTGTCGTCGATGAAGGGCGTGGTCAGGAAGGGCCCGTTGGCCAGGTTCTGCAGCCAGCCCCGCCGCCCCTGGTCGCCCATGAACACGTAGAGCTTGCCATCCGGCCCGAAGCGCATCACGCCGCCATTGTGATTGCCACGCTCGGCGGGGTTGGCCGTGCCGGGGTGATTGGGCGTCGCCACATTGTCCGTCTGCCGCGCCCGCAGCCTGAGCAGGTTCCGGTCGAAGGTCAGGTTGGCCCCACCCCACACGAAACGGTCGACTCGATTGCCGAGCAGCGGGGTGTCGGACAGGGTGGTGGAGTCGACGCCCGACAGGCTCTCGGTCCAGAACACATACACGAAGGGCACGCTGGGGAAGGCGGGATCGAGCACCACGCTGAGGAGGCCGCGCTCGGAAGCGGAGTTCACCGCCAGATCCAGCGCCGGCACAGGCTGCACCACGCCGCCGATCACCCGCTTGATCTGCCCCGAGGCCTTCTCCGGCACCAGAAAATCGTTGGGCCCGAGGAACACGATTCCGATTGGCTGGCTGAGCCCGCTGCTCACCACGGCCTGTACTGTCAGGCCGGGGTCCAGCAGCTGGGCCGGAACACTGTCTGCGCGAGCCGTGCCCGACAGACCGGCTCCCATGCCAGCCAGCAGCCCGGCAGCCACCATCGCCCGCCTCAGGCTGCTACGACCACCCCGGCAGACCAACATGGCCCCCAAGGCAAGGCCCAGCAGGGATCCGCCGGCCGGCTCGGGAACGGTGCCGCCCCTGGCCTCGATGCGTACATCGTCCACCCCCATCTGGAACGGGGACAGGTTGTCGGTCTCGGCAAAGCGCAGGCGCAAGGTCTCACCGTCATGGGCCGTGAGGATCGCGCTGATGTCCGCCACGATGGTGGAGTAGCCATCCACCAGCGGATCGCCGATCACACTCTGGTAGAGGGTCATCAGGACATCCCCGACGGCCACGCTGAAGGGGTCCGCCGACGCCTTCAGGATGTCCACCCGGGCCTGCTGGTTGAGCTCCGGCGTGGCAAAGTCGAGGCTTGCAGGGGTGTAGAAGGCGCCCGCCCGGTTGCCGATGAAGAGCTTGAAGCTCAGGCTGGCGCTCCCCGCACTGGCCGTGAAATCCTGGTACAGGACGTGACTCCCGGGGCCACCGAGGCCAGCGTCGCTCATGGCCGCCGACGTCCCCTCGGGCGGCGCCGGCACGGTGTCGCCCAGGGTCGGACTGCTCGTCCCGCCCTGCACGTAGAAGGTGCCCTCGCTCCCCAGCTGATCCGCCGTGGTCCAGCCACTCAGGCCGGACTCGAAGCCCCCGTTCAAGATGCTCGGCAGGGCCCGGGCCGGGCCTGCCAGGGTCAGGGCGGCAAGCACGCCCGCCGTCATCATCACGCTACGCAGGATCTGTCGTTTCATGAGTCTCTCCACACTGGAACACCACTGCAGGAGCCAGAACACCCGACTGACCGGACTGGCAAAAACACGCGAGCATAAAAAATGCCCGCTACGAGAATAAAAGTTACAAATCTCCGAGACCGTTTCCTGCTACAGGGCTCACCACAGCACGAATCCGGCTGGCATACTCCGGCGATCAACCCCTTCTCCCCGTGTGTAAAATTGCCCGACAAACTTGCCTTGCCGATCACGCCAATGCCCGGCCAGGCACGGGCACAGGCCGCAATCCCCATGCAGGAGGCTCATCTGGAAGATTCCATCCTGCGACTGGCGCCCGAGCTCCGCGGCGCAGCCTGTCCACCGCCCGCAGCGGGCGCCCAGCCGCTGATCGACGTGTGGCATGCCACCACGGGCGCGCGTGTCCGCGTGCCGGGTGCGGCCCTGCACGCGGCGCTGGCCTGGCAAGGGTATTTCCTGCTGCTGTTGGGCGACGCGGGCGCGGCGCAGGGCCGCCTGCACCTGCAGATGGTGACCCGTGACCTCCGCCCCCTCGACTCGGCCACCCTGACGGTGCCGGGTGCCGGGCCAGCCCCCGGTCCGCTGGTGCTGTCCCATCCGGATCACATCGTGTTCTGCTTCCCGGCAGGGGGGCCGGTGTGGCGCGTCAGCCTGTTCCCCAGCTTCCGGCTGCGCCTGCCAAGGCTCTCCGAGCCCGCCGACGTGCAGCGCCAGAGCGCCTGGCGCCGCCACTTCGGGGTGGCGCGGATCGACTGATCCGCAGCTCAGACCGGCGGCACGGACACCCCCGCTGCGGCGAAGAACGCATCGAGCCGCCCGATCAGGCCGGCCTTTTCCGCCTCCGTCACGAAACTCGCCTCGAAGCTGTTGCGGGCCAGCCGGTACCAGGTGGCCGCATCCAGCCCGAAAGCCGCCTGCACGGCCCGGATGTTGTCGTTGAGATACCCGCCGAAGTAGGCCGGATCGTCGCTGTTCAGGGTCACCCGGGCCCCTGCCGCGAGGAGCTGGGGCAGGCTGTGCTCGCTCATCGTCGAGAACACGCAGAGACGGGTGTTGGACAGGGGGCAGACCGTCAGGGCCACGCCTTCGCGGGCCAGGCGGGCCAGTACCGCCGGGTCGTCCACCGCCCGCACGCCGTGGTCGATGCGCCGGGCGCCAAGAATGTCCAGGGCCTCGGTGATGTACTCGGGCGGCCCTTCCTCGCCGGCGTGGGCCACCACCGGCTTGCCCAGGGCACGGCAGCGGGCGAACAGGCGGGCGAACTTGGAGGGGGGATGCCCCCGCTCCGACGAATCCAGCCCGAAGCCGTGGATGCGCACGATGAAGGGCTCCGCCTCGTCCAGCGCCGCCAGGCACTCGTCCTCGCTCAGATGGCGCAGGAAGCACAGGATCAGCCGGCCGCCGATGCCCCAGCGGCGCCCGCCTTCGGCGAGGCCGTCCTCCAGGCCTTCCAGCACGGTGTGGAAAGGGATGCCCCGCGCGGTGTGGGTCTGGGGATCGAAGAAGATCTCCGCATGCACCACCCCGTCGGCGGCGGCTCGTTCCAGGTAGGCCAGCATCAGGTCGCGGAAGTCCGCGCGGGTCCGCAACACATCGGCGCAGGCGTAGTACAGGTCGAGGAAGCTCTGCAGGCTGTCGAAGGCGTAGGCCGCCTTGAGGGCGGCCTCGTCGGCATAGGGCAGGGTGATCCCGTTGCGGCGGGCCAGGGCAAACGCCAGCTCCGGCTCCAGGGTCCCCTCGATATGGACGTGCAGCTCGGCCTTGGGCATGCCGAGGGCGAGCGCCAGGGGATCGGCGGAAATACGTGCAGTCATGGTCGGGTCTCCCGGAAAGGTGCGCAGAGGCACATAGTAGGACTCCATGAAAAAAGGCGCAGCCGAAGCCGCGCCCAAGTTGCCACGTTGCGAGGAGAAAACCGGCCTTACTTCGGGATGGCGCCTTCGACGCCCTCCACGTAGTAGTTGATCTTGCGCAGGTCCGGGTCGCCCATGCTCACGCCGGCGGCGAGGATCTCCTTGCCGTCCTGGGCCTTGAGCGGGCCGCTGAAGGGGTGCAGCTTGCCGGCCTTGATGGCGTCGCGGCGCTCCTCGGCCAGTTTCTTCACGTCAGCAGGCACGGCCGGGCCGAAGGACTCGATGTTCACCGCGCCTTCCTTGACGCCCCACCAGATGTCGCCCGGCTTCCAGCCGCCTTCCAGCACTTCGCCGACCACCTTGTTGTAGATCACGCCCCAGTGCAGCACGGAGGCAGCCAGGTGGGCCTTGCCGCCGAACTTGCTCATGTCCGAATCCCAGCCGAAGGCCAGCACGCCCTTCTCCTGGGCCGCCTGCACCACCGCCGGCGAATCGGTGTTCTGCATCAGCACGTCGGCGCCCTGGGCGATCAGGGTCAGGGCGGCCTCGCGCTCCTTGCCCGGGTCGAACCAGCTGTTCACCCAGATAGCCCGGGTGGTGGCCTTGGGATTGACGCTGCGCGCCCCGATGGTGAAGGCGTTGATGTTGCGGATCACCTCGGGGATGGGGATGGAGGCCACCACGCCCAGCTTGCCGGACTTGCTCATCTTGCCGGCCACCACGCCCAGCATGTAGGCCCCTTCGTAGGTGCGCACGTCATAGACGCCGAGGTTCGGTGCGGTCTTGTAGCCGGTGGCGTGCATGAAGGCGGTCTTGGGGAAGGCCTTGGCCACCTTGAGCTGCTGGTTCATGTAGCCGAAGGAGGTGGCGAAGATCATCTTGTAGCCCTGCTGGGCCAGATCGCGGAAGACCCGCTCGGCATCGGCCGTCTCGGGCACGTTCTCGACGAAGGTGGTCTTCACCTTGTCGCCGAACTTGGCCTCCACTTCCTTGCGGCCCTGGTCGTGGGCGTAGGTCCAGCCGTGATCGCCGGTGGGGCCGATATACACGAAGCCGATCTTGGCGGGGTCGGCGGCCAGCGCCTGGGAAGCGAGCCCCAGCGTCACGACGAGGGTGGCGACGCGGCACGCTGCAGTCTTGAATCGGGACAGGGACATGGGGTTCTCCATGGACACGGGTTTGGGTGAGTGGCTTCACTGTAGCAACCGGGCCGCCCGCAACCCATCCCGGTTCCGTTATGAAGGGTATATGGATCGGGCCACCAAGCCCCCGGCAGGGCAACGGGATAATTCCCCCATCCCCATCACGGAGTCTTGCCATGCCCCTCTTCTCCCCCCAGGACGAGCATTTTCTGCGCCAGACCATCGCGCTATCGGACGAAGTACGCCGACGCGGCAAGCACCCCTTCGCCGCCCTGGTGGTGGACCGGCACGGCCAGGTCATCGCCGAGGCCGGCAATGACTCGCTGCCGCCGGAGGGCGATCCGACCCGCCACGCCGAGCTCGTCGCGGCCGCGCTGGCGGCCCGCCTGCTGCACCCGGAAGCGCTGGCCAGCGCCACCCTCTACGCCAGCGCAGAGCCCTGCGCCATGTGCGCCGGGGCGATCTACTGGTGCGGCATCGGCCGGGTGGTCTATGCACTGTCCGAGCACCGCCTGCTCGGGCTCACCGGTGACCATCCCGAGAACCCCACCTTCGCCCTGCCCTGCCGGGAGGTCTTCGCACGCGGCCAGCGCCCGATCGAGGTGATCGGCCCGCTGCTGGAGGACGAGGCGGCCCTGGCCCATGCGGGTTTCTGGCAACGCTCCTGACACGCCTCCGGCTGACGTGGCGCCCCGCACCGGGGCGTGAGCACCGTGCCCCTGCATCAGTTTGGGGAACATTAAAAGGACTGGAGTCATGGATATGCTCTAAAATGGTGCGCCTTGCGGCAAAAACCTGATGCAACGGCCTCTGCATCCGCCCTCCCCGGGCCCGCAGCAGGTCCACACCACGCCGCCTCAGCCTCCATCACCGCAGCCATGGCTCCAGAATCCCCCGTGAAGCCCGCCGGTGGCAGCCGCCACCCGTGGGCTCGCTTCGTTCTCCCCTTGCTGGCCATCTCCGCACTGATCGGCGTGATCGGCAGCGTGGCCTACGGCTACCTCAGCGACGAGATCCGCCAGGACAACCAGCGCACCCTGGCGGTCATCGCCGAGCAGAAGCGCCAGCAGATCGAAGACTGGCTGGGCAGCACCCGTATCGACGCCGAATCCTCGTTTTCCGGCCATTCCCAGTTCGAGACCCTGTTCGGGGACTGGCTGGCCAGCCAGCGCCGGAACACCCGGATCCTCGGGCACATGCGGATGCTGATGGAGGAAGTCGCCCAGGTCCGCGGCTGGGAAGGCGTGACGGTGCTGGACGACAGCGGTGAGACGGTCTTCAGCGTCGGCAAGGCGCAACCAGGAGACCACGGCGCGCTGATCCGCGACGTCCTGGAGCGCCCGCGCATCCAGCTCGTCGATCTGCACCGCAACGCCCAGGGCGAAGCCCTGTATGGCGTGCTGGCCCCGATCGGTCCGACCGGAGTCCGCCCCCTGGGCGTGGTCTATCTCACCTGGAAGGCCGACCGGACCCTCTATCCGCTGGTCGAGTCCTGGCCGGTTCCGACCCGCACCGCGGAGACCTACCTGGTCCGCCGGGACGGCCAGGCGGTGCGCTTCCTGACGCCCCTGCGCCATCAGCACGACGCCGCCCTGTCGGTGACCCGCGCCCTGGGCACCCCCGACCTGCCCGCTGCCCGCGCGGCGTCCGGCGAGAAGGGCATCCTGGAGGGCGGCCGCGACTACCGGGGCGTTCCGGTGCTGGCTTACGCCGCGCCGGTGGCCGGCACCCCCTGGCTGATGATCGCCGAGATCGACGAGCAGGAGGCCTATTCCGGCATCCGCACCACCGCCTGGGCCACCGGCCTGGTGATGGCCCTGGGCCTGCTGCTGGTGTATTCCGCCGGCTATCTGATGTGGCGGCGGGAGGGGCAGCGCCAGGAGCTGGTCGCCCTGCAGGCCCGCCAGGCTGCCGAGGCCCGCTTCCGGGTCGTCTTCGAACAGGCGCCCCTCGGCGTGGCCCTGCTCGACTCCGGCTCCAACCGCATCCTCGAGGCCAACCGCCGCTTCGCCGACATCGTCGGCCTGGGGCAGGCCGAGCTGGCCGGGCTGGACCCGATGCAGATCACCCACCCGGACGACATCACCCTGAGCCGGGGCAAGCTGACCGGGCTCAAGAGCGGAGACACCGCCGGCTACCGGATCAACAAACGCTACCTGCGCCCCGACGGCACGGTGGTGTGGATCAGCCTGACCTGCGCCCCGGTGCAGGTCGAGACCGAGGCGACACCGCGCTACCTGGCCATCGTCGAGGACATCACCGAGCGCAAGCAGATGGAGGAGCGCCTGAGCATCAGCGAGGAGCGCCACCGCCTGCTCGCCGACAATGCCATCGACGTGATCCTGACCATGGACCTGGAGGGGCGGGTGTCCTACGTCAGCCCCTCCGTCGAGAAGCTGCGCGGCTTCACCCCGGACGAAGTGCGGGCCCAGCGCCTGGACCAGATGCTGCCCCCGGCCTCCCTGCTGATCGCCCAGTCCTACCTCCGCGAGCTGCGCACCAGCATCAAGTCCGGCGAGCCCATCGGCCACTTCCGGGCCGAGCTGGAGCAACGCTGCCGGGACGGTGGCACGGTGTGGACCGACGTCACCGCCAACCCGCTGTTCGGCAGCGACGGGCGCTTCATCGAGATCCTCGGCGTGACCCGCGACATCAGCGAGCGCCGCCACCACGAGCAGGAACTGCAGCAGGCCTACGATGCCGCCGAGGCCGCCAATGCCGCCAAGAGCGAGTTCCTGGCCAACATGAGCCACGAGATCCGCACCCCGATGAACGCCGTGCTGGGGCTCGCCCAGGTGCTCGAGCGGGAGGCCCTGGCCAGCCACCAGCGGGACATGGTGCAACGCATCCGCAGCGCCGGCCACTCCCTGCTGACCATCCTCAACGACGTGCTCGACCTCTCCAAGATCGAGGCCGGCCAGCTGCGCATCGAGCCCCGCCCCTTCCGCCTCGAGGTGCTGCTCGCCAACCTGGACAGTCTGATGGGCCAGGCCGCCCGGGCCAAGGGCCTGGCGCTGCACCTGCCGGCCGCCACCCTGCCGGCCGGCCCCCTGGTGGGCGACGGCCTGCGCCTCGAGCAGATTCTGTTCAACCTGGTCGGCAACGCCATCAAGTTCACCGAAAGGGGCGACATCTCCCTCGACATCCGGCCCCTGCCGGCCGACGCCGGCACCCTGCGGCTGCGCTTCGAGCTCCGCGACACCGGCATCGGCATCAGCCCGGAGGCCCTCGAGCGCCTGTTCGCGCCCTTCACCCAGGCCGATGCCGGCATCGGGCGGCGAGATCGGAAGAGCGTCGTGTAGGGAAAGAGTGTAGATCTCGGTGG
>CALBTT010000099.1 GCA_937967645.1 uncultured Zoogloea sp.
GGCCAGATGATGCCGCGGGCGTCGTTGTTCTGCTCGATGGCGGCGCCGAGGATGCGGGACACGCCGATGCCGTAGCAGCCCATCTCCATGACCTGCTCCTTGCCCTGTTCGTTGAGGAACTTGCAGCCGAGGGCTTCGGAGTACTTGGTGCGCAGCTGGAAGATGTGCCCGACCTCGATGCCACGGCAGATCTCGAGGGTGCCCTTGCCGTCGGGGGACGGGTCGCCGGCGACCACGTTGCGCAGGTCGGCCACTTCCGCTTCGGGGAAGTCGCGGCCGATATTCACGCCGGTGTAGTGGTAGTCGTCCTCATTGGCGCCGGTCACGAAATCCGCCATCACGGCGACGCTGCGATCCATCACCACGCGGCCCTGGAAGCCGACCGGGCCCAGCGAGCCGGGGTTGGCGCCGAAGGCCGCGAGGAGAGAGGCGGGGGAGGCGAAGGTCAGCGGGTTCTTCACACCGGCGATCTTCTGGGCTTTCACTTCGTTCAGTTCGTGGTCGCCGCGCAGCAGCAGCAGCACGGGCTTGTTGCCGGTGGCTTCGTCACCGTCCACCACGATGGCCTTGACCGTGGCGGTGGCGGGCAGCTTGAGGAAGGCGGCCAGTTCATCGATGGTCTTGACGCCCGGAGTGTGCACCTTGGTGAGGGCGGCCGAGGCGGTGGGGCGGGGCGTCGCGGGAGCCAGGGCTTCAGCCAGCTCCACGTTGGCGGCGTAGTCGGAGGCCGGGCAGTAGGCGATGTCGTCTTCGCCGGTTTCGGCGATCACGTGGAATTCATGGGAGCCCGTGCCGCCGATCGAGCCGGTGTCGGCCGCCACCGCGCGGAACTTCAGGCCGAGGCGCTGGAAGATGCGGTGGTAGGTGTCGTACATGTTGCGGTATTCCCGCTGCAGATCCTCGAAGGAGCTGTGGAAGGAGTAGCCGTCCTTCATGACGAACTCGCGCCCGCGCATCACGCCGAAGCGCGGACGGATCTCGTCGCGGAACTTCATCTGCACCTGGTAGAAGTGCTTGGGCAGCTGGCGGTAGCTGCGGATCTCCTTGCGCACCACGTCGGTGATGACTTCTTCGTGGGTCGGTCCGATCACGAAGTCACGGTCGTGGCGGTCCTTGAAGCGCAGCAGCTCAGGGCCGTAGAAGTCCCAGCGGCCGGACTCCTGCCACAGTTCGGCCGGCTGGACGGCGGGCATCAGCACCTCGATGGCACCGGCCCGGTTCATCTCTTCCCTCACGATGGCCTCCACCTTGCGCAGGGCGCGCAGGCCCAGGGGCATCCAGGTATAGACGCCGCCGGCAAGGCGCTTGATCAGCCCCGCGCGCATCATCAGCTTGTGACTGGTGACTTCGGCGTCGGAGGGGGCTTCCTTGAGGGTGGAGAGGAAGAACTGGGAGGCTCGCATGGCGGAATCCGTTATAAGTACAGTCCGTGATTTTACCGTGCACTCGGTCGGCCGCCAGTGCCTATGTTGCGGCGCACCGAATCGGGGCGTCGTCTTTCGCGCCCGGGGGAAATGTGGAAGAATTCCGGACAGTTCATGAATTAAAGGTTGCACCATGCTCGACCGTGAAGGCTATCGGCCTAACGTCGGCATCATTCTGGTGAATGCGCGCAACGAGGTTTTCTGGGGCAAACGGATACGAGAACATTCCTGGCAGTTTCCGCAAGGCGGAATCAAGCACGGCGAGTCGCCGGAACAGGCCATGTACCGTGAGCTCTTCGAAGAAGTCGGCTTGAAGCCTGAGCACGTCCGTATCATCGGCCGCACGCGCGGCTGGTTGCGTTACGAGGTGCCCAAGCACTGGATCAAGCGGGAATGGCGCAACACCTATCGGGGGCAGAAGCAGATCTGGTTTCTGCTCCGGTTGGTGGGGCGCGATTCCGACGTTTGCCTGCGAGCGAGTAATCACCCGGAGTTCGATGCCTGGCGCTGGAGTTTTTATTGGGTTCCGCTGGATGCGGTGATCGAGTTCAAGCGGGGGGTGTATCAGTCCGCACTCGTGGAGCTGGCCCGCCTCTTGTTCAGAGACCGGATTTTCGAGGTCCCCGAGAGTTACCGGCTGTTTGAACGGCCGCAGGATCGCCTGGAGCCGCCACCGCCGAGTGCTTGACGCGGGAAACTCGGCGGAGGTGCCCGTGTCTGAAAGTCATTCCTGGATTCGCCGCCATCGCGCGGCGTTCGGCCCGCTCCCGCAAGGGAGCGGGTTTTCCCATGCAGCACCAGAACGGGAGGAGACACCATGGAGCGCCTTAACTATCAGCCGATCAAGCAGTTCCGCGTCAAGAGCGGGACCTGTGAGGTTGCGGATGCCTGGACCCTGGCGAAAGTGACTGCCGCGTCGCCGGCCATCGAGGTGATGACCGACCTGCGGCGCATCCCCGCAGCGACCATAGGAGATGCCTTGTCTCTGGCCGAGACCAACCAGAGCATGATTCTGAGGGGGGTCCGGCTGCTCTTCGTGACGGACGCCGCGCGCCGCATCGTCGGCATCGTCACCGCCAATGATCTCCTGGGCGAGAAGCCCACGCGGGTGGCGCAGGCGCGGATGATGCGCCATGAGGAACTGAGCGTCCGCGATATCATGGTGGCCACCGAAGAGCTGGACGCCGTGCATCTGTCCGATGTGCTGCGTGCCGAGGTCGGGCACGTGGTGGCGACCCTCAAGGCTTGTGGGCGCCAGCATGCGCTGGTGATGGAGGAGGCTGCAGACGGTGCCCTCGCGGTAAGGGGTATCTTCTCGGCGTCCCAGATTGCCCGTCAGATGGGGATCCCCTTGCAGACAGCGGAAGTGGCGCGTACTTTTGCCGAGATCGAGGCGGCGATTGCCGGCTGATTCCAGCCTGATCCGCCGGCCGGAGCGCAGGGCAGGCCGCCTGCCTTGCGACCGGCACCTTTGAAAGTGTTTATGCCAGACAAGATTTCCGGTTTTTTCTGCGGCATGCGAAGTATTGCCTGCTGCATCGTGGCCCTGGCCCTGGGCGCCTGCTCCATGGAGCGGAAGGCCCTGTTCGAGGAAGAGGCCGCGCCGGAGTGGAAGGAACTGCCGCTGCAGCTGCCGGCCTTTCCTTCGCGTGACAACCTCATTCCCTTCCAGGTCAGTGCGGATGCGAGCGCATCCTTCTTCGTCGACGAGAAGTCCCTCTCCCTGGGGGCTGATGGAATCGTCCGTTACACCCTGGTCGTGAAGGCGGCGGGCGGTGCTGAGAACCTGAGCTATGAAGGGATCCGTTGCGCCACGGCCGAGCGGAGGCTGTATGCGTTGGGGCGGGGGGCGGAGTGGGTCATGTCCCGCAACGATGCCTGGCAGCGTATCGTGGATAATGCCTTCAACCGTCAGCATGCGGTGCTGGCCAAGGACTTCTTCTGCCCGCCGGGCAGCGTGCTGCCCGACCGCGAGGCCATCGTCAGGCAGCTCCGGAATGCCTCCCGCTTCCGCTGATCGCCAGCTTACATTCAGGATTCGTGCACATGCTTGACCAAATGATCATTGGCTTCGACAAGGCCCTGCGTACCGTTTTCGCTCCGGCGGGGACGGTCCGGCCCGTGCCGGGATGCGACCTGCCGGAAGCCGAACTCTCCGATGAGGAAAAGCGCCAGGCGGCGGCCTTGATGCGCGTGAATCATTGCGGAGAGATCTGTGCCCAGGCGCTCTACCAAGGGCAGGCGATGATGTCGCGTGATGAGGGGATCAAGCGTGCCCTCGAGGGGGCTGCGCAGGAAGAAACCGAGCACCTCGCCTGGACGGAGCGGCGGATTGCCGAGCTGGGGGGGCGCAAAAGCTTCCTCAACCCCCTCTGGTACGGGGGCTCCCTGGCTATCGGCATGCTCGCTGCCAGATTCGGTGACGGCGTCAATCTGGGTTTCCTGGCGGAAACCGAGAAGCAGGTCGAGGCGCACCTCAAGAGTCACCTCGAACGTCTACCCGAGCACGATGTCCGTACCCGGGAGATCGTGGTGCAGATGAAGGTCGACGAGGCGGCTCATGCCGAGACGGCCTGGCGCCTGGGGGCGGTGGAGCTGCCCGGTGTCGTCAAGGCGGCCATGAAGGCCAGCTCGCGGGTGATGACCGGGGTGGCCTACTGGGTCTAGCCGGACCGCCTCCCCGACAGGGGGAGGAGGCTCGTGTCAGGCTTCGACGATTTCCCAGGTGTGCTCGATTTCAGCCGTCTTGCCCAGCATGATGGTGGCCGAGCAGTACTTCTCGTAAGACAGCTTGATGGCGCGTTCGACGCTGTCCGGCTTCAGGTTGCGGCCGGTGACCGTGTAATGGAAAGCGATCCGGGTAAACACCTTGGGGTCGCTCTCGGCCCGGTCTGCCTTGAGGGTCACCGCGCAGTCGGTAACATCCTGCCGGCTGCGCTTGAGGATCAGCACGACGTCGAAAGCGGTGCAGCCTCCTGCGCCTGCCAGCATCATCTCCATCGGGCGCGGGGCGAGGTTGCGGCCACCTGCTTCCGGGGCGCCATCCATCATGACCAGGTGGCCCGACCCGGTTTCGGCCATGAAGCTCATGCCGTCGACCCACTTCACCACGCATTCCATAATCCTGTTTTCCTTTCTGTGTCCTGACTGTCGATCGGTGTGCGGACCTTGTTCTGGCAGAAGGTCCGGACCTGGATTGTAGCCGGGGTCGGCGAGGCAGGAATCCGTTCTTTTGTTGCAATGCAGCAGGCAATCCTTTTGCGTAGTACGGAATTCACGCTTCAGACCCTTCTTGTGTAGGGGTTATCCGCAATAAAAACAGTGGGTTGAGAAGGGTTGGGTGTCCATAAATGTTGTTTATGTGACTATCAAAAGATTTGTGCGGCATTGCACAAAAAATGCTTGCGCCCCCGGAGAGTGGTGGAGATAATGCACTCAGTCCAGTTGCTTTTGTTGTCTGGAGCGACTGAAGAGTGTCTCCTCCACCCTCCTCCTTTGGTGTGGATTTAGCGCAGATCTCCCCGATCTGCGCTTTTTTTTATCTCTCGTCAGGGTTTGACATTGTTGGAAGCTGCGCTGTAGAATCCACGGCTTTCCGAATTATGGTCGTTCCCGGTGTCGGGAAAAGTCTGAGGGATCTTCATGAAAACGTTTTCTGCCAAGCCGCATGAGGTCAAGCGCGACTGGTTCGTCGTGGATGCGACGGATCTGGTCCTTGGTCGGCTTGCTTCCGAAATTGCTCGTCGCTTGCGCGGCAAACATAAAGCCATCTACACCCCGCACGTCGATACCGGTGACTTCATTGTCGTCGTCAACGTCGACAAGCTGCGTGTGACTGGCAACAAGGCTCAGGACAAGAAGTACTATCGTCACTCCGGCTATCCGGGCGGCATCTACGAAACCAACTTCACCAAGCTGCAGCAGCGCTTCCCCGCTCGCGTGCTGGAAAAGGCTGTCAAGGGCATGCTGCCCAAGGGCCCGCTCGGCTACGCCATGCTCAAGAAGCTCAAGTGCTACGCCGGCGGCGAGCACCCGCATTCTGCGCAGCAGCCCCAAGTTCTCGCGATTTAACAGGAGCCGATGATGGCTGTGACTTATAACTACGGTACCGGTCGCCGCAAGTCGGCTGTTGCCCGCGTCTTCATTAAGAAGGGCTCTGGCAATATCGTCGTGAACGGTAAGCCGGTTGACCAGTTCTTCTCCCGTGAAACCGGCCGCATGATCGTGCGTCAGCCGCTGGTTCTGACCAACTTCGTCGACTCTTTCGACATCCTGGTGAATGTCACCGGTGGTGGCGAGTCCGGTCAGGCTGGTGCCGTTCGTCATGGCATCACCCGTGCCCTGATCGACTACGATGCCGAGCTCAAGTCCCCCCTCAAGAAGGCGGGTCTGGTGACTCGTGACGCTCGTGAAGTTGAGCGTAAGAAGGTCGGCTTCCGCAAGGCGCGTCGCCGCAAGCAGTTCTCCAAGCGTTAATCTGCTTGGCTGTGGTACCAAAAGGCCGCCTTCGGGCGGCTTTTTGTCATCTTGAAGTGGTATCTTTTCGTGCGCATTCTGGCTTGTCGCCCGGCGGCAGCCTTCAACTCTGGGGGAGAGCATGATCAAGGTTGGTGTGGTTGGTGGTACCGGATATACCGGCGTGGAGATTCTTCGCCTGCTGGCACAGCATCCGGAAGTCGAGTTGAAGGCCATCACCTCGCGGGGCGAGGCGGGTATGTCCGTGGCGGACATGTTCCCGAGCCTGCGTCGTCGCGTTGATCTGCGTTTCGTTGAGCCGCAGGCGGCCGATCTGGGTGCCTGTGACGTCGTGTTCTTTGCGACCCCGAACGGTATCGCCATGCAGCAAGCCCGTGCGCTCGTCGACGGGGGCGTGAAGGTCATCGACCTGGCGGCGGACTTCCGCATCACGGACATTGCTGAGTGGGAAAAGTGGTACGGCATGACTCACGCCTGTCCCGACCTGGTGGCCGAGGCGGTCTATGGTCTGCCCGAGATCAACCGTGAGGCGGTCAAGTCGGCGCGTGTTGTGGCCAATCCGGGCTGCTATCCGACGGCCGTCCAACTGGGCTTCCTCCCGCTGGTGGAGGCAGGGGTTGTGGATGTGGGCAGCCTGATCGCGGATGCAAAGTCCGGTGTGTCGGGTGCTGGCCGGAAAGCCGAGACCCATATCCTGTTCTCCGAGTCTGCCGACAACTTCCAGGCCTATGGCGTGGCAGGGCATCGCCATCTGCCGGAGATCCGTCAGGGGCTGTCGCGTGCGGCCGGGCAGTCTGTCGGGCTGACCTTCGTGCCTCACCTGACCCCGATGATTCGTGGCATCCACGCGACGCTGTATGCCCGTCTGACCAAGGATGTGGATCTCCAGGCGCTCTTCGAATCGCGTTATGCCGGCGAGGCTTTCGTGGATGTGATGCCGAAGGGCGCTCATCCGTCGACCCGTTCGGTGCGCTCCGCCAACATGTGCCGGATCGCGGTGCATCGTCCCCAGGGCGGTGATGTGGTGGTGGTCTTGTCGGTGATCGATAACTTGGTCAAGGGTGCCGCCGGTCAGGCGGTTCAGAACATGAACATCCTGTTCGGCCTGCCTGAAACGACCGGGCTTGAGCAGATCCCCTTGATGCCTTGAACTAAAATCGAGTATTTTAGTCAACTATACGCATCGGGGTGGCTTGACCGTCGTCGGGGCCCTGACCATAATTTCAAGATACCTTTGAAGGAGTAGTCCAATGAACGCCGTGACCGAGATGCCCGTGCCGCTCGTTTTTACCGATAGCGCTGCAAGCAAAGTCAAGGACCTGATCATCGAAGAAGGCAACCCGGACCTGAAGCTCCGTGTGTTCGTGACCGGCGGTGGCTGCTCCGGCTTCCAGTACGGTTTCACCTTTGATGAGATCCGCAACGACGACGATACGGTCATGGAGAAGGATGGCGTGATGCTGCTGATCGATCCGATGAGCTACCAGTATCTGGTGGGCGCTGAGATCGATTACTCCGAGGGCCTCGAAGGCTCTCAGTTCGTCATCCGCAACCCGAACGCCACCAGCACCTGCGGCTGTGGTTCGTCGTTCTCTGCCTGATCCACGGCAGCGACGGCAGGGCTTGGAATGAAAAACGGGGGCTTCGGCCCCCGTTGTTCTTTTGTGCCCGCGGTGTGGCTCAGTCGATCTGGGCGGCCTGGGTCGCCTGGATGCGTGCCAGGTTGGCGGCCAGCGGTTCCATCTGGTTGCGGAAGCGTGCCAGGGCGTTGCCCGAGAGGGGTTGGGCGTCGGGCAGGCGTGCCGTCAGGGGGTCCTGGTGGATGTCGTTGATGCGCAGTTCGTAATGCAGATGGGGGCCGGTGGCCCAGCCTGTGCTCCCCACCCGGCCGATCGTCTGGCCCTGGCTGATCCTGCTACCTTGCCGGAGCCCGCTGGCGAAGCTGCTGAGGTGTCCGTAGGCCGTCGTGTAGCGGTCGCCGTGGCGCAGGACCACGAAGTTGCCGTAGCCGTTTCTGCGGCCAATGAACTCGACCGTCCCATCGGATGTGGCCTTGACCGCCGTGCCGTGAGGGGCTGCGTAGTCCACGCCTTTGTGTTCCCGCCAGGTGCCGAGGATCGGGTGCAGCCTCATCGAGAAGCCTGAGCTGACCCGCGAGAACTCCAGGGGAGAGCGCAGAAAGCCGGCCTTGTGGCTGCGTCCGTCGGCACTGTAGTAGTCGGTGTCGCCGCTCGGGTGGGTGAACAGGAAGGCGGCGTGGCGCTGCCCCTGGTTGATGAACTCTGCAGCGAGGATGCGGCCGGTCTTGACCGCGCGGCCCTGGTGGTACAGCACCTCGTAGATCACATTGAAGCGGTCGCCCCGGCGCACGTCGGTGTGAAAGTCGATGTCGTCGCCGAAGATCCGCGAAAGCTCCTCCGCGATGCTGTCGGGCAGGCCGGCATTGTCCATGGCGGCGAACAGGGATGACTGGACCACGCCGCCCTGCATGTGAGTTCGCACGTCCAGGTGGGCCGCTTGTGGCGTGATGCGCAATGTGCCGTCCGAACTCTCCAGTGTATGGATGACGTCCGATCCAGGACGGTGGAGCGAGGCGGAGTGCAGGTTTCCTTCCGCGCTGGTGGCTACCGTTATCAGGGTGCCAGGGGCGGTGATGCCCTTGAGTTGCCGGCTCGCGGCGAGTGCATTGATCTGGGTGTTCAGACCGGTGGTGGTGACGCCAAGTCGCCTGAGGGCGCCGGCAAGGCTCTCTCCCGGCCTGATGCGGTCTTCCCGAATGAACGGGTGGGGGTCGGCCTGTTCGATCTGAATGGCGGGGGTGGCCAGTGTCTGGACGATGGTCTCGGTCTTGATGGTCTGCTCACGCGCGCCTGGGGCCACCGCGATGGCGGTAGCCATGCCGGCTGCTGAGACCAGTGCAAGCCCGGACAGACTCCAGCGCCTGGTGGGGGTGCTTTCGCGCAGCATTTTCAGATGCGCTAGAATCAGCCACTTTTCTCCAAGCATCGGACTTTCCAAGCAAAATAAGCCGCGAAGTCTAACAAAAACGATGCGAGTCTGGACTTGCGCAAGGACAAATATGACCGATATCACTGCGGCCCTGGAGCTGATCAAGCGTGGGGCCGACGAGCTCCTCATCGAAGCCGAGCTGGTGGAAAAGCTCAAGAAGGGCCAGCCTTTGCGCGTCAAGGCCGGCTTCGATCCGACCGCGCCCGACCTGCATCTGGGGCATACGGTGCTCATCAACAAGCTGCGGCATTTTCAGGAGCTGGGGCATCAGGTGCTGTTCCTGATCGGCGACTTCACCGGGATGATCGGTGATCCGTCGGGCAAGAACACCACCCGGCCGCCCCTGACCCGCGAGCAGGTGCTGGAGAACGCCCGGACCTATCAGGAGCAGGTGTTCAAGATCCTTGATCCCGCGAAGACCGAGGTTTGTTTCAACTCGACCTGGATGGAAGCGCTCGGCGCTTCCGGGATGATCCGGCTGGCGGCGCAGCACACGGTTGCGCGCATGCTGGAGCGTGATGATTTTGCCAAGCGCTATGCAGGGCAGCAGCCCATTGCAATTCATGAGTTCCTGTACCCGCTGTGTCAGGGGTATGACTCCGTCGCCATGAAGGCGGACATCGAGCTGGGGGGTACCGATCAGCGCTTCAATCTGCTCGTCGGGCGTGAATTGCAGAAACACTACGGTCAGGCGCCCCAGTGTGTCCTCACCATGCCTCTGCTCGAGGGCTTGGATGGCGTCAATAAGATGTCCAAGTCCCTGGGTAACTACATCGGGATCTATGAACCGCCGACGGAGATTTTCGGCAAAGTCATGTCCGTCTCGGACGAGTTGATGTGGCGATACTACGATCTGCTCTCATTCAAGCCGATCAGCGAGATCCGTGCCCTGCGCGCCTCCATCGAAGAAGGGCGGAATCCGCGTGACGTGAAGGTCCTGCTCGCCCAGGAGTTGGTGGCCCGCTTCCACGGCCAGGCTGCTGCCGTGGCTGCGCTTGAGGATTTCGAGGCCCGCTTCCAGCGCAATGCGATTCCTGATGACATCCCCGAGGTGACCCTTGATGCTGTTGATGGCGGGCTGGGTGTTGCGGCCATCCTCAAGCAGGCCGGCCTGACGTCCAGTACCTCGGAGTCACTGCGCATGATCGATCAGGGTGGGGTGCGCATCGATGGCGAAAAGCTGACGGACAGGGCGACTGTCGTGAAGGCGGGGAGCGTGGTGGTGTTGCAGGTAGGGAAGCGCAAGTTTGCTCGTGTCTCCGTGCGCTGAATTTATTTTCCCAATCTTCTTGACGTGATCTGATAGCTCTATATAATTCGCCTCC
>CALBTT010000100.1 GCA_937967645.1 uncultured Zoogloea sp.
TCGCTGGTCTGGTCGTCCAGGCGGGTGGCGCCGCGCTCGGTGATGGTGGTGGTGGCGGTTTCCAGCACGATCTTCTCGACGGTGTTGGCGTCCGATTCGACCGGAGCGGTGCAGGAGATGTCACCGACGGTGCGGAAGCGCACCTGCAGGTCGATGATCTCCTCGCCGGGCTTGGGCAGGTTGGTCAGCTCGCCGTTGGTGAGGGGTACATTCACCGGCACGATGGCGCCCTGGCGCAGCACCACCGGACGGGTGTGGGCGAAGTAGATCGACGGCAGCTCGAGGCCTTCGCGCTCGATGTACTGCCACACGTCCATCTCGGTCCAGTTGCTGATCGGGAAGGCGCGGATGTTCTCGCCCTTGTGGCTGCGCGCGTTGTAGAGGTTCCACAGCTCGGGGCGCTGGTTTTTCGGGTCCCATTGGCCGAACTCGTCGCGGAAGCTCATGATCCGCTCCTTGGCGCGAGCCTTCTCCTCGTCGCGGCGGGCGCCGCCGATACAGGCATCGAAGCCGAACTCCTCGATGGCTTCGAGCAGGGTGACGGACTGGTGCTTGTTGCGGGATTCGTTCTCGTGCTTGAGCACGACGGTGCCGCGCTTCATGGAGTCTTCGACGGAACGCACGATCAGGCGCTCGCCCAGCTCGGCGGCACGCTTGTCACGGAACGCGACGACCTCTTTGTAGTTGTGGCCGGTGTCGATGTGCATCAGCGGGAAGGGGAACTTGCCGGGGCGGAAGGCCTTTTCAGCCAGCCGCAGCATGCAGATGGAGTCCTTGCCACCGGAGAACAGCAACACCGGGTTGCTGCACTGGCCGGCCACTTCACGCATGATGTGGATGGCTTCGGATTCGAGCCAGTCCAGGTGGCTCAGGGTTTGTTTGGTCAGCGTCGACATGGCTTTACTCAATGGGTGATTCTTGGGCACGCATTACTTCTTGACGTGCAGGCCGCATTCCTTGGATTCCGGATTTTCCCACCACCAGCGACCCGCGCGCACATCCTCGCCGATCGAGACCGGGCGGGTGCAGGGGGCGCAGCCGATGCTGGGGTAGAACTTGTCGTGCAGGGCGTTGTAGGGCACCTGGTTGAGGCGGATGTAGGCCCACACTTCCTTCTCGGTCCAGTCGGCCAGCGGATTGAACTTGACCAGGCCGTTGCCCTGGTCGAATTCGCGCTTGGGCAGATCGGTGCGAGTGGTGGACTGCTGGGCCCGCAGGCCGGTGATCCAGGCTTGCTTGCCGGCCAGCGCACGGCCCAGGGGCTCGACCTTGCGGGCGTGGCAACAGGCCTTGCGCAGCTCGACGCTGTCGTAGAAGGCGTTGATGCCGTTTTCCCGGGTGAAAGCCTCGATGGCCTCGTGCTGGGGGTAGAAGAACTTCAGCTTGAGGCCATAGTGCTGCTGCACCTTGGCCATCAGGTCGTAGGTCTCGAGGGGCAGGCGGCCGGTGTCGAGGGAAAAGATCTCGATGGGCAGCGTGTGCGTGGCGATGACGTCGGTCAGGACCATGTCCTCGGCACCGAGGCTGTTGGCCATGGTGATGGCCGGCAGCTCCGCAGCCCAGGCGGCCAGGTCGGCCTTCAGGGTGGCGACCTTGGCTTCCAGGCTGGCAAGCAGCGCGGGATCGTCGAGCTTGGGGTTCTGATTGGGATGCATGCGGGTCTCCCTCAGGCGGCGCGCTGGGCGCGGCGGAACAGGGGCTCGGGCTGGTCGACGGCGGCCTGGTAGGGCGTGGAGAAGTCCTTCAGGCTGGCCAGGGCTTCCTCGAGCTGGGCGTCGCTGTACTTGCCGGTCTTGGGCTGGATCGCATCGAAGCCGCAGCGCTGCATGAAGAAGAACTGGTCGCGCAGCACGTCGCCGATGGCGCGGATCTCACCCTTGAAGCCGTAGCGGGTGCGCAGCAGGGCGGCGCCGGAATAGGCGCGGCCATCGGTGAACTTGGGGAAGTTGAGGGCCACTGCGGACAGGCTGTCCAGGTCCTCGGCCAGATCCTCAACGCTCTCGTGGCTGTCCAGCCAGACGCCGATGGCCTTGTTGTCGGCCAGAATGCCCTTGTGGGCCTGCCAGACGGCCAGGGGCACGAACACCGGGCCTTCAGGCAGGCTGAGGGCTTCAGGGGCCTGCGTCTCGTCGAGAACCAGGATCTGGGCGGCGTCATCGATGACGCGGCCGTTCTTGATGAGCTTAGGCATGCTGCTTCCTTTCGATGATGGCGGCGTCGCCATACACGCCGATCTTGAACGGGTCGAGGCCGATGCGGCGGACCGTTTCGATGAAACGCTCGCCCTCGAGGCGCTGGGCCCGGTACACGTCGATGATGTTGGTGATGACATCCGGCATTTCGGCGGCGGCGAAGGAGCGGCCGATGACCTTGCCGATGCTGGTGTCGTTGCCCTGGCTGCCACCGAGGCTGACCTGATACCACTCGGAGCCGTTCTTGTCGACGCCGAGGATGCCGATGTGGCCCACATGGTGATGGCCGCAGGAGTTCATGCAGCCGGAGATGTTGAGCTCGATGTCGCCGATGTCGTAGAGGTAGTCCAGGTCGTCGAAGCGGGCCTGGATGGCATTGGCGATGGGGATCGACTTGGCGTTGGCGAGGGCGCAGAAGTCGCCGCCCGGGCAGCAGATGATGTCGGTCAGCAGGCCGAAGGTGGGGGTTGCCAGGCCGGCGGCCCGCGCCTTCTCCCAGACGGCGAAGAGGTCGGATTGCCGGACGTCGGCCAGCACCAGGTTCTGTTCGTGGGTGGCACGCACTTCACCGAAGCTGTAGGCGTCGGCCCAGTCGGCGACCTGGTCGAGCTGGGCATCGGTGATGTCGCCGGGAGCACGGCTCGGATCCTTGAGGGACAGCACCACGATGGCGTAGCCGGGCACCTTGTGGGCCAGCACATTGCGGCGGGCCCACGCGGCGAAGGCCGGGTTGGCGGCGCGCTGCGCTGCATAGGCCGCATCTTCCGCCGGCAGTTGGGCGTAGGCCGGGGTGGTGAAGTGGGTGGCCACGCGGGCGACCTCGGCTTCGGTCAGGGTGTTGGGGCCGCCCTTGCCGAAGGCCCATTCCTCCTCCACCTGGCGCTTGAACTCGGCAACGCCCAGCGCCTTTACGAGGATCTTGATGCGGGCCTTGTAGAGGTTGTCGCGGCGGCCATAGCGGTTATACACGCGCAGGATGGCTTCGCAGTAGGTGATGATGTGCTGCCAGGGCACGAAGTCGGTGATCTCCGAGCCGATGATCGGGGTGCGGCCCATGCCGCCGCCGACCAGCACCCGGAAGCCGATTTCGCCGGCGGCATCGCGCTTGAGCTCGAGGCCGATGTCGTGGCACTGGATGACGGCGCGGTCCTGGTTGGCGCCATTCACGGCGATCTTGAACTTGCGCGGCAGGAAGGCGAACTCGGGATGGAAGGTGCTCCACTGGCGCAGCACTTCGCACCACGGACGCGGGTCAATGTATTCGTCGCCGGCGACGCCCGCGAAGGGGTCGGAGGTGATGTTGCGGATGCAGGCGCCGGAGGTCTGGATGGCGTGCATCTCGACCTTTGCCAGCTCGGCCAGGATCTCCGGTACGACCTTCAGCTCGGGCCAGTTGAACTGCACGTTCTGGCGCGTGGTGATGTGGGCGTAGCCCTTGTCGTGGGTCCGGGCGATGTGGGCCAGGGTGCGCACCTGGGTCGAGGAGAGCAGGCCGTAGGGCACGGCAACCCGCAGCATCGGCGCATGGCGCTGGATGTACAGGCCATTCTGCAGGCGCAGCGGGCGGAACTCGTCGTCGGTGAGTTCGCCGGCCAGGTAGCGGCGGGTCTGGTCGCGGAACTGGGCGACGCGTTCGTCGACGATTTTCTGGTCGTAGGAGTCGTAACGGTACATGGGATAGTCCTGGTTGTTCTCAGGGGCCGGTCAGGCCGCGATCAGCTTGCTGCCCACCAAGACCAGCATGGTAGCCAGAATCGGACGCAGCACCCGGTCGGGGACCCGGGTGGAAATATGGGAGCCCAGCCAGATGCCCGGCAGCGAGCCGATCAGCAGGCTGCCGAGCAGGGACCAGTCCACGCTGCCCAGGAACCAGTGGCCGATGCCGGCCACCAGGGTCAGGGGTACGGCGTGGGCGATGTCACTGCCGACGATGCGCAGGGTGGGCAGGCGAGGGTACAGGAAGAACAGTGCGCTGACGCCCAGGGCACCGGCGCCGACCGAGGAAATCGACACCAGCACGCCCAGCACGGCGCCGGTGATGACGGTCAGGATCGCGGTGCGCCGCGGGTTCTCCTGCCCCTTGCTGTGGCGCAGCGCGAAGTCCTGGATGTGCTTGCGGAAGATGATGGCCACCGCCGTGAGGAGCAGGGCGACGCCCAGGGACACCTTGATCAGGCTGGTGGCGCCACCGATGCCACCGGGGGCGAACCAGGCCAGTGCCAGCAGGGTCAGTGCCGCTGCCGGGAGGCTGCCGCTCGCCAGGCGACGCGTGACCTGCCAGTCCACGGTGCCCTTCATGCCATGGGCCAGGGTGCCGCCCGCCTTGGTGACAGCGGCGTAGAGCAGGTCGGTACCGACCGCCACGGAAGGGTTGATGCCGAACATCAGGACGAGCAGGGGCGTCATCAGCGAGCCGCCTCCTACTCCAGTGAGGCCGACAATGGCGCCGACAGAAAAACCTGCGATGGTGTAAGCAATACTCATGATCTATCCGGACTCTTTGTGCATTGCATCGTAAAGCCAGTTGTTAGAGCCAAGAAGGAGTTTTAGGTTAGACTAATAGAAGAAATAGTTATAAACCGTGGTCTGCAGGCCGGAGGCATCGATGAACATTCAGCAATTGCGGTATGTCTTCGAGGTGGCGCGGCATCGCCTCAACGTCTCCGAGGCGGCAGAGGCCCTCTTCACCTCCCAGCCCGGGGTGTCCAAGCAGATCCGTCTGCTGGAGGAGGAGCTGGGCGTCGAGATCTTCGTACGTCACGGCAAGCGCCTGGTGGGAATCACCGACCCTGGCCGGCAGGTGCTCGGCATCGCGGGGCGCATTTTGCAGGAAGTGGACAATCTGCGCGAGGTCGGCGCGGAGTTCAGCAACGAGGCCACGGGCAGTCTGTCGATCGCCTTCACCCACACTCAGGCCCGGTATGCGCTGCCCAGGGTGGTGCAGGCCTTCATGGCGCGCTACCCCAACGTGCGTCTGTCCTTCCACCAGGGCAACCCGCGCCAGGTCTGCGAGTATGTGCTGTCGGGGGAGGCGGACATCGCCATCGCCACGGAGGCCATCGCGGAGCACGAGGACATCGTGATGCTGCCTTGTTACCAGTGGAACCGCTGCATCATCGCCCCGCTGCGCCATCCCATCTTGTCCGAGCAGCCACTCACCCTCGAGGCCATCGCCCGCTACCCGGTGGTCACCTACGATTTTGCCTTCACGGGGCGCAACCGCATCAACGAGGCCTTCACCGGGCGGGGGCTCAAGCCCAACGTGGTGCTTACTGCCATCGACTCGGACGTGATCAAGACTTACGTCGCCATGGGGCTGGGGGTCGGCATTGTCGCCCGGATGGCCTACGACCCCGCCACCGACCGGGATCTGGGTATGGTCGATGCCGCGCATCTTTTCGCTTCCAGCACGACCCGCATCGGCCTGCGCCGAAACGCCTGGTTGCGTGGCTATGTCTATGCCTTCATCGAGCTGTTCGCGCCGCAGTTGACGCGCCGCGTGGTGGATGCGGCGCTGGCTGGCGGAGGCCAGGACCCTGGCCTTTGAGGCGGTAAAGCAAAAGAGCCCGGTCGCCCGGGCTCCTTCGTCAGTGCCTGTCCTGCCGCTCAGTGCTTCCGGTTGCGGCGGGTGTTCCAGGCCAGGGCGCCGAGGCCGAGGGTCAGCAAGGCCACCGGTGCGGGCTCCGGGATCTGGGTCCGGTTCGATACCGCCTGGATCCAGGCGCTCTCGCCGCCGCCATTCATGTAAGCCATTTCCCACGTGACCTGAATCGTGTCGTATTCGCCGCTTTTGACGGCAGCGTCAAGTTCCGGGCTGTTCATCATGAATGCGGCGTTGTTGTTGCCCACGTTCGCACTCTTGTACTCGCTGTTGCCGATGGTGCAGTTGCCGGCACTGTCTGGAAAGCCGACGAATTGGGTGCCAACGACGCACAGGCCCGCATGGACGTACAGCCACGGGCCGTAGTCGTACGTGGCCTGATTGGTGAAGTCGGTATCCGGGCCGGTCGGCAGGGGCAGTGCGCTCTCCAGAGGGCTGTTGGTCCCGGGGGCAGGCTGGCCGCCCAGGTAGAAGGTCTTGCTCGGACCACCATCGTCCTGGGTCAGGGTGGCCTTGCCCCAGATCAGCAGATCTGTGGACAGGAGCCCGGTGTCCTTGCCGGTTTCGTTGAATGAGAAGAAGAAGACGATCGGCGTGCCGCTGATCTTGTTCAGCGAGCTGACACGGATGTCCCAGCTGTTTTCCGAGTCGCCCGTGAATTGACCTGCGCCATTGGGGTCGGCGACGCCACCCGGGTTTGCAGTGACGGTCGAGAAGGTCGAGGCCGTGTTGTTGGAGGGTGTGGTGTAGGCGCCATCCACGCCGGCGATGTTGCCCGCGCCGGACTGGCCGTTGTTCTGGCCGATGATGGTGTAGTCCTGGATCTGCCCGGGGCTGGCCGGGACGAGGTATGTGCCGCCCGGGTTCTGCAGGTCGAGAAGGGACAGCGAGAACACGTTGAAATCATTGACGCGCAGGCAGTTGGCGCCCAGGCCGGTGCCGCAGTTGGCGGTGGGCAGATCGACAGCGCTGGCGGCTGCAGGGGCGAGCAGCAGTGCACCCGTGGTGCCCAGGCAGGTGAGCGTTCCCCGCAGGGTTCTCTTGGTATGCTGTTTCATTATTGTTCTCCTCGGGTGTCAGGCGCTAAAAGTTGAAATCGTGTGTCTGACCATTAGGCATGCACCTTTCGTGCCAAATTTGGCAAATTTGTGCGATCTAAAGCCGGTTCTGGTGCCGCGCCTGGGTGGAGCCGCCCTTGTGGAGGCGCTGGCGATCAAAGGTGTAAATGATGCCGACGCAGCTTGAGGCGGATGTGGGCTCCTGTCACCCGACTCTGAAGAAGCGTTCAGAAAACAAGGAATGTCAGGGTGTTGGCCGTGATATCCCTATGGATTTGTCTTTTTTGCTTAGTTTCAGTGGCTTGGTTTTCTTGAGTGCTTTCCGTGTTCGTGGTGCAGAATATCTTTTGTATGAGATTGGTATGGCGGGGCGCGAATTGTCGGGGCGAGTGTTAAATGTCAATAAATCTGACAAATATGCCGAAACAATTCGAGTTTCTTGTTTCCGCTGTTTGTTACCAGATCCTTCGCTCGCGGGTTCTTGTCACGGCTTTGTGAGAGACTCAAGGGCTGGCGTCGTCGCGTTTTCCAATCATGCAATCCCTCACCACCTTCGCTGCGCTGCTGCTGGCTGCCGTGCTGTTTGTCCCTCTGTTCAAGCGCGCAGGTCTGGGAACCGTTCTGGGCTACCTGGCGGTGGGCATGTTGATCGGACCATCTGGCATCAAGCTGGTACGGGATCCGGACAACCTCATGCACACCGCCGAGCTCGGGGTCATCCTGTTGCTCTTCGTCATCGGCCTCGAACTCAAGCCGTCGCGCCTGTGGGCCCTGCGTCGCTCGGTCTTCGGCCTTGGTGCCCTGCAGCTGTTCGGCGTGGCGGCGGCGCTGTCCGGAGCCTGCCGCTATTTCGGATTGTCCTGGGCCGCGGCGGTGGTGGTGGGGATCATCCTGGCCCTGTCGTCCACCGCTTTCGTGCTGCCAACCCTTGCCGAACGTCGTGAGCTGTCAACACGCCATGGCCGGGAGGCCTTTGCGATCCTGCTTTTTCAGGACCTGTCGGTCATCCCCCTGCTGGCCCTCATTCCCTTGTTTGGGACGGGCAAGTCCACTGCACTGACCCATCCCGGCGTCGGACTCGGCCTGCTGGTGGTGGTGGCGGTGGTGGGACGGCCTTTGCTGGATGCGCTGTTCCGCCATGTGGCCCGCGTCAACAGCCGGGAGATGTTCACCGCGGCGGCGCTGGTCACCGTGCTGGGGCTCGCCCTGCTGATGCAGGCCGGTGGCCTGTCGATGTCCCTGGGGGCATTCGTCGCCGGAGTGCTGCTGGCTGACTCCGAGTTCCGGCATGAGCTGGAGGCGTCCATCGCGCCGTTCCAGGGCCTGCTGCTGGGCCTGTTCTTCATGGCGGTGGGCATGGCCACCAACCTGACCCTGCTGGTCAAGCAGCCCTTGCAGATCATCGGCCTGACCGCCGGCCTGATCGCCGTGAAGTTCGTGGTTCTGTATGTGCTGCGCCGTCTGGTCGGCGGGCCGGCCCAGGAGGCGCGGCAGCTGTCCCTGGCGCTGGCGCAGGGGGGCGAGTTTGCTTTCGTGCTGTTCGATGCTGCCCAGTCTTTCCGGGTGCTGGGTGAGGTGCAGGCGGATCGCCTGACCCTGGTGGTGGCCCTGTCCATGGCCGTGTCGCCGCTTCTGCTGATGCTCGGCGACCGGCTGACTCGCCTCGCGCAGGAGAAGGCACCGGTGCGGGCCTACGACGAGATGCCCGATGAGTCCAGCGAGGTGGTGATCGCCGGTTTCGGCCGGGTCGGCCAGATCGTCGGCCGGCTGCTGCTGGCGCGCGGGGTGAGCTTCACCGCGCTGGACGCGGACGCGGGGCAGGTCGATACGGTGCGGCGTTTCGGCCTCAAGGTCTTTTACGGCGACGCTGCCCACCTCGATCTGCTGTATGCCGCCCAGGTGGACAAGGCCAAGGTCCTGGTGCTTGCCATCGATGACGTGGAGGCCTCCCTGCGCACCGCCGAGCTGGTGCGTCGCCATTTCCCCCACGTCCAGATCGTGGCCCGGGCGCGCAATCGCTTCCACGCGGGGCGGCTGATGGACCTGGGGATCGAGCGACAGATCCGCGAAACGCTGCCTGCCAGTCTGGAGATGGCCCGTTGGACCCTCGAATGCCTGCATGAGCCTCCGGCCCTCGCCGAGCAGCTGGTCAGCCGCTTTGCCCGTCACGACGCGGAGGTGCTGGCCCGTCAGCAGGCCATCGCCCACGACGAAGGCAAGCTGATCCAGTCGTCCCTGGAGGCCCGTGAGGAACTGGCCCAGGTGCTGGAGGAAGCCCGTCTGGCCTTCACCCGCAAGGGCCGCGGGGCCTGAGCCGCAGCGGCCGCGCCTACAGCTGCGGCAAGCCGTCGATCATCTGCTGTCGGCTCCAGCCGGCGGCCAGGGCCAGCATCAGGGCGATGCGTGCCTTGGCGGGCGGCAGGTCTCCGGCGGTCAGCCAGCCGCGGCCGTCATCATCGGCGTTGGCGTTGCGGATCACCGGGCCGCTGCAGCGGCTGGCACGCAGGATGGCCACGCTGGCTGCCTGTGCCCGCGCCAGGGCCGCCTCCCAGGCGGTGGGAACGCTGCCGTGGCCGGTGAGGGCGAGTACCAGCCCCCGGGCGCCTGCCGCCACGCTGGCGTCGATCAGTTCTGCCGGTGCACCGGCGTAGCCGGGCAACACGAAGACCGCGGGCAGGGCATCAACCTGCAGCGCCGCAAAGCGCCCGCCTGAGCCAGGTGTGGCAGACGCGGCGGGCAGGCTGTCGAAGGCCTCCAGACCGTTGCTGCGGGCCTTGAATACCTGGCGGGCGGCATGGGCCCGCCCGTTCATGCACACCTGTACGCCCTGCCGGCCTTTCCCAGGTGAGGCCGCCAGGGCCAGGGCCGTGCGGATGTTCGCAGGGCCGTCGGCGGCCGGGTGGTCGGCCGGCCGCATGGCGCCGGTCAGGATCACCGGTTTGTCCGCTGCCAGGGTCAAGTGCAGGAAGCAGGCGGTTTCTTCCATCGTGTCGGTGCCGTGGAGGATCACCACGCCGCTCACCTGCGGATCTTGCAGGGCGCGACGGGTGGCGGCGAGGAGCGTCAGCCAGTCGGCGGGCCGCATGTCCTTGCTGTCCAGGGACAGGACCTGCTCGGCGTCCACAGGCAGCCCCTCAAGGCCGTCCATGTTGTCCAGCAGCTGGGCGACGGGGAGGGCGGCGGCCTGGTAGCGCAGGCCGCCGCTGGCTGCGTCTGCGGTGCCAGCGATGGTGCCGCCGGTGGCGAGAATACGGATCATGACGGGTATGGCATGAGTGAATGAACCTGTAGGTGCGGTGTAGGGGACGGTGTAGGGGCGGCTTCAGCCGCCCGCGGACGTTGAGCCACGCACGATGGGCGGCTG
>CALBTT010000101.1 GCA_937967645.1 uncultured Zoogloea sp.
GCACCGAGACGGCGGGGCTGGCGGTGCTGTCGGCGCTGCAGACAGTGTGGGGTGATTTCCCTGGAGACGAGCATGTTTGAATCCGCCGAGCTGGGCCACCGCCTGTCCAAGGCCGACTACGCCGCCATTGAGCCGGAGCTGCGCACCGCGCTGCTGGAGGCCCAGTTCCGCCTGCTCGAGAGCAAGGCCTTTGCCACGGTGATCCTGATCAACGGGATCGACGGTGCCGGGCGCGGCGAGACGGTCAATCTCCTGCACGAGTGGATGGACCCGCGCCACATGCAGGTCCATGCCTTCGACAACCCGTCCGAGGAGGAGCGGGAGCGCCCCTTCATGTGGCGTTTCTGGCGGGCCCTGCCGCCCCGGGGCAAGATCGGCGTGCTGTTCGGCAACTGGTACTCCGAGCCCCTCGGTGAGCGGGCCCAGGGGCACATCAAGAAGGCCCGGCTGGACCAGCGCCTGTCCGAGTTCAACCGCTTTGAGGCCATGCTGGCGGCGGAGGGGGTGCTGCTGGTCAAGTTCTGGTTCCATCTCTCGCGCGACGGGCAGAAGAAGCGCCTGAAGGCCCTGGAGGCCAACCCGGATACCCGCTGGCGGGTGCGCGAGAGCGACTGGCTGGTCTACAAGGAATACGAACGCTACCGGGAGGTGGCCGAGCACATGCTGCGGCGGACCAGCACCGGCATTGCGCCGTGGGTCATCGTCGATGGCTCCGACCCCCAGTTCCGGGCGGTCAAGGTCGGGCGCACCCTGCTGGATGGCCTGCAGCGCAAGCTCGATGCCTACGCAAAGGGTTTTCGCACCCGCCAGACCGCGCCTCCGCTGGCCCCGCCGGTGGATCAGCGCAACCTGCTCAATGCGCTGGTGTTGCATCAGCCCATGGAGAAGAAGGCTTACGACAAGCAGCTCGAACGCCTGCAGGGACGCCTGGCGCTGGCGGTGCGCAGCGAGGCCTTCGCCCGGCGCAGCCTGGTGCTGGTCTTCGAGGGCATGGACGCGGCGGGCAAGGGGGGCGCCATCCGGCGTGTCACCCAGGCCCTGGACACCCGCCAGTACCAGGTGATCCCGATCGCCGCGCCCTCCGACGAGGAGCGTGCCCAGCCTTATCTGTGGCGTTTCTGGCGGCGGATCCCGCGGGAGGGGAAGGTGGCGATCTTCGACCGCTCCTGGTACGGCCGGGTGCTGGTCGAGCGGGTCGAGGGGTTCTGCTCGGAGGCCGACTGGATGCGCGCCTATGCCGAGATCAACGATTTCGAGGACCAGCTGGTCTCGTCGGGGGCGGTGGTGGTGAAGTTCTGGCTCTCGGTGAGCCCGGAGGAGCAGCTGAAGCGCTTCCACGACCGGGAGGCGGAGGCCTTCAAGCGCTACAAGATCACCGAAGAAGACTGGCGCAACCGGGAAAAGTGGCCGTTGTACGAACCCGCCGTCTGCGACATGATCGACAGGACCAGCACCGAGAATGCGGGCTGGACCCTGGTGGAGGCCGACAACAAGTACTTTGCCCGGGTCAAGATCCTCGCCACCCTGGTGGATCAGCTCGAGGCGGCGTTGGCACATTGAAGCGCATTGCCGATGCGCTTATGGCCCTAGAATGCGCTTTCCTACTTGATATCCGGACCTCGACCGAACGTGAATCAACCTGACATCCTGCCTGCCGAACAGCTTGCCCAGCGCTTTGTGGCCTGGGTGCGGGCGGCTGCTCCGTACATCCATGCCTTTCGGGGCAAGACCTTTGTGCTCGGCTTCGGCGGCGAAGTGGCGGCAGGGCAGCTCGCCCAGGCCCTGGCTTACGACTGCAACCTGCTGGCCGCTCTGGGGGTCCGCCTGGTGCTGGTGCATGGCGCAAGGCCGCAGATCGAGGCCGAGCTGGCCCGCCGCGGCCTGGAGCCGCGTTACCACAAGGGCCTGCGGGTCACCGACGCGGCGGCCCTCGAATGCGTCAAGGCCGCGATGGCGGTGACCCGCATCGAGGTCGAGGCGCAGCTGTCCCAGGGTTTGCCGAACACCCCGATGGCGGGCAGCTTCATGCGGGTGACCGGCGGCAACTTCATCACTGCCAAGCCGGTGGGGGTGGTGGATGGCATCGATTACGGTTTCACCGGCGCGGTGCGCAAGGTGATCGCCGAGGAGATAGCCGCCGACCTGGACCAGCAGAACGTGGTGCTGATGTCGCCCCTGGGCGTCTCGCCGGCCGGCGAGATCTTCAACATGAGCATGGAGGCCGTCGCCGAGGCCGTCGCCATTGCCCTCAAGGCCGAAAAGCTGATTTACCTGTGCGATGCGCCCGGCCTGCTGGACCGGAAGGGGGCGCTCATCGAGGCTATCACCGCCGATGACGCAGAGGCGATGCTGAGGGCCGGCGAGGGGCTGACCGAGGACCTGGACCTGTATCTGCCCTGTGCCATCCGGGCTGTGCGACAGGGGGTTGGACGGGCTCACCTGATCGACCGGGACAAGGACGGCGGGCTGCTGCTCGAGTTCTTCACCCCCCAGGGGGTCGGCACGGTCCTGACCCGCGATCCCCTGTTCCGTCTGCGTGAGGCGACCATCGAGGACGTCGGCGCCCTGGGGAGCGTGATCGCCCCGATGGAAGCCGACGGGACCCTGGTGCGCCGCAGCCGCGAGCGTCTGGAGGAGGAGATCGAGCGTTTCACGGTGGTGGAGTACGACGGCGTGCTGGTCGGCTGCGCCGCGCTGTATCCCTTCATCGACGAGCGGGCTGCCGAGATGGCCTGTGTGGCGGTGGTCCCGCAGCATCGCCGCGCCGGCCTTGGCGAGATGCTGCTGCACCGGATCGAAAGCCGCTCCCGGGCGCTGGGCGTCGAGCGCCTGTTCGTGCTGACGACGCGTACTGCAGACTGGTTCCGGGAGCGGGGCTTCCGCGAAGCGCCGCCCGAGGACCTGCCCCGGCAGAAGCGCGAGATGTACGATGTGAGCCGTCGTTCGAAGGTATTCATGAAGACATTGTGAGAGCCCCTCAGATCCTTTCCTCGTCCCGCCTGGGGGCGGCGCTGGCCCTCTCCATGGCCGCGCCAGCCTGGGCGGCCCTGCCGGAGAGCATGGCCTCCCCGGAGGTCACGGTCGTCGCCGGGCTGGCGATGATGCTGGGGCTGGCCGGTGGGGGCTACCTGCTGGCCTTGCGTCGCGAACTGGCCAGCTTGCGTGGCCGTCCCAGGGATGTGCCGGTGCGGCCTCAGGTGATCGAACTCGATCACCCGCAGGATGACCGTATCCGCTACTTCCAGCGGGCCGAGGCGGCCGATGGCATCGAGGGCTGGAGCGATCAGGATGGGCGTTTCTTCCATGTGAGCCATGCAGTCGAGCTGGTGACCGGCTACACCTGCGAGGAGGTGCTGGCCGGTGGGCTGATCGACACCCTCGTCTACGACCGGGATCAGCGTTATTGCCGGGAGCTGGTGCAGCGTGTCATGCAGGGGGGGATGCCGGCCCAGTGCGAGGTCCGGGTCGTCACCCGCGACGGCAGTCAGATCTGGATGGCCTGCCGACTGCTGCCGATCCGCAACGACGCCGAACGCCTGCTCGGTCTGCGTCTGTCGATGACCGACATCCAGGCGCGCAAGGAGGCCGAGTACAAGCTGCTCGAGACCGTCGCCGCGCTGCGCCGGGCCCAGGCTTTGTCCGAGCACTATCTGCGCCGCAGCAACGAGGAGCGCTCCCGCCTGTCGGCGCTGCTCGATGTGGTGCGCATGGGCATCCTGTTCATGGATAACGATCGGCGGGTGGTGTATTGCAACCGGGGCTTCTACGACATCTGGGGGCTGCCGGCCGGTGAGGCCTTTGTCGGCGTGCGCGACGTGGTCCTGCAGCAGCGGGTCAGCCAGCAGCTGGTCGATCCCGCCGCCTACCTGCAGCATGTGGCCAGCGTCCTGCAGCTGAGTGAGCCCAGCGAGCCGGTGGAGATCCGTTTCAAGGACGGACAGGTAGTGCGCGAGTTCTCGCGGATTGTCCCGGGGCCCGACGGGGAGGGCACGATCGGGCGGATCTGGGTCTTCGAGGATGTCACCGAGCAGCTGCGGGTGGCCGACCAGCTCATGCGGCTGGCCGAGCGGGACCCGCTGACCAGCCTGTTCAACCGCCGGCGTTTCCACGAGGAGCTCGAGCGCATGCTGGCGGACGGGCGCCGCCAGGGTGAGTCGGTGGGGCTGCTGGCCATCGACCTGGACGGTTTCAAGCCGGTCAATGACCGCTACGGCCACCAGGCCGGGGACGAGGTGCTGGTGCGTCTGGCCAGCGACGTCGGTGCGGTGATCCGGCGCAACGAGATGTTCTTCCGGCTGGGCGGTGACGAGTTCGCCATCCTGGTGCCCTCTGCCGGGGCGCAGGAGCTGGCCGAGCTGGCGCGTCGGGTGGCTGCCAGCATTGCCGGCCTGCGCTTCACTTTCGACGGCGAGCCGGTGTCGGTGACGGCCAGCATCGGCATTGCCCTGGGGCCCCGCCATGAGAACGACAGCGAGCGGCTGATCGGCGCGGCCGACCGGGCCATGTATCTTGCCAAGGCGATGGGCGGCAATTGCTGGGAGTTTGCGCGTGATGCGGGCGGTGCGGAACTGGATCGGACTCCGCCGGCAGGCTAGAATCCCGCCATGTTCCGGAGCGGCGCCGCCGGCCCGGATTCCCAACTTCAGAGGTGATACATGGCACGGATGGTCAATTGCGTGAAGCTCGGTCGTGAGGCCGAAGGTCTGGATTTCCCGCCCCTTCCCGGCGAGCTTGGCAAGAAGGTGTTCGAGAACGTCTCCAAGGAAGGCTGGCAGCAGTGGGTCAAGCACCAGACCATGCTGATCAACGAAAACCGCTTGAACCTGATGGATGCGCGTGCCCGCAAGTATCTGTCGGAGCAGATGGATCGCTACTTCTTCGGCGGTGGTGCGGACCAGATCGGCGGTTACGTTCCGCCCCAGTCCTGATCGCGCAACGCGTCCTGCTTCAGGATGTGGAAGGCTCCGTCTCCGACGGGGCCTTTTTTGTGGCTGTCGGCATCGGGATGCCCTGCTCCAGGCTGTACAGCCAGGCGAGCAGTTCTGCGACGGCGACATAGAGCTCCGGCGGAATGCGGGCGTCCAGGTCCACCTGCATCAGCAAGGCCACCAGCTCGGGTGATTCGTGGACGTATACGCCCGCCTCCCGGGCCCGGGAGATGATCTCCGAGGCGATCAGCCCGCGACCCTTGGCGACGACGGTCGGCGCCGCGTTGGCCGCGTTGTAGGCCAGGGCGACCGCTTCGGCCCGGGGTTCGGCGGGGCGTTCAGGGCTGTTCATCGGGCACCTTCAGTTCTGCTACCAGACCGGTCAGCGGCACATTGGCTGCTGCCAGGGCATCGGCCAGGCGGGGCTGTCCGGCTTCGAGCAGTGCCCGGCTGTCGGCCTCGCTGGTGATGAGCCGCACGGCGACGCCCACCGGGGTCAGATGCAGGCGGGCTTCGATGCCGCCCAGGCCGGGCAGGCTCAGGCGCAGGGTGGTATTCCAGTAGGGGCCGGGTTCGCCGTCCTCGCCGCCCTCACGCCCTTCCGGATCTTCGATCTCCCATTCCATCATCTGGCCGGGCCAGATCTGGCCCTGCCAGGCGACCTGGTGGGTGGCGAGGGTGTCGAGTTGCTGGTGAACGAGGGGGACGAGGCGCTCCGCGACGGGCTGCGCGTCGCTCTTGAGCTGAGCCGCCGTGCCTGCAATCGTTCCCGAGGCTGTCTCGGTGGCGTCGTCGTGGGGGGCGGTAGTCGTGGGGAGCGGGAGCGGGGTGCGGCTTGCGTCCGCATCGCGGGCACCCTGCGGCGCTTCCCTGCCCTGGGGCTCGCGGAGCAGGGTGGCGGTATCGATCTGCCCAGCCAGCCAGCGGGCCTGATGGGATTCGTAGAACAGGCCGCTGCCGCTGACCGCGCTGCCCAGTTTGCTGGCCAGCTGGCTGATGGCCTCCTGGCTGTCCGGCGGGGCGGCCACGAGGGGCTGGCCTTCGCTCAGCCGTGCGGTGCCCGCTGGCGGCTGGCCGGTGAGCAGGAAGCTGATCAGCTTGCCGGTCTGACTGAGCGCAGGCTTGTCGCCCGGCGAGGCCTGGGGCTGGGCCAGTTGTGCGAAGACGGCCCGCGGTGTGACATGGCTGACGATGAGCTCGAGGGTGTCACCTGATTTGACCGCCTGGGGCAGGGACAGGACAACTTCACGCCCGTTTACGCGTCCCTGGTAGGTGTTGTCCTGATTGTCCCGGTGGAGCGTGGCGATGATGCGCTCTCCGGGCGTGAAGTCCGGAAGCCGGGAGGAGACGGCCCTGACCCGGTTGAGCGGCGAAACAGTCGGTTCGTTCGAGAAGAAGCTCGCCTCGGTCAGCATCCGCAGGCGGGAGGCGAGATCGCTGGGAATCATGGCGTTTCGCCCGCCTGCGTGCAGGAGGTTCAGCTGGCGTCGGGGTCGCCGTACGCTGAGCGGACGTTGCGCGCGCGTGTTCCACCGGACAGCAGTTGGCGCACGTTGTCCATCCAGGGCTCGGTATGGACGCGGACCTCCTTGTCGTCATCGAGGATGCGACGGATCAGCGCCATCTTCTTCTTGCGTTCCTCTTCGGACATCTGTCTGGGTCGGCCGGGGAAGCCCAGTGCTTCTTCGACGCCAAGGCGGTCGCGCAGGGAGGCTACCTGGCGCTCAAGCCGGGTCAGTCTGTCCCAGTCATTGGCGCGGGCGGCATCCACCATCTCGGTGGAGTAGTTGCTCATCTGTTCCAGAAGGGCGAGGGAGCTCATGCAGTATCTCCGGGCTTTCTTAGCGGTGGACCTGGTCGGACGTGCCGATCTCTTCCCAGGCGCCTTTCAAATCATTCAGCAATCGGGTGACTTCGTCCAGTGCCGGCTGGCTGTTGTGCAGGTTCGCGTACACCAGGCGCTGGGTCATATAGTCGTAAAGGGCGCCAAGGCGCTCGGCCAGCTCACCGCCAGCTTCGTAGTCGAGGCTGACCTTGAGGCCGTTGGTGATGATTTCGATGGCCTGCGAGATGGCTTTCCCTTTGGTGGGGACGTCCTTGATCTCCAGGGCGCTGCTCGCCTTGCCGATCTGCAGCAGGGCGCCCTCGAAAAGCATCAGGATGAGTTTGTGGGGGTCGGCCGTCGTTACACCTGTCTCCACGCCGATTTCGGCGTACATGGTGGCGGAACGACGACTAGCCAGGCCAAACGACATCATGTTCTCCTGGGGTTAGAGGCTGCTGAGCAGCGACAGCTGCTGGCTGAGGTAGCTGCTGGTGGTGCTCATGCTGGCCATTGAGGTGTCCAGGGCCGTGAACTGGGCCCGGTAATTTTTTTCGATTGCAGTCAGACGGTTGTTGAGCGCATCAATCTGCTTGGTGAGCCCCCGGACGCTGGAGCTGAGGCCGTCCGTCCGCGCGGACACCACGCCGCCGGTGTCGAGGAGCTGGGTCGTGGCAGTCTTCATGGCGCTGCCGTAGACGCCGATGGCGTTGGCTACCGCCGAGAAATTGGTGCTCACCGCCTTGTCGAACTTGGCGCTGTCGATCTTGAGGCTGCCGTCCGTCTGGAAAGCGATCCCCATGTCGCCCAGGCTGCGTACGGAGGTGCCGGCCAGTTCATCGGGCAGGTTGCTCAGCGCGGAGCGGATCTGGCTCTGCACGTTGCGCAGCGATGCATCGCCATTGAGGACGGCTCCCTTCTTGGAGGTCGCGTCGTAGGCGCTCAGGCTCTTGATCGAGGAATTCAGCGTGTTGTAAGCATTGACGAAGGTGTCGAGCTTGGACTTCAGGTCCGAGTTATCCCGCGTCACGTTCAGGGTGGTCGTGCCGGTCTTCGACAGCTCAAGCGTCACGCCATCGATGGCATTGGTGATCGTGTTGCCGCTGGTCGCGATGGAGATGCCCTGAATCTTGACGGCAGCGTCCGTGGCCGCCTGGGTCTGGCTGAACGCGCTGGCGACGCCGATGGGGCTGCCCGGGTTGTTGGGGTCGATGAAGCTGACCGTGCCGGACAGGCTGACCGCGTTGGCCGTACCGCCGCTGCTGGCGGTGAGGAGGAGATTCTGCTTGCCGCCGGTGTCGGTGACGATACTCGCATTGACCCCGGCGCCAGCGTTGTTGATGGCGTCGCGTACGGCGGCCAGGGTGTTCTGGCTGCTCTCCAGGGTGATGTCGACCGTCTTGCCGCCTTTGGTGATGCTCAGGGTCCGGCTGCTGTCGGAGCCGAAATCGAGCACCTGGGCGTCGGCCGCGTAGGTCGGGCCGAGGGCCAGGCGCTGGCTGGTGGCGAGTGCCGTGACTTCGACCGAGTAGCTGCCGGCAACGGCGGAGCTGGTCGTGCTTGCCGTCCCGATGGTCGAATCGGCAAGGCTTGCCTTATAGGCGGAAAAAGATGCCGTCGCGCTCTGCCCGATTGCCGGTGTCAGCGCCTTGGCTGCAGCCTGGAGGGACGAAAGATTGCTCTTGATCGTGCCGAGTGCGGAGATCTTGGACTGGTAGCTGCTCTGTTGTGACTGGAGCTTGCTGAGTGGCTGCCTTTCAATGGACATCAGGCCGGTGACGATCGACTCGACGTTAAGTCCGGAGCCAATGCCTGCCGAAGAAAGTGTTGCCATGATGTACTCCCGTCTTGCTGTGTTGCTGCTGTGTGGAATTACGGCGGCTGGATCTCAAACTTGAGTGCCTTGCCGGTATTCCAGTCTAGTTGCATGGACCGTGCCAGCCCATCGAAGGTTGCCTGTAGATCAAAAAAAACCCGCCTTTCTGGCGGGTTCTGATGAATGCTCGGAAGCGGGCCCGGAGGACGGGGGGAGGGCTCAGGCTTGCTGTTTCACCAGCAGGCCCTGGAGCTTGTCGAGGGCCTTGGCGATCTCCAGCACCTCCTGGGAGGGAATCTGCCGGATGACCTTCTTGGATTCCGTGTCGATGACCTTGACCACCGGCACGCCCACATCTTCGTCGATCGAGAACTGCAGGCCGTTGACGTTCTGTTTGACGACGTCCTGGATCTGTTTGACCGCCTGGGTGAGTTGCTCGCTGCTGGGCTGGATGGCTCCATTCTGCAGAAGCGCCTGAGGGTCCTGGGCGGGGGCTGCGGCAGTCGCGGGGTCGGGGGCGGCTTCCGCCTTGCGAGCAGCGGCAGATCCCTGGCTGGCCGAAGACAGGGTCTGGAGTGCGTATTGGGTGTTGCTCGCGTTGATTGGCTGGATGCTCATGATTGTTTCCCCATGTGTGCGAACAGCGTCACCCTGTTGGAACCGGGCGACGCTGCGGTACTACCGATCCGTGCTTAGCGGAGCAGCGACAGCACGTTGTTGGGCATGCTGTTGGCTTGCGCAACCATCGCGGTGCCGGCCTGCTGCAGAATCTGGGCGCGGGTCATGTTGGCGGTTTCCTTCGCGAAGTCGGCGTCCATGATACGGCCGCGGGAGGCGTTCGCGTTTTCGGAGGCCACCTGCAGGGTCTGGACCACCGAGGTGAAGCGGTTCTGCACGGCACCCCAGTTGGCGCGGGCGGTGTTCAGTGCGTTGAGGGCGGTGTCGATCGAGGCGATTGCCGCACTGGCGTTCGAGATGCCTGCGCTGCCTGCGCCGGAGATCGTTGCGCCGCTGATCGAGCCCGCGCTGGTGGTGCCGAAGGTGCCGGAGGCAAGGCCCACCTGGCCGCTGGTCACCGAGATCGAGTCGGTCGAGGCGGTGCCGGCGCCAACCTGGAACGAGAAGTCCGAGGTCACGCTCAGCACGTTCTGGCCGTTGAACTGGGTGCCGGAAACGACCCGGGCGATTTCCTGGTTGAGTTGCTGGAATTCGGTGTCCAGACTGGCGCGGTCGCCGCTGCTATACACGCCGTTGGCGGCCTGGACAGCCAGTTCGCGCATCCGCTGGAGGTTGTCGGTGATGGCCTGCATCGCGCTTTCAGCGGTCTGCGCCATCGAGATGCCGTCGTTGGCGTTGCGGATGGCAACGTCGAAGCCCTTGGCCTGGGCGTTCATGCGGTCGGCAATCGCCAGGCCGGCGGCGTCGTCCTTGGCGCTATTGACGCGAAGGCCCGAGGACAGGCGCTGGACCGACTGCGAGAGGCTGGATTGGGAAGTGCTCAGGTTCCGTTGCGCATTCAGCGACATCGGATTGGTGTTGATTGTGGCAGCCATTTTGGTTCTCCTTCATTCCGTTCAAGATAAGCGTTTCGGCTTAACTTTGGTTCGCCTTGCCCGGTGAGTTAAGGCAACCGCCGTTGATTTCATTTACGGGATGTGCCTTGGGAACTTTAGAAAATTATTGACTTTTTTGCTTTTGTGTGAATTTTCGATTCCGTCGGCGGATTACCGCCTGGCTTTTGATAGCGGCGCGGCAGCCCAAAGCTTTAGCCAAAAACATCACCACCGACCGAGTTTTTCGGTCGGTGGTCATATGCTGCTGGGGTGGGGGCTGAGCTGCTTTATGGTCCGTAAGCCGCGAACCAGCTGGCGGTGTGGCTTTCCAGGATGTAGCCATCCCTGACCCACTGACGCAGGGCAAGCCCGGCGCGACGCAGCGCTTCGGGTTCGGCAAGCTGCTCGCGGATGGTGCGGATCCACAGGTCCGGGTCGTTGGGGAGGCGGGTGACCGGGGCGTTCTGGTACGGATAGATGTCGGTGCAGATCACGGGCCAGCCCATCGCACCGTACTCGAGGAGACGCAGGTTGCTCTTGGCCTCGTTGAAGGCGTGGATCTCCAGGGGCGCGATGGCCAGGTCGAGGTCGAGCCGCGCCAGGGCCTTCGGATAGGCCCGGAAGTCGAGCTCGAAGCCATGGGATTCACGCACGAAGGGCTTCAGGGGATCCGGGCACATGCCCATGAAGACCCAGTCCACCTCGTCGGCCAGGGCTTCGACCACCGGGTAGATCAGCTCGAGGTCGCCATTGTGCTGCTGGGCACCGGCCCAGCCGACCCGGGGCTTGCGGCGGGCCAGGCGGCGCACCGGCGCGACCTCGCCCCACAGGGACCATTCGAGGCAGTTGGGCATCAGCCGGATGTCGTCGATCATGCCGGCGCACAGGTCGGCCAGGGGCTGGGTGCTCACCACCAGCCGATCCATGAAGGACAGGTTTCGGCGCAGGCGCTGACGGCCGTCCTTGTACCCGTTGCGGTACATCGGGTGCTTCTTCGGCAGGTCGGTGACCAGGTCGTCCATGGTCAGCACCCGGCGCATGTCGGGGAAGTGGCGGGCGTAAGTCTCCAGCGCGTCGCTCTGCCCATCGTCCAGGGGCTGGTGCAGGATCAGCACATCGGGTTCCGCCCGGGCGATCTCGATGGGGCTGAGGATCCGCATCGTGAAGGCCTTGGGGGGCTCGCTGATCATGGTGTGGGCGAGACCGGCCTGGCCGATCATGCGCAGCGGCGCCCGCAGGCGGTATTCGCCCGCGCCACCGGGGACCGGTGCGGCGAGGATGCGCGGCCGGTCGTGGAAGTTGATGTCCCAGTCGATCGGCGAGATGTGATCGGGCTTGTACGGCAGGGCCAGGCTCAGGTTGCGGTTGTAGGCCGGGTCATGGGCCAGCCGCGGCATCCAGCGCTCGAGCAGGGCTTCGTTGGCGCGCTGGCCGGCCTGCAGGTCGGCGAGCCGTCCTTCCAGCTTCCGCTGGCGGGCGAGGAAGGACACCGAGCCGTAGTGGACCAGCGTGCTGTAGGGGGTCCATACCGTCTTGTAGCCCAGCTCGCTGGCCCGCAGGCACAGGTCCAGCGCTCCGTGGATCAGCGGGAAGCGTTCGGCGTCGAAGCCCTGGAGTGCCTCGAAGACGCTGCGCCGGACCAGCATCGCCGAGCCATTGGCGGCGCTGAGGTTCTGGTCGCACAGGGCGCGTCCCATGTAGCCGGGCTCGTCGATCTCCGCGTCGTTGTTCCAGGCGCTGCCGGCGGTGCCACGCAGGCCGAGGAGGGTGCCGGTGTCCTGGACCTTGCCGCTGCCGGGGTAGGTCAGACGCGGTGAGGTGATGCCGATCTCGGGGCGCTGGGCCAGGGCCATCAGGCGGTCCAGCCAGTCCTCCTGGACGATGTGGATGTCGTTGTCCAGGAACAGCAGGTAGTCGCCGCGGGCGGCCGCGGCCCCCGCGTTGGCCACCTGCGCCCACTGGAATTCCCCGGGGCTGGGGATCACCCGGATCGGATAGCGCCCGCCCTGCTGTGGCAGGGCCGCCAGGTAATCGACGGTGTCCGGGTCGGTGCTGTCGTTGTCGAGGATGAGGATCTCGCAGTTCGGGTAGCTGGTGCGCTCCTCGAGGCTCTCGATCAGCGGGCGGAGGTATTCCTCACGGTCACGGGTCGGAATGATGATGGTGACCTGGGGCGAGTCGGGCCAGGTGTACTTGACCCGGCGGGTGCCGAACAGGGCGCCATCCAGAACTTCGGCGGCGAGCCCCTGGCGAGTCAGGTGCTCGGCCAGGGCGGCCTTCTCGGCCTCGGGCTGGAGCCCGCGGCGGGATTCGCGCGGCAGGTGCGCCAGCACCTGGCTGATGTGGCCGATGCTGCCTTCGCCGGCCTGATCGAGGATGCGCAGGGCGAGGTCGTAGTTCTCGGCACCGGCGTGGGCGCCGTAGCGGCCGCTGGCCAGGAAGGCGTCCTTGGAAGTCAGCACGAAGCTGCCGAAATAAGACTGGGCCCGCAGCAGGTCGAGGTTGAAGTCGGGTTTGAACAGCGGCTGGGTGTAGCTGCCGTCGGGCTCCCGGGTGTCCTCGTCGCTGTAGATCAGGCTCCAGCCGGGGCGGACGTTGATGTAGTCGGCGATCACCTGCAGGGCGTGGGGCTCGAGGGTCAGGCCCGGCTCGATGCGGGCCAGCCAGGTGCCCGGCGAGGCCGCCGCCATCTCGTCGATGACGAAGCCGATGTGGGCCTCGTCGCGGAGTGACAGCCACTGCAGGTTGGGGATGTCGGCCACGGCCTCCGGGGTGGGCAGGGCGGTGACCACCGTCAGCAGCCATTCGGGATAGAGCTGCGGGGAGAGGCTGTCGAGGGTGTCGGCGAGAAGATTCTCTTCGCCGGCCTGGAGGGCCATCAGCAGGTGGATGCCGGGGCGCTGGTTCCACTTGAGCACCATGCGCTCGGCCAGCACCTGGGCGTCGATTTCCTGGACGGTCTGGCGCGAGCGCCAGATGGCGTAGTTCCTGTCGTCGGTGTCGTCCTTGGGTTGGGCCTTTTCGGCACGGGGGCGACTGCCGGCAATGGCCTGGGTCTTCGCCACCAGGCGCTCAAGCTCTTCCCAGTAGGCTTGCTCGAGGCGCTTGTACTTCTGGGTAAGGCCGGGCAGCAAGGCGCGGGCCTCGGCCAGGGATTGGGCATCGTCGGAAGCGATCAGCGCATCCGACAGGCCCAGGCTGTCGGCAAAGGGCTTGCTCGGGTCGGCAAACGGGCTTGGCAGCTGGACGACCGGACAGCCACAGAGTCGGGCCTCCATGGAGATGGAGGTGTTCTCGAAGCAATACACGTGGGTGCTGCGCCGGAACAGGGCTGCCAGCTCCTCATGGGACGCCGGGTAGGTCTTGGTGATGACGGTGCAGCGGGCAGCCAGCTCGGGATGGGCCTGGGCGCCTTCGGTGTAGCGGCCGTAGTAGATGCAGGCGCCCTCGCGCACTGCATCGTGGGGGTTGTCCAGGTTGTTGAAGATGGACGTGTCCACCGCCGGCATGTGCAGCACGCCCTCGTGGTGGGGCAGGGCGTCGGCCACCTCGGCGTTGTGCAGCCAGTACAGATCGTCCTTGCCGTAGTTGGGCTTTTCTCCCAGCAGGCCCGGGCGGTTGAGGATGTAGCGGACCACCACGTCGCAGTCGAGGGGGTTGGCGCCGACGATCTCGGGGTAGATGGCGATCGGGTTGAGCCTTGCGGCTTCGTGCTCTGCCCTGATCTCCGGGGTCAGCAGCGGTTCGTTCAGCAGCGGGCTGCGCAGGGGGGTGTGGATGTAGGCTTCGAGACCGAGCTGGTTGAGGCTGTCGCACAGCTGATGCATCACCCGGATGCCCGAGGACTTGCGGTCGTAGCCAGGGGCCGCGATGTAGTAAGGGTGGCGCCGTTTGGCGTAGAGCCCTGGGGTGTGCCGGACGATGGGCATGGATACAGTCTCGTTGTCTTCGATGGGGATGAAGGGTTCGGCCGGCTCAGTCGCCGTCGAGCACGCTCAGGCCACAGGTCCAGTACTCGGCGGCCTGGCCCAGGTGGGGGCGCCGGTTGAACGTGAGATTGTAGCCGTAGGCCTCGAAGTGATAGCCGACGCCGGGCTGGTCGCTGGTCAGGGCGCCCAGCCACAGCAGCGGCGGGTAGGTGTCGGTGCGCAGCAGCAGCCCGGGGGCGCTGATCAGGGCGGCGCTGGTGTCTACGCCGCCGGCCAGCAGGAAGTGCCGCGGGAGGGCGGCCACCTGCTCCAGCGCGGCCGGGATCGAGTATTCGGACAGGGCCGGGAAATAGATGCCCACCCGCTCCGCCTGGCCCATGGCCTCCACCAGGCCGGCGTGGCGCGAGTCAGGGTGGATGTGCAGGCGGCCGTCCAGGCCCCCGACGTTGTGGTTGGTGAAGCGGTAGTCGGGGTAGGTCTCTTCGAAGGCGCGGCCCAGGGCGGGCAGGAAGCGTTCGTCCAGGGGCCGGCCCATGTCGTCCACGGCCAGGCGCGGCAGGATGAAGGGGATGGCCACGCCGCGGGTGATGGCCGCGGTGGCCGGGTCGGCCCGGAGGCGGGCCAGGATGGCTTCGGCCCGCGCGGCAAAGGCGGCGGCGTCCACGGTCTCCCCGGCCCCCAGGTGGCGTAGCAGCCGGGCATGGCTGGCACCGTAGTCGATATCCGGTTGCTGGAGGGTGAAGTAGCGGCGGCTGCGCGGATGGGCCGGCGACTGCGCGGCGGTGGGCAGGCAGCGCCCGAAATCGTCAAACAGGAGTGCGTCGGAAACGGCGGCCATGGTTCAGTCGTCCAGCAGAGAGTCGTTGTCGGAGAAGCCCTGGCCCCACGGCAGGGGCAGGTGTACGGCGCCCTTGGTCTTTTCCGTGTGGATCTTGATGAACTTCGGGTCCTCGCCGATCAGGCAGTCGGGGCGGTGCGGGCCCAGCCAGGGGTTGCGCATGCCACGGGCCAGGATGTCCTTGAGGGAGGTATCGCGCAGGTTGCCGAGGGAGAAGTCGATGTAGGGGCAGGGGGTGATCTCGGCGGTGGAGGTCACCGTGATGATGCCCTTGACCGTGATGCAGCCCTTGTAGGAGCCGTAGGAGGGCGTCATGTGGGTGAACACCGGGTAGTCCTTCTCCAGCTCGCGCACGATGTCTGCGTCTTCCTTGGTGATCACGAACTCCGGATGCTCGGTGCACGAGCCGGTGGGCTTGGCGTACGAGACGTAGAGGCCGATGCCCTTCTGCTTGGCGAACTCGCACATGGAGCGGAACTCGTCGGTCTTGCCACGGCCGCGCACCAGCACGGTGGACAGGATCAGGTTGAGCCCGGCTTCCAGGGAGGCGTCGATGGCACGCATGACCCGCTTGTAGGAGCCGGGCTTGTTGCGGAAGGCGTCATGTTCGGCCTCGATCATGCTGTCGAGGGAGATCTGCACCTTCTCGACGCCGATCGCCTTGAGGTGCTTGGCCCGTTCCAGGTCGAGGAACCAGCCGTTGGTGTCGGTGATGATGTAGTGGCGTTCCGGGTCGATGGCCTCCACCACCGCGTCGAAGTCCTTCATCACCAGCGGTTCGCCGCCGGTGATGACGAAGCGGGCGAGGCCGAGCTCGTCGGCTTCGCGGGACAGGCGGCGGATGTCGTCCAGGTCGATCTTGCGGCGCTCGTCCTTGATCTTGAAGACTTTCTCCAGGTGCCGGTCCATGTAGTACTCGGCCGAGCAGTGGGTGCACTGGAAGTTGCACAGGTAGCTCTTCTCAAGCCGGATGATGGGGCTGATCTCGCCACGTTCTTCCATTGCGGCGATGTTGCGGAGCTTCTCCGCGATGTAGGGCTTGCGGGCGGCGAGGTCGTTGCGCTTGGCGGATTCGCTCGCGGTCAGGCCGCTGGCTTCGGCTTCGATGAGGGTCATGATGTGCCTCGTTGTTCAGAGGCGAGCCAACTGCTGGATGAGCGCGTTGTGCTTGCCGTCGCAGGTGAATAGGAAGTTGGTCGCCACCGTCGCGTCGGTGATGCCGGGGCATTCGCGGATCCCTTGCGCTTCGATGGACCAGGCCCGGTAACCGAGACCGTGCATGATCCCGATGACCTCGTTGGGGTGATAGCCGAAATTGGCGCTCCATTTGCGGAGCAGCTCCAGGAAGACCACCGGCTGGCATTCCCGCAAGGTTGCCAGGCCGCCCTTGACGACGGACAGCTCGCCGCCTTCGACGTCGCACTTGATCAGATCGGGGCGCAGGCCGTGGAGGCGGCAGTAATGGTCGAGGGTGGTGCAGCGGATCTCCTCGCGTTGCACACCGGCAAAGCCACGGTTGTCACGGACCGAGGTGGCGCCGGTCTCGGCCGGGTGGAAATACAGGGTGTCGGTGCCTTCCTGGTCCTGCAGGGCGAGTCGCTCGGTGACCACCGAGTCGATGCCGTTCAGGGCGAGGTTGGCCAGCAGGCGTTCATGGATCCGCGCCGCCGGCTCGAAGGCGTGGATGCGGGCCTGCGGGGCCACGCGTGCAAAGTGCAGGCTGTACCAGCCGATGTTGGCGCCCACGTCGAGGATCACCCCGGACTCACGGGCGGCCGCCAGCAGGGCCTTGCGCTCCATCGGTTCGGCGTCGCCGAAGGCGAGCATGCCGGTGACCAGGGAGTTGGCCTCTTCCGGGTGGAGCAGCAGCTCCAGGCCATGATCGGCGGTGCGGATGCGCAGGCCGTCGGTGCCGATCACGATTTCCTTGATCTGGGTGCCCTGCAAGGCTTCCTGGAACTCAACCAGGGTACGCAGCTGCCCATACACGGCCCCGAGGAAATAGGGCTTGGGCAGGGTGCCGGCCTGGTGGGCCTCGCGGAGCTGGACGATGGTGGTCACTGGACAAGGCTCCGGTCGGTCGTGTGCCGGGCAGCGGGGCCGCACAGGGCGCTGGGGGTGCAGGTCATGGTCGTGAAACGGGGGCTCCGTCAGTGGGGAGGTTCTCGCAATAGCGGCACAAAGCCTGCTGTCTTGAGGGGCAGGGACAAAATGGCCTTGTTGGCTCTGCGCATTGTAGGTTATCGGTTCCTGGTGCGGTGTTCCAGGCCGGGATCGGCGCCCTTGAAGCTGTGGTATCGTTTCCATGACCCTGTCCGGTCGGCCTGTCGTCCGGTCCTTCAGGCAGGGCGAACCGACCCCTCCATTCCGCTGTTTTCCATGTTCGATCCCTGCCATCCCGTCGTCCGTGAGGACATCGATGCGATCCTTCAGGAGGCGCTTCCCTGGGCGAGCCTGGCCGGCCGTCATGTGTACCTGACGGGCGGCAGCGGCATGCTGGGTGGCTACCTGGCCCTGGTCGTCGCGGCCTTGCAGCGCACCCTGGCCGACCCGCCACGGCTGAGCCTGCTGGCCCGCGACCCGGTGCGCCTGCAGGCACGCCTGGGCCGGGCGCTCGATCCGGAGCTGTGTGCGGTGATCGGCGGTACGCTCGAGGCCCCGCCGGCTTCCCGATTCGGCCCGCCCGACGTGGTGATCCATGCGGCCAGCCCGGCCTCGCCGCGCAACTATGCGACCGATCCGGTGGGCGTGATCCGTGCGAATGCCGTCGGTACGCTGAACCTCCTCGACCGCTTCGCGCGGGAGCGGCAGATCCGTTTCCTGATGCTGGGCTCAGCGGTCTACGGTTCGACCGAGAACGAGGGCGCGGTCCATGAAGACAGCTTCGGCGCCGTGCCGACCCTCGACCCCCGCAACTGCTACATCGAGAGCAAGCGCATGGCCGAGACCCTGCTGGCCAGCTGGCGGGCCCAGCATGGCCTGGCGTTCGGCATCGGGCGGATCTTCCACACCTTCGGTCCGGGGTTGAACCTGGATGACGGCCGGATCTTCTCTGACGTGCTGCGTGCCGCCCGGGACGGGCAGCCGATCGTGCTGACCAGCGACGGCAGCGCCCTGCGCGCTTTCTGCTACCTGGCCGACACCATCTCGGGGCTGTTCCACATCCTCCTCAAGGGGGATGGGGCGAGTGCCTACAACGTGGGCAACGCCGGCAACGAGATGTCGGTGCGCCGCTTTGCCGAACTGGCCTCCCAGCTGCGGGTGCCGGCCTTGCCGCTGCAGTTCGGCGAGGCGGATCCGAAGGCCTATCTGGCCGCCAAGACCTCCCGCGGCCTGCCCGACACGCGGCGCCTCGAAGCCCTTGGCTGGCGTCCGCGCCACAGTGTGGTCGAGGCGCTTGCCCGCACCGACCAGAGCCTGCGTCCCTGAATGCCGCGCATGCTCCATTCCCGATGGCCCTGGCAGACGCCTTGCCGGGCAGCCCGTCTGTATCCTCCTCACCTCCTTGATTGATGCCATGCGCCCAACTGTAGACATCGCCATCACCACCTATAACCAGGCAGGGTTGGTCGCCAAGACCATCGAATCCGCCATGGCCCAGAGCTACGGTGACCTGGCCATCTCGATCTACGATGACTGTTCGAGCGATGAGACCGAGGCGGTGTGCCGCGCCTACGCCGCGGAGGACAAGCGGATCACCTACCACCGGGGGGAGCAGAACCTGGGCATCCTGGGCAATTTCGAGAAGGCGATCGCCAACTCCCGGAACCCCTATCTGACCATCCTGCACGGCGACGACATCCTCTACCCGGATTTCATCCGAGAGACCGTCGAACTGGGGCTGGAGAAGCATCCGCAGGCGACCTTCGCCTACACCCTCCACGAACGGCTGGTGGACGACCGCCCCACCGGCGACATGTTCCAGTTCGTCCCCGCGCTGGATACCGGCGAACATGACGTGCTCAAGTACCTGTGCCTGACCAACTGGATCATCACGTCCTTCGCCGTCATGCGCCGGGAGAGCCTGGCCCGCATCGGCGAGCTGGCCCGCTACCGCAACAAGGGAACCCACGGGTTCATCGACCACTACCTGTTCTCGTCCCTGGCGGCGATCGGCACCGCCTACGTGGTGAACCTGCGCCTGGGGGGCTACCGGATCCACGAGGCCACCTCCACCGCCGGGCTGGCAGGCTCCCTGCGCTACAAGGAGTGCGCCATCCACAGCTACGACGTGATCTACCAGGACGTGGGCATCTTCGAGGACAAGTACCGCTACATCGCCAAGGCCAACCAGATCGGACGGCTGCTGACCTCCCGCGGCATCGTGGCAACCCTCGGCGAGATGATGGGCTCCATCGAGATCCATGACCTGATGGCAACCTTCTCGCTGGACCTCTCCATCACCCTCATCGAGGCGCTGGAGCGGATGGTCTTCGACGCCCATGAGGAGCCCGCGTGCAACTTCCGCCTCGAAAGCCCCAGCAACATCTTTGCCCTGTCGGAATACGTCCGCAAGGCCAATAGCAAGGCCTGAGGCCGGCCTGACGGAGCGGTAGAGGGGGACGCCCGGCTCCCCCCGCTCAGCGGCGGTGGGCGGTGTTGGGGGCCCGGCGCAGGAAGAGGGTGTCGCTCAGCACGAAGGCGTGATCATAGTCGCCGCTGGCCAGCAGTTCGTCGCCGGCCCGCTGGGGGCCGTCACCGAAGCTCCAGATATAGTCGTCGAGCATCAGCCAGCCATGGTCGGCCAGGTAGGGTGTCCAGTTGGCGATGTCCGCGCAGACATGGTCGTAGCGGTGGTTGCCGTCGATGTGGAGCAGCGCGATCTGGCCGCGGATCGGCACCGGGTCCAGCCCCTCCGCGTGATAGCGGCCGGCTTCGGCGGCCTGGGCATAGGTGCCGATGGCCCGCTCCGAGGGCGCGCGGATGTAGCTGGCGCCCGGTGATGAGGCGGCGGTGGCCATGAAGTTGCGGAAGATCTTGTCGCAGTCGAGGTAGCGGGGCTCGTCATGGAGGATCTTGGCCGCGGGGCCCTGGTCGGTCAGGTCGTCCAGGTTCCAGGGATCCACGCACAGCGTCGAGCCGATGCGGTAATGGGTGGCCAGCCAGGACAGGGCCAGGGCCGAGCGGCCGAACAACGAACCGATCTCGACCACGTCGCCGACCGGGGCGAGGCGCGCGATGGTGCACAGACCGCTCAGCTTGTCCTCGTCGGTTTCGCCGGGGGTCTGCAGGAAGCGGCGGTGCAGGCCGGCCAGCTGGCTGGTGGTCAGCGCCGCGGCGAGGCCGCGAGGCGGCGTCGGGAGCGCTCTGGCGAGGGCTTCGGTGGTCTGGCTTTCGGCCCATTCAAGGCTGGGGGAGAAGGCCTCCCAGTGGCTGTCGAAGGGGTGGGGCGCGCACAGGAAGAAGGCCTTGCCCGGCTGTTCCCGCAACTTGTTCAGATGCCACCAGACGCCATGGTGCGGCGCGTGCACGTGGGTGATCCCCAACTCGGCCAGGCTGTCGAAGAACGCGGCGTCGAAGCGTGGATCGGTGATGAAGGGCAGGTGGATGTGGCGATCCTCGTCCGCCGAGGCCACCCCGCCCTGGATGGAGTCGGCGCCGATGATCTCGAACCCCAGGGAGCGGGCCACCCGCATGAAGGGGCGGGCGGAGTCGATGCTGGAGGGGAATACCAGAAGTCGTTGAGTGCTCATGATTCGGGCCTGGTCTTGAGGGCCAGCCAGATGTCCTTCATGAAGAACGAAGGGGCATCGATCCGGCTCAGCAGCTTGCGTTCCAGCAGCAGGGCGTTGAGCCTGGGCAGGTTGTAATAGGGAATCACCGGGGCCAGGTGATGCTCCGCGTGAAAGTTCATGCCTGCGTACAGGAATTCGAGCAGGGCGGGCAGGGGCAGGGTGCGGGAATGCTTCAGCGGCCCCTCCTGCGCGGCACCGGCCAGCCCGACATGCTGGGATTGCGCCAGGAGCCGGTTCAGGAACTGGCCGGTGAAGGGCAGCAGGAACCACATGAGGTTGATGTGCCAGGCCTCGAAGGCGGCCCACAGCGCGAGCTGCACCGCGATGTTGAAGGCCAGCATCTGGATGGCTTCGCGCTGGCAGGCCCCGTCGATCCGGGTGAAGCCGCCCTCCTTGGGCGTCAGGCCGGCCGCGTTGATGAGCACGTAATACAGGCGCCGCAGCAGTACCGGCAGGTCGACCGTCAGGTACAGGAATACGGCCAGCGGGCGCCAGTCCTGGGTGCTTTGCGCCTCCCCGTCATCCGCGGCGAAGGTGTGGTGGTGGTGGTAGTTGTGGGACTTGCGGAAGAAGCCCGGATTGTTCCAGGTCAGGTAGGACGCGATCCGGTACAGCAGCTTGTTCAGCTTCAGGTTAGAGAAGACCCTTGAGTGGTACAGCTCGTGGCCGATCCCCGCGTACCCCCAGAAGCCATGCCAGATCGCGCAGGCGTAGAAGCACAGCAAGGCGGGGACCGGCCAGTCAGCGAGAAGCATGACGGCGGTGGAGAACAGCAAGGCTTCGCCCAGCACGCGGAACAGCAGGTGTCGTGTCGCGATGCGGTCGCTGGGACGGGAGAGCTGGGCCAGTGTGCCCTTGTCGATGATGCTCAGGATGTGCATTTCATGCCCCGAAGGTTGCGGGCGTCACGGACTGACCAGCTGGAAGGCACACAGGCTCCCATGGACATGGAAGATCCTGTGGTCCGCGGCGCGATCGGCCAGGTAGCGCGTGACATCCGAATGAATGCCGGACGAGTAGTCGTGCCACACGATGACTCCTTGCCGCATGATCGAGGCCACCTTCTCGGTATCGCTCCTGACGATGTCGTAGTGGTGGCCGCCGTCGATGAAGGCAAATTCAATCGGGCCGAAGGTGGCGGCGAAGTCCAGCTGGGTGGAGTCGGCCTTGATCAGGCTGATCCGGCTTCTCTCTGCGGGGGGCAGGTTGTTGAGGTAGAGCTCGCCTGACCGATTCTGCAGGTCGCGCAGATAGTCATCGTTGTAGTCGCCGTCGCTCAGGATCTTCCCGGCTTCGGGCGTATCGATCAGGGTCTGGGTGGTGGGGGGCAGGTCCACCGAATAGATGGTCCTGGCCATGGAGTTCTTCGCCAGGAGCCGGGTGGTGAACCCCTGGAAGGTGCCGATCTCCAGGATGCTCTCCGGGCGGACCAGCTCGTCCAGGCACAGCAGGACGATCTGATCCACCAGGGTGACGCTGCCGATGGTCACCGAGGGGAAGGCGGTGGAGATGTCCCGGCAGAGGTCCTGCGGGGCCCGCAGATTCAGCAGATCCTTCAGCTTGATCGTATGGATCCCCTGCTCGGGGTAGCCCTTCACGAAATCGGGAAAGTTCGGGGTCACGGCAGCACCTTGTGTTCTGAATGAGGCATCGGAGAGGCGGGCGGGGCGATCAATGGGGCGCCGCCGTGGCGCCTCGGGGGACGAAATACATGACGGTCTCGGACCATCCTTCCGTGTAGTGGCGCAGGAGGAGGTCGTAGCCGGTGTTGAGCGAGAGGATGTAGGCCGGGATCCTCCAGAAGTCGGCGATCGTGTGATACACGGCGATGGTCAGGATCGCGCCGTCGTTCCGGATGTGCCGCTCGGCCCCGTGCAGCGCCTTCAGCTCCCAGCCTTCGAGGTCCATCTTGATGAATGAGGTGCGCGTGCTGATTTCCGCATCGAGGGTGCTCACCGGAATGGTCTCGCCGCCCGATCCGGACACTGCGCTGGCCGACCCCTGGTCCGCGTCGAAGGACAATTCCCCGGGGGTGTCGGAGAGGCCGAGGGGAAGGAACTCGATCGTATCCCGCCAGGCCGCCAGACGCGATCTGGCCCGCGCCATGTTGGCCTGGGAGGGCTCGAAGAGATACACCTTCGCGTAGCCGGGATAGCGCCGGATGAACTCCTCGGTGGTGTCACCATCGTAGCCGCCGCAGTCCACGAAGACGCTGTCGTGCAGCGGGCCCAGGAAGGGCTCGAAGTACTGGTCCCGCAGGCGCACCGAGAAGCCGGCCATGTGCGACATGTCGCCGGTCAGCCGGTAAGCCATGACCTGGTTGAAGACGGACCGGGATTCCGGGTCCTTCAGCCGCGAGAAGATCTCGCGGTAGGTGTCCGGCTCGCGCTCGAAGGCGTTGCGGGCCTCCTCGACGAAGTCGGGCAAGGGCAGGAGCGCGGGCTCCGCACGGCAGATGTCGATGTAGGACAAGTGCGTGACGTTGCCGCGGGCTTCGATGCGCTTGCGGGCGCTGTTGGGGCTGATCGACATGGCGCAGTTGATGACGCTCGCGCCGCCCGGGATCGCGTCGCTCCTGATGATCGGACTGCCGTTCCAGTGGGTGGCCTGTGTTTCGAAGTCGTCCACCACGCCGTCTACGGCCAGCACGCCCATCAACGCCCTGGCGTGGGGGTTCCTGCCCATTACGAAGGTTGGGGATGCGCGGCGCAGGAGCGCGTCGACACGCTGCCTGATGGCCGGGGACGGCGCCATCCGGGCCTCCCTGATCAGGGCCTGGTAGTCCAGCATCGCCGGCAGGCTGTGGTCAGGCGGCATGGGTCTTCTGCCCGATCAGGCGGACCATGCCGGCCACCGTGCGCAGTGCCGGGTCCGACATGTCCTCGGCGGTGATCTCGATGTCGAACTGATCTTCGATGCGCATGAAGAACTTGATGAGGCCCAGGGAGTCGATGTGGCCCGAGTCGAAATAGTTGTAGGCGTCGGGGTCCCCGGCGGGCAGGGGGCCCTTTTCCTGCAGGAGCTGGAGGATGAAGTCGCGGGCGGAGTCGGTCATGGCGCGGTGTTCCGGAGGGGGGCCTGATCGAGGCCGGGGCGGAGGACGTCGACCCAGGCCTGCTGGTGTGCTGCGCGGTCGATGGCTTCCAGGAGCTGGAGCCCCTCTTCCGCGTGGAGGGCGCCGAAGACGAAGGGCGAACTGTCGGCGGTCTGGGCCTGGCGTGCCCGGAGCCGGGCCGCGATGTCACTGTACAGGTTGGCAAAGGCCTCGATGAAGCCCGTCGGATGCCCCGGCTTGAAGCGGTTGTAGCGGGGCTGGGAAGCGACGCGCAGGTTGCCGGCCCCCAGGTCCAGCTGCATCCGGCGACCGTCCGCGAACCCGAGCTGCAGCTGCTCGGGGGCGGTCTGCAGCCACTCGGCGCTGCCTTCGCTGCCGAACAGCCGCAGCCGCAGCCCGTTGCGGTAGCCCAGGGCGGACTTGCTGTACCAGATGCTGGCGCTGAAGCCGTTCTCGTAGCGGGCCAGGCAGTTGACGTTGTCGACCACCGCCGGGAAGTTGCCGTAGGAGGATTGCTGGGCAGTGACGGCCAGGGGCTTGAGGCCGCCGGTCACGAAGTCCACCAGGTGATGAACATGGGAGCCCAGGTCCAGGGAGATGGTCGGGACGGTGTAGTCGCTCAGGCGCCACGGTTGGGGCTGGGGCTTCTCGCCAGTGGCGGTGTGGCGGGCAAAACCTTCCTGGGGCATCTCCACTTCCACGTGGTGGAGGGTGCCCAGCTCGCCGCGCTGGACCAGCTCGCGCAGCTCGCGAACCATCGGGTAGCCGGAATAGTTGAAAGTCACGGCCAGGAAGCCGTCATGCCGGCTGACCGCCTCCCCGATGCGCTGGCAGTCGGCACTGGAGGTGGCCAGGGACTTCTCGCAGATCACCGGGAAGCCGGCCTCGATGGCGGCAATCACGATGTCGGTGTGGTCGGGGGTGGGGGTCAGCACCGAGATGGCGTCGAGGCGTCCTTGCTCGCCGTCGAGCAGGGCCCGCCAGTCGGGATAGACCCGGTTCTCATCCACCTGGTAGGCCCGGCCCGAGGCGCGATTGACCGCCTCCCGGCGGCTGAACACGCCCGCCTCCAGCTGGAACAGGCTGTCCAGGTGGCTGGACGAGAAGTGGGTGTAGCCGACGGCCGACGTGGATCCGCCGCCGATGAAGCCGAGCCGGAGGGGCGGCAGGAAAGTGGAGGTCATGACGCGTGTTCCGGTCGGGAGAATCGGTTGCGGAGGGTCGGCTTGTCGATCTTGCCCATCTCGTTGCGCGGCAGGCGGTCCACCACGAAGAGGTGGCGGGGCAGCTGGGCGTCGTTGAGTTGCGAGGCGCAATGCCGGAGCAGGCTGCGTGGGTTGATCGCCTGACCGGCATCGGCCGGCGCGACGACGAGGCCGACCGTCTCCCCGAGCTGTGGATCCTCCACCGCGATCACGGCGGCTTCGGCCACCCCGGGGAAGGCCTCGGCGACCTCTTCGATGTCGCGCGGATAGACGTTGATGCCGCCAACGATCACGATGTCCTTGATGCGGCCGAGAAAGTACAGGAAGCCGTCCGCATCCAGGGCGCCGAGGTCGCCGGTGCGGAAGTAGCCCTGCCACAGGGCGGCGGCGGTCGCCTCGGGCTGGCCGAAGTAGCCGTCGAAGGCAAGGGGCGTGCGGCAGAGGATCTCGCCGGGTTGGCCGGGGGGCTGCAGTTGACCGTCGCGGCCCAGGATGGCCACCTCCACATCCTGGATCGGCGAGCCCACCGACTGCAGCTTGTCGGGGTGGGCTCTCACCGAGAGATCGGTGGTGGACGCCACTTCCGAGGCGCCGTAGATCTCGTGGAAGGCGCAGGTGGTCCGGCTGAGGAGCGCGGCCTTGGTCTCCGGGGCCAGGGTGGCCGAAGAGGAGACCAGGCAGCGCAGGCGCGAGGGGGCCGGCCGGGTGTCGAGCAGGGGGATGATCTGCTTGAGCTGGGACGACACCGCCATGGTGAAGCTGACGCCGTGACTGTCGGCGCTGTCCAGCCAGGTGGCCGGGGTGTAGCGGTCGAGGATCACGCTGGTGCCGCCGGACAGCAGCGGGAGCAGGGTCAGGCGCTGGGCCAGGGAATGGTGCATCGGCGTGGCGGCCAGCACCACGTCGTCCTCGGTCAGCCCGTACAAGGCCATCGCCGAGCGTGCCCGGGCCACCTTGGTGTCCTGGGACAGCAGGATCGGCTTGGGGGCGCCGGTCGAGCCGGAAGTCAGGAGGATCAGGTAGGGCGAGCGCGGAGGCAGCTCGGGCAGGGGCTGCGCCGGCTGGGCATGGGCGCTCAGCGCTTCGGAGGACTGCCAGCCCGCCACGGGCCCGCCGATGGCCAGACGTAGCCCGGCGACGTCCTGCGCACCGGCCAGGGCTTCCGGCGTGGCGTGCCAGCACACTGCGTGCCTGACCCGGGCTGCCTGGAAGGCCTTGCGGAGGGCGCCCGCGGTGCTGGACAGGGGCATCGGGACGAGCACCGCGCCGATGCCGGCGGCGGCGAGCAGCAGGTGGACGAACTCCAGGCAGTTCGGCAGCAGCACGCCCACGTGGTCGCCCGGCTGCACGCCGGCGGCGAGCAGGCCGCCGGCCAGGGCATCCACCTCGCGGGCCAGTTCGGCATAGTTGCGGGTCTCGTCGCCGATGATCACCGCGGTCTTGCCGGGGTTCCGCCCGGCGGCCTGGTGGAACAGGGCGTGGATCGGAGAAGGATTCATGGCTGCCGGCGTTCGATGAATTTCAGGAAGCGGTCGCTGGGGAGGGGGAAGCGCTCTCCGCTGGCCGACACATAGACTTCGGCGGCGGCCGTGCTGCGGGTGATCAGGGTGCTGGCGCCGATGTAGCAGGCTTCCGCGATCTGCAGGTTGTCACCGATCGCCGCATTGATGCCGATGAAGGTGTTGGCGCCGATCGTCGTCTCGCCCGCCACGGCGACGCCGGCGTTGATCCAGCAGTTGTCACCGATGCGGCAGCCGTGGCCGATGTTGGTGTTGCTGCAGATGAAGGTGGAGTTGCCGATCGAGGTGCCCGGGTGCACCGAGACATGGTCGAGCAGCACGATGTTCTCGCCCAGCTTGAGGTTGTCATGCACCACCACCGACGGATGGATGTAGTTGATGAAGCGGTAGCCCTTGCCCTTGGCCTCTGCGTAGCGGGCCGCGCGGACGCGGTTCATGTCCACGAAGCCGACCGCGATGAGCATGGCGTAGTCGCTCGGTGGGTAGAGGGCCTCGAGCTCCTCGAAGGGGACGATCGGCACGCCTTCGTAGGCTGGCTCGGTGATCAGGGCGCGGTCCACCGTGAATGCCACCACCCGGTGCGTGGGGCGCATGAAGTGGAAGAGCATGCGCGCAATCTGCCCGTTGCCGTAGATCAGCACTTCGGGGAGGGGGGCGTCCGGGCGGAGACTCATCGTGCGGTGTGGAGGATGTCCAGGATGGAGGCCAGGTCGTCGTCGGTCAGCGCCGGGTGGATGGGCAGGCAGATCACCTGGTCGGCGATCCGGTGCGCATTGCCCAGGCGCTCCGGGTGTGCGCTGGGCAGTCCCCGGTACATGGGGAAGGAGCTGATCAGTGGGTAGAAATAGCGCCGCGCGTGGATGTCATTGGCCTTCAGACGCTCGAACAGGGTGTCCCGGCTGATGGGGTGCTCCGCGGACACCAGCACCGGGCAGTAGGCGTGGTTCCAGCCGGTGTCGGCGGGCGGTTGCAGCAGCGTCAGGGTCGGGATGTCCGCCAGGGCCTCCGCGTAGCGCCGGTAGATGGCGGCGCGGGCCTCCAGGGCGGCGTCGATGTGCTTGAGCTGGAGCAGGCCCATGGCGGCCTCCACCTCGTTCATCTTGCCGTTGATGCCGGGGGCGACCACCGTCACCTCGTCGGCGAAGCCGAAGTTCTTGAGGTAGTCGATGCGCTGCTTGATCTTGGCATTGGGGCAGATGATGGCGCCACCCTCGAAGGTGTTGAAGACCTTGGTGGCGTGGAAGCTGAGGATCGACAGGTCGCCGTAGCGCAGGATGCTCTCGCCGCGGCGGCGCACGCCGAAGGCGTGGGCGGCGTCGTAGATGACCTTGAGCCCGTAGGTGTCGGCGATCTGCTCGATGCGCTCCATGTCGCAGGGGAAGCCATAGCAGTGCACCGGCAGGATGGCCGTGGTGGCGGGGGTGATGGCCTCCTCGATGCGTCGCGGATCGAGGTTGCAGGTGACCGGGTCGATGTCCACGAAGACCGGTTTGATGCCGTTCCACAGCAGCGAGTGGGTGGTGGCCGCGAAGGTGTAGGGGGTGGTGATCACCTCGCCACTGATGCGCAGGGCCTGCAGGGCCGTCACCAGGGCCAGGGTGCCGTTGGCGAACAGGCTCAGGTGCTCCACGCCCAGGTAGGCGGCCAGTTCGGCCTCCAGCTGCTGGTGGAAGGGGCCGCTGTTGGTCAGGCGCTTCTTGTCCCAGATCGCCTGCAGGTAGGGCATGAACTCGTCCAGGGGCGGCAGATGCGGCTCGGTGACGTAGATCGGCGCGGTGGGTTTGTTCACGATGGGTAGGCCCCCGGGAAGTGGAGCAGCAGGAAGAAAGGCACCGTCCCGTGCCGGGTGGCAGGGCGGGGCTGGGCGTGCGGGTGGTCCAGGCTCATGGCTTTCCCCCCTCGGTGGTGGGGCGGCTGCGGTTGATGTCCGGGATGTAGATGCGCTGCTGGGCGATCAGGTCTTCAGGGGCGCGCTCATGCCAGGCCCAGTCCCCGTTGCGCGGCGCCTCGGGCGTGAAGCGCCGGCTGTCGTCGAGCGGCGAGGTCAGGCGGCAGGCGTACAGCAGCGAAATGAAATGGCCGCGGACGTCCCGTTGCGGGTTGGTGATCTCATGCAGGCCGATGGGGCTGTCGCCGGCGCTTACCGTGGCGCCCAGCTCGCCGGCGGCCACGGCGGCGATGCGGCTGGCGGCGCTTTCCTTGAAGCGGATGATGCCGCCCGGGATGTGCCAGCCCGGGCCGTAGAAGCGGTCATGGCGCCAGGTGAGGAGGGTGCGCCCGGCGGCGTCCTGGATCAGCAGGTCCACGTTGATCATCGGGGTGAGGCTGCTGGCCAGCAGGAAGACTTCCTCGGGCAGGCCGCGGGTGGCCGAGCCCACCGCCTCGCGGATCGTCGCGATGGCGGCTTGCAGGGCGTCGGGGGCGATGCCGCTCATGGGCCCTCTCCGGCGTCGGTGGTGTGCAGGGCGTTGTCGCGCAGCACGGCCACCTGGAAGCGCGTGCCATGGCGCTGGGCGATGAGGCGGGCGACCTCGTCCGAATAGCTGGCGGCGAGCACGATCACCGCATCCACTTCGCCCTCGTCGAGACGCTCGGGGGCGACGATGGGCAGGTGGCTGGCGGGGGTGAAGCGGCCCTGCTTGAAGGGGGCGGAGTCCACCACGTAGCGGATGCGCGGGGCAATGCCGAGCAGGCTGATCAGGGCCAGGGCCTGGTGGCCGGCCCCCCAGATCGCCACGCGGCCGGCGTCGAAGCGCTCGAGGAAGGTGTCGAAGGCGGTCTGCAGTCCGGCCTGGGCCTGCCGCAGGGGGGACAGGTCGAGGGGGGCACGTTTGCGCACGGTGGCCGACAGTACGTAGCCGTGCCACTCCGAGCGGCATTCCAGCACGTCGAAGCCGTTGCCCTCCAGCAGGTGGGTGAGGCTCTGCCGGGTGAAGTAGAAGAGGTGGTCGGGGATGAACTCGGCGAACAGCCGGGTCCGCAGGATCATGTCGAAATCCGGGACCTCGACCAGACCGGTGGCGCCCGGCGCGAGGTTGGCGGCGATGCCCCGCAGCGTGAGGTGGGCGCTCGGGATGTGTTCGAGGAAGTTGAGGATCGCAAAGCCATCGAAGGGGCCCTCGTCGAGGCGGGTCCCGGGGCCGTCGATGAAGCCCTGGCGGACCCGCAGTCCGGCCGCCTGGCAGGCGTCCACCGCGGCACCGGCCTGTTCGATGCCGAAGGCGTCGGCACCGGCCTCGCCGAGCAGGGCCAGGTATTCACCACGGCCGCAGCCCACCTCCAGCACCTTGCGTCCGGCCAGGCCGTGGTCGCCGATCCAGCGTCCGAACTGGTCGAGGCGGAAGGCCCGCATCTCCGGTGAGATGCCTGCGGCACGGATCACCTCCCGCCAGTAGGGCACCGGTTCGATGGGCAGCTGGACCAGGCCGCAGCCGCCGCACTGATGGAGCGCCAGATCCACCCCGGAGTCCTCGGCCAGGCGTTCGGCGGTGGGCAGGCCCTGGGCGGCCGCCGGCATCCGCCGCTGGACCAGCAGCGGTTCGGGGAGCAGCGGATGGGCGCAGATGCGGCAGGTGGCGTGCATGCGGGCGATTCAGACCGGGCGGGGTGCCTCGAGGGATGCAGGCAGTAGCGGCACCAGCATCTCGGCCTTGAGGGTTTCCAGGGGCAGCAGGGGGCTCATGTCCTCCAGGGGCATCGAGACGATGGAGCCGTCTGCCCGCGGAATGGCGGCGCACTTGGGTTGCAGGCTCTCGTCGGCCACCAGGCGCACGTCGATCAGGCAGGGGCGGGGCAGGGCCTGGGCGCGGGCCAGGGCGCCGGCCAGGTCGGCGCAATCGTCGATGCGCAGGAAGGGCAGGCCGTAGGTCTCGGCGATCTTCTCCAGGTCGGGCATCAGCAGGCCGGAGGTCGGGCCGCTGCCCACGTAGCGCCCTTCGAAGTAGTTGCGCTGGGTGTTGCGGATGGAGGCGTAACCCCCGTTGTTCATGATGAACAGGCACACCGGCAGCTTGAGGCCGGCCAGGGTGGCCAGCTCCTGCAGGTTGAGCTGCAGGCTGCCGTCGGACTCCACCGCCAACATGGGCTGGCGGTCGTTGCCAAGGCAGGCGCCGATGGCGGCCGGCAGGCCGTAGCCCATGGCACCCAGACCCGAGGTGAGGAAGCTGCGCTGCCCGGCCTTGTTCCGGAAGCCGGCGTAGAAGAACTCCACGGCCAGGCCGGAGCTGCCAGTGGCGATCAGGGTGTGCTCGGGCGCGGCGTCGGACAGGGCTTCGACGAAGTGGGCGTGGCCGATCGGGCCGCTGGCCGGGAAGACGCGTCCTTCGTTCTGGGTGTAGCGGGCCTTCCAGCTGGCGCAGCGGGCCCGCCAGTCGGCGGTGTCGCCGGTTTCTGCGCCGTCGAGGAGGGCCTCGATGAAGGCCCCGGCGTCCATCGCCAGGGGCTGGTCGATGGCCATCTCGAGCTTGTTGGCCAGCTCGTTGGGGTCCACATCCACCACCACCTTGCGCGCCGCACGGGCGAAGCCCTTGGGGTTGTAGGCGGTGACGATCATGTCGAGGCGGGCGCCGATGGCGATCAGCAGGTCACAGTTCTGCACCGCGAAGTTGGCGGCACGGGCGGCCACCACGCCGGGGCGGCCGATGTTGAGCGGGTGCGCGTAGGGCAGCAGGTCGAGGGCGTTCCAAGTGAGCACGGCGGGCACCTGCAGGCGGTCCACCAGCTGGCGGAAGGCCTCTGCGGCACCGGACAGGCGCACCCCGTGGCCGGCCAGGATCAGCGGGCGCCGGGCCTGGGCGAGCAGCGCGCGCACGGCGGCCAGGTCCGGGCTTGCCGCGGTGTCGGCGGCGGGCGGCGTCCAGCCGGGCAGGCTGTCGGGGTCGATGGGGGCGGCCTGGACGTCGAGGGGCACGTCGATCCACACCGGGCCGGGGCGGCCGCTCTTCATCAGGTGCAGAGCCTGCTCCAGGTGGCGGCGGACGCTCTGCGGGTCGTCCAGGGTGACGGCGTACTTGGTGATGGAGCGCACCAGCGGCACGATGTCCACCTCCTGCACGCCCCCCTGGCGGATGGGCCGGCCGTTGAGGCGGTCGGGCCGCTTGGCCTGGCCGGAGAGCACCAGCATGGGGACGGAGTCGATCCAGGCGCCGGCCACCGGGGTGATGGCGTTGGTGGCGCCGGGGCCGGTGGTCACCATGGTCACCCCGAAGCCCGGGTTGCCGGCGTTGCCGGTGCGCCCGGCGGCTTCGGCGGCGATGGCGCAGGCCTGCTCGTGGTGGCAGGGCACGGCGGCCAGGCGGGGTTCGCAGGCCACTGCGTCGTTGAGGTACATGGCGCCGCCACCCGGCAGCATGAACACATGCCGGATGCCTTCATCGGCCAGGCGGCGCAGGATCCAGTCGGCTACGCGGATCGTCATCGGGGCTTACATCCAGTAGGTGAGCCAGGTCTTGCGGTTCGGGTTTTGCGCAATGGCCGGGTCGGTGTAGTAGGAGTCGTTCTTGTCGTGGGTGGAGGAGATCTCCTCGAAGACCACCCCCCCGGTGGTCTGGAAGGTGTGCTTCACGCCACGGGCCACGGTGATCACGTCACCGGCGCGGGCCTCGCGCTGTTCGCCGTCCAGCCACAGGGTGAGCACGCCGTGGAGCACCACGAAGGTCTCTTCCTTCTTGAGGTGGTACTGCTCCGGGTGGGTCTGGCCGGGCAGCATGACCAGCAGCTTCTTGCAGTATTCGCGGTTCACCACGGTGACCATGGTCAGGCCGAACTCGTTGAAGCGCTCCAGGCCGTAGTGGTGGGAGATCTCCAGGTCGGACTTGCCGGGCACCACCACGTTGCCGGCCTTGAGCAGGCCCTTCACGGCGGTGACGATCTCCAGCACCTGGCCGCGCAGCTGGGTTTCGTCCACCTGGGCGTGGCATACCGGCTGGCCGGCGGGGATGGCCTCGGTGGCCACGAAGCGGGCGTACTTGGACCAGTCGTTGGCGGTGAGCTGGCCGTCCACCGGCGGGAAGGCGAATTCGATCATGTCGCCCGACAGCACCGTGCCGGCGGGGATGTCGCGGGTGCTGAACACGCCGCGGCGCAGGGACTGCAGGCTGGCCCGCTCGCCGGCGGAGGGCTGGTAGCGCTCGCCGCTGCCGCAGATGGCCCGGGCGCGCCGGCAGGCTTCGAGCCAGGCGCGGATCTGCTGCGGGTCGGCCGAGTAGGCGTTGGCGGCGTACTTGTCGGTGGGCAGGACCACGTGCTTCTCGAAGACGCTGGCGCCCTTGGCCAGGGCCAGGCCGACGGCCAGGGTGTTGTCGGGGGACTCGTGGGTGGAGTAGCCGATCCGCACCCCGGGGTAGCGCGCGCGCAGCAGCTCGATCTGGTTGACCTGCAGGGCGGCGTCGGGGGTCGGGTACTCGGCCACGCAGTGCATCAGGGTGAAGTCCTTGCCCCGGTGCAGGAAGAAGCTGGTGACGTTGTCGATCTCTTCCAAGGTGGCGCCGGCGGTGGAGGCGATCACCGGCTTGTCGGCCTGGGCGATGCGCTCGAGCAGCGGCCAGTCGGTGAAGGAGCAGCTGGCGATCTTGATGGTGTGGATGCCATGGGCTTCGATGCGCGTCACCGAGTTCTCGTCGAAGGGCGTGCACACGGTGATGAAGCCCTGGGCATCCATCTCGGCGACGAGGGCGCGGAAGGCTTCGTCGGAGAGCCGGGTCTCCTCGAAGCGCTTGACGTACTTGATGTCGTCGCGGCCCCGCGCAGAGGCGTGGATGAAGGTGTCCAGGTCGCGGTACTGCAGCTTGAAGGCGAAGTCGAACTCGTCTTCGAAACCGCGGCAGGCCTCGCGGATCGCCCGGATGGTGGCGATGCCGTGGGGCAGGTCGCCCATGTGGTTGTTGGCCATTTCATAGACCATCAGGGGCTTGGTGCTCATAGGTCGACTCCCGTGAAGCTGCGGATGTGCGCGGCGGTGTAGTCCAGCTGGGCTTCGCTGAGCCCCGGCCACACGCCGATCCAGAAGGTGTCCCGCATGATGCGGTCGGCCACCGGCAGTTCGCCGACGACCCGGTAGTGGCGGCCTGCCATCGAGGGCTGGCGGGTCAGGTTGCCGGCGAACAGCAGGCGGGTGCCGATCTTGTGCTGGTCCAGGTATTCCAGGAGGTCCACCCGGTTGACCCCGGCTTCGGGGCGCAGGGTGATCGGGTAGCCGAACCAGGACGGATCGCTGCCCGGGGTGGCCTCCGGCAACACCAGGACATCCCGGGCGTCGTCCAGGGCTGCCGTGAGGTGCTCGAAATTGCGCTTGCGGGCGGCGATGAAGTCTTCCAGCCGGTCCAGCTGCGCCAGCCCGCAGGCGGCCTGCATGTCGGTGATCTTGAGGTTGTAGCCGATGTGGCTGTAGGTGTACTTGTGGTCGTAGCCGGGCGGCAGGCTGCCCAGTTGCCAGCCGAAGCGCTTGCCGCAGGTGTTGTCGCAGCCGGGCTTGCACCAGCAGTCGCGGCCCCAGTCGCGGAAGGATTCGGCGATCTGGCGCAGCTGCGGGTCGCTGGTCAGCACCGCGCCACCTTCCCCCATGGTGATGTGGTGGGCCGGGTAGAAGGACAGGGTGGCGAGGTGGCCGAAGGTGCCCACCTTGCGGCCCTTCCAGGTGCTGCCGAGGGCGTCGCAGCAGTCTTCCACCAGCCACAGGCCATGAGCCTCGGCGAAGGCGCAGACGGCGTCCAGGTCGAAGGGGTTGCCCAGGGTGTGGGCGATCATGATGGCTTTGGTGCGTGGCGTCAGGGCCGCCTCCAGCATCGTCACGTCGATGTTGTAGCCGGGCAGGCTGGCGTCCACGAAGACCGGCACGGCGCCGTTCTGGATGATCGGATTGACCGTGGTGGGAAAGCCCGCCGCCACGGTGATGACCTCGTCGCCCGGGCGGATCGCCCGTTCGCCGAGCTTGGGCGAGGTGAGGGTCGAGAAGGCCACCAGGTTGGCCGACGAGCCGGAATTGACGGTGAGCGCGAAGCGGGTGCCGACGAAGCCGGCGAGCCGCGCCTCGAAGGCGTCGTTGAAGCGCCCGGTGGTGAGCCAGGCGTCCAGGGCCGCGTCGATCATGGCGTCCTTTTCCGGATCGCCGACGACCTTGCCCGAGGGGGGCACCGGGTCGATGCCGGGGCGCCAGGCGCCTGGTGTGGCGGCGCTGCGGGCCGGACGGACGATGACCTCGAGCGCCTGGCCGGCCAGTTCGGGGTGGGCGGAGAGGTCCAGTTCGAGGCGGCCGTCAGCGCCGGGGGTGAGGGTCTTGCGGAGGAGGCTCATGGAGTGCGGGTGAAATCCGAGATTTCTGCGAGGGTGTAGCCATGCATGTCGGCACCTGCGCGCCAGGCTTGATACCAGGCGAGGCTGCGCGCCACCGCCACGTCGGCCGGCCAGCGGGGTTGCCAGCCGAGCAGGCTGCGGGCCTTGCTGCAATCGAGGCGCAGGGTGTGGGCCTCGTGCACCTGGGGCGTGGCAGCCACCTCCCAGCGCGCGTCGGGGCCCCAGCCTGCGGCGAGGCGCTCGACCACCCAGGCCACGCTGCGGGCGTCGCTGTCGTCGGGGCCGAAGTTCCAGCCTTCGGCGAAGGTTTCTCCGCTTTCGGCAAGGCGTTGGGCCAGCAGCAGGTAGCCGGCGAGGGGCTCGAGCACGTGCTGCCAGGGGCGGATGGCGCCGGGGCTGCGCAGGGTGACCGCTTCGCCGGCGGCGAAGGCGGTCAGCACGTCGGGCACCAGCCGGCTGGCCGTCCAGTCGCCGCCGCCGATCACGTTGCCGGCGCGGGCGCTGGCGACGGGGATGCCGGCAGGGGCCAGGAAGGACCGCCGGTAGGAGGAGACGATGAGTTCGGTGCAGCCCTTGCTGGCGGAGTAGGGGTCATGGCCGCCCATCGGGTCGGTCTCCCGGTAGCCCCACAGCCACTCGCGGTTCTCGTAGCATTTGTCGCTGCTGACCACCACCACGGCCTGGATGCCCTCCACATGGCGGCAGGCTTCGAGCAGATGCACGCTGCCCATGGCGTTGGTGGCGAAGGTGGCCACCGGCTCGGCATAGGACAGGGGCACCAGGGGCTGGGCGGCCAGGTGCAGCACGATTTCGGGCCGGGCGGCGGCGAGGGCCGCGGACAGGGCGGCGTAGTCGCGCACGTCACCGATCGTCGAGTGCATGCCGTTGGCCACGCCGGCCACTTCGAAGAGGGCCGGGTCGGTGACCGGTGCCAAGGCGTAGCCATGCACCTCCGCGCCCATGGCCTGCAGCCACAGGCACAGCCAGCTGCCCTTGAAGCCGGTGTGGCCGGTGACGAAGACCCGTCGGCCCAGCCAGAAGGCGGGGGTCACCAGGTTTTCCAAGGTGCTTCGCCGCTCTGCCAGAGTTCTTCGAGGAAGGTCTTGTCGCGCAGGGTGTCCATCGGCCGCCAGAAGCCGGTGTGCTCGTACGCGGCCAGCTGCTTGCGGGCGATCAGCTTGCCCAGGGGGGCGCCCTCGAAGACGCTGTGGTCGCCTTCGATGTAGTCCAGCACCTGGGGGGACAGGACGAAGAAGCCGCCGTTGATGAAGCCGCCGTCGCCCAGGGGCTTCTCGACAAAGGCGCTGACCGTGTTGTCGGCCTTGATCTTGAGGGCACCGAAGCGTCCGGGGGGCTGAACCGCGGCGATCGTGGCGAGCTTGCCATGGGCCCGGTGGAAGGCGATCTCGGCGGTGATGTCGATGTCGGCGACCCCATCGCCATAGGTGTAGCAGAAGGCCTCCTCGTCCTGCACGTATTGCCGCACCCGGGCCAGGCGGCCGCCGGTCTGGGTGGAGTCGCCGGTGTCCACCAGGGTGACCCGCCAGGGTTCGGCGTGGCGCTCGTGGATCTCCATGCGGTTGTTGGTCATGTCGAAGGTGACGTCCGACATGTGCAGGAAGTAGTTGGCGAAGTATTCCTTGATCACGTAGCCCATGTAGCCGCAGCAGATCACGAAGTCGTGGATGCCGTGGCTGGAGTAGATCTTCATGATGTGCCACAGGATGGGCCGCCCGCCGATGCCGATCATCGGCTTCGGGCGGTTGACGGTTTCTTCGCTGATGCGGGTGCCCAGGCCACCCGCGAGTATCACGGCCTTCATCGCAGCTCCAGGGGGTACGACTTCATTGGGGGATGGTGCCGATGTTATGCGTGGCAGCGCCGCTGCGTGTGGAGGAACAGCAGGGGGAAACGGGGGCTTTTCTGCGGCGTAGGGTCGTGCCGCGGCCCCACACCGCATCGTCCGGCCCGGCTGGGCTCAATAACTGGGTGGGGTGGCGCCGCAAGCCCGGTAGTCGGCGTCGGTCATCACCGGCTTGAACTCGCAGGGTGTCGTCGGCTTGTCGACGGGGGTGAAGCGGGTGAAGCGGGGGTCGCTGACCCGCGGCGTGGCAACGGGCGGCAGGGGGCGGTATTCCGGCGGGTCGTAGGGGATGGCCGGCGGTGCGCCGAAGCCCGCCGCCATGGTGTTTTCCTGGGCACGCTGGCGCCGCTGGGCGGCCAGCATGCGGCTGCGCAGGAGGGCTGCGGCCATGGTGGCATCACGGGTCTCCTGATAGCTGGAACTGACCGGTGCCGCGTAGTGCAGGGGTTCGGGGGGGCGTACGAGCGGGACGCGGTAGCTGGGGGCCGCGTTCTCGGGGTGGCTGTCGACGTGCGGGGTCATGTGCGTCGAGGCGGGTGCGCTGGAGGGCAGGCTGCGGCTCAGGCCCACGCTGCGGCCACCGCCGAAGCGGGCGGCATGGCTGGGGGCCGCGGCGGTGGCCAGGACGAGGCCTGCCGCGGTGCAGACGGCGGCGATCAGGGTCGGGCGGGAAGCACGTTCGAACATGGGAAGGGGCTCCGGAGACGGATGGCGGGGCGGGCGGCGGGGGTGGAAGGGGGGCGCTCAGTCGGCCAGCAGCAGCTCGGCCAGGGCGGACGGAGAGGTGGCCTGGCGCCAGTGGGCCGGCATCTCGGCCGCGGTGATGCTGCCATAGCCCCAGGTGGCGGCGATGAAGGGCAGCCCGTTGGCGTCGGCGGATTCGCCGTCCTCGCTGCGGTCGCCGATGTAGATCGCGCCGTCGCCCGGGATCCCCTGGTCGGCCAGCAGGCGCTGGATCATGGCGGCCTTGTGGGGCAGGCGGGGCTCGAAGAGGTCGAGGGCGTACACATGCTCGAAGTGCCGGCTCCAGCCCAGGTGCTCGAGGATCAGGCGGGTCGGGTGGAGGCGCTTGTTGGTGGCGATGGACAGGCTCAGGCCGGCACCGGCCAGGCGCGCCAGCATCTCGCCCACGCCGGCGTAGGCGGCGGTGGCCTTATAGCCTTCGGTGTCGTAGCTGGCCTTGAATCCGTCGGCGAGGCGGTCGATGAGCGCCTTGTCGGTGCTGCCGGCCAGGAGCTGCAGGGTCTCGACCAGCGGTGGGCCGATCACGCTCTCGTCGATGCTGCGCACGGCTTGCAGGCCGTTGCGGGCGAAGCTGTCGCGGAAGCTGGCGAGGATGGCCGGCGCGGAGTCGATCAAGGTGCCGTCGAGGTCGAACAGGATGTGGCGGTAGCGGGGCATGGCGGCGGGCTGTGGGGTGGGTGTTGCCCTCCATTATCGCCTGCTCGGGTATATTTGCGCGCCCCGACTCCCCAAGGTGACGCCATGGACCCCGCCGCGCCGAACTCTCCCGACGACGCCCGCCGCTTTGGCGGCATTGCCCGCCTGTATGGCGATGCCGGGCGTGCCCGGCTGGCTGCGGCCCATGTCTGCGTGGTCGGCATCGGCGGCGTGGGCTCGTGGGCGGTGGAGGCGCTGGCCCGCAGCGGGGTCGGCCGCCTGACCCTGATCGACCTCGACCATGTGGCCGAGTCCAACATCAACCGCCAGATCCACGCCACCGAGGCGACCCTTGGCCAGGCCAAGGTGGAGGCCATGCGCGAGCGCATCGCCGGCTACAACCCGGCCTGCCAGGTCGCCCTGGTGGATGATTTCGTGACGGTGGACAACGCGGCGGCGCTGCTCGGCGGCGGATTCGACTACGTCATCGATGCGATCGATGCGGTGCGGGTCAAGGTGGCCATGATCGCCTTCTGCCGGCGCACAGGGGTGCCGGTGGTGACCTGCGGCGCGGCGGGCGGGCAGATCGATCCGACCCAGATCCGGGTCGATGACCTGTCCCGCACCATCCAGGATCCGTTGCTGTCCAAGGTGCGCGGCCAGTTGCGCAAGGGGCACGGTTTCCCCCGCGACCCGAAGCGCAAGTTCGGTGTGGACGCTGTGTTCTCCACCGAGCCCCTGCGCTACCCGGCGCCGGATGCCTCCTGCGAGGTGCTCCCCGGCAGCGGGGCGGTGAGCGGGCCGGCCGGACTCAATTGCGCTGGCTTTGGCTCGGTGGTGACGGTGACCGCCTGCGTCGGCATGTTCGCGGCGGCGCGGGCCCTCAACGCGCTGGCGGCGGCTCGATGAACAGGGCCGGGTCCACCGGGGCGCCGTTCAGATAGACGCTCCAGTGCAGGTGGGGGCCGGTGGCCCGGCCGCCGCTGCCGGACAGGCCGAGAGGCGCCCCCCGGCGCACGGTCTGCCCGACCTCCACCTGGGCCTTCTCCAGATGGCAGACCATGCTGACGAAGCCCTGGCCGTGGTCCACGAACACCGTCCTGCCATTGAAGTAGAAGTCCTCGACCAGGCTGACCACACCGTCGGCCGGCGCGCGTACCGGGGTCCCGGCGGGCACTGCCACGTCGAGGCCGGTATGGGGCGCACGGGGTTCGCCGTTGAAGATCCGGCGCAGCCCGAAGCGGCTCGACAGGCGGCCGCTGGCCGGCAGGTCCAGGTCCACCCGTGGTACGTCCACGTCGCGGTAGCGGCTGCGTACGGCGATCTGGAGTTCCCGCTCGAGCTCGATGCGGGCGAGGTCGTCCGGGTCGGGCGTGACCATCTTCGGGTTCTTGATGGTCAGGCGCTGCTCGGGATAACTGCGGGGGGTGACCGGGAAGGGCAGGGGGCGCCGCTCCGGCCCGACCTCGAGCACCTGTTCGCCGGGGGCGGTGTCGAGGGGCAGCCCCACCAGCGCGTACCAGCCGTCGGCCTGCCGGCGCAGCAGGACCTGTTTGCCGGCGAAGCGGACGTCCGGCCGCGCCTGGCTGGCGGGGGCGATCCGCACGCTGGCCACCCCGCCGGGAACGGCTGCGGGGCGGAGGTCGGCCAGCGCGGGAAAGGCCGCCAGGCCGGCCAGCAGCAGGGAGAAAAGATGGCGTGTTGCAGGGACTATTTCACACATGTTTGCGCTAATTCGGGATCGAGGCCGGATTGAAGCATAAGTCGTCGCTGCACCGGATTTAACATCTCGCAATGTCCGGCACAGGTCCGTGCTGCCAGTGCGTTGCGGGACCATTGTGACCCACCGCCATCCGGCGGATCAGGAGGAAATGCATGTCTGAAGAAGCGATCATCTTGTTTGCCCACGGTGCCCGGGATCCGGAGTGGGCCCGGCCCGCGCAGCGCATCGCCGGTGTGGTGCGCAGCCTGCGGCCGGAAGCCCTGGTGGAACTCGCCTTCCTCGAGTTCATGGAGCCGGCCTTGGCCGAGGCCGTGGAGTCCGCTGCGGCGGCGGGGGCGACGCGTATCCGGGTGGTGCCGCTCTTCCTGGCCCAGGGGGGGCATCTCAAGCGCGATGTACCGGTGCTCATCGAGGCCGCCCGTGCCCGTCACCCCACTTGCCGGATCGAGCTTGCCGAGGCGGTGGGCGAGGACGAAGGGGTGGTCCGGGCGATGGCGGCCTTCGCGGCGGGGGCGTGAGCCGCCGATGAGTGATCCGCAGATCAGCCAGGGCTGGACGCCTGCCGGGCGTAGCCTGTGGTGGGTGGGGAGGGCGGCGGCCGACAGTGCTGACCTGCGCCAGGCGCTGGCGACCTGCGGACTGACCTGCACGGCGCTGCCGGCCGAGGAGGCGTTGGCCCTTCTCCAGGCGGGTCACTTCGGCGTCGAAGGCGTGGTGGTGGATGCGGCGGTCCTGCCCGGCTGCCCCGGCCTGCTCCGTGCGCTGCGTGGTACGGGCGCGCCGCTGGTCCTGCTGCTCGAGGTGGAGGACCAGGCGGTGCTCGCCGAGGGCGTGGGCCTGGGGGTGGCCGGCGTGGTCAAGCCCGCATCGCCCGAGGCGCTGCGGGCCGCCCTACGCCTGCCGGGCGGCGAGGCGGCCACGCCTGCGTGCAGCACCTTCCCCTTTCGGACCCTCGGTGATGTGGCCAGCCTGTCCCTGCTGGCGGCGGCCTTGTGCCCCGACCCGGCGGCTGTCCAGATCGCCTTGTCCGAGCTCATGGTCAACGCGGTGGAGCACGGCAACCTGGGGTTGGGCTTCAGTCAGAAGCGCGAGCTGATGGCGGCAGGCGAGTGGCGCAATGAGGTCGAGCGCCTGTTGTCGCTGCCCGCAACGCCGAGCGTTTTGCATGGTTGCGCGTGGAGTGCCGCCCGCGGGAGGTGCGTTTCCTGATCCGTGACCTGGGAGCCGGCTTCGACCCGAAGCCTTATCTCGACCTGAATGCCGAGCTTTCCGTCGAGCCCTACGGGCGTGGCATCGCCGTGGCGCGGATGCTGGCCTTCCCCGACCTGGTCTTCCTGGATGGCGGCCGCTGCGTGGAGGGGGTGGTGAGGCGCTGAGGGGCTCGCTCCGGTGCCCGGGAGCGGGCATCCTTGACGGAACTTAATATTAGAGTATTCTTATATTATGTTCGCACCCATCCCCGCCCTTCGCGCCGCCCTCGCTGTTTCTGCCGGCTGCGCCCTCATTCTCCTGCCCGGCCTGGCGCCGGCAGGTGATCTGCCGACCCTTCAGTTGCGTCCCCAGGCGTTTGCCCGCAGCTATGCTGCTGAGGGAATCATCGAGGCCCAGCGCCAGGCCGTGGTGGCCGCCCAGGTGCAGGGGCGGGTGCTCGAGGCCCGGGTGGATGCGGGCGCCCGGGTGCGCCAGGGTGATGTGCTGCTACGCATCGACACCCGTGAAGCCGATCAGGCGGTGGCTGCCGCTGCGGCCCAGGTGTCCGCCGCCCAGGCCCGCCTGGTGGATGCGCGTGCCAGCCTGGAGCGCAGTCGCAGCCTGAAGGGGCGCAACTTCATCAGTGCCAGCGCGCTCGATCAGGCCCAGGCCGCCTTCGACGCCGCCCAGGCCCAGCATCGGGCCGCCGAGGCGGGGCGCGCCCAGGCCGAGGCCGGCCGCAGCTTCGCAACGGTGACCGCGCCGCTGACCGGCGTGGTGGCTCAGCGCCTGACCGAGCCCGGCGAGATGGCCTTGCCCGGCAAACCCCTGATGACGATCTATGAGCCGGGCGGTCTCCGGGCGGTGGCCGATGTGCCCCAGGCCCGCCTGGCCGACCTGGCGCGTCCGGGTGTGAAGGCCCGCGTCGAGTTTCCCGAAGCCGGCCGCTGGCTGGAGTCGGTCTCCATCCAGGTGCTGCCGGCAGCGGATCCCCGTACCCACACCGCGCGGATCCGGGTGAACCTGCCGGCCGATGCGCCGGGGGTGGTGCCGGGCATGGCCGCGCGGGTGTATTTCAGCCTGTCCGGCGAGGCGCCCGTCCTCGCCGTGCCGGCCACGGCGATCCTGCGCCGGGGCGAGCTGAGTGGCGTTTATGTGGCCGATGGCAAGGGCGGCTTCGTGTTGCGCCAGGTGCGCCTCGGCAGTGCCCAGGGGGATGGTTCCGTCGAGATCCTGGCGGGGCTGGCAGGGGGCGAAGAGCTGGCCCTCGATCCGGTCCGGGCCGGCTTGCTGCGCCGGAAGCCCTGATATGGAACACCCTGCCAATCCGACCCAGGCCGCCGCCGCTCTGGGCATCTCCGGCCGCATCGCCGCGCTGTTCCAGCGCAATGCCCTGACCCCGCTGCTGGCCCTGGTGCTGCTGCTCCTGGGCGTGTTCGCCACCCTGGTCACGCCCAAGGAGGAAGAGCCCCAGATCGACGTGACCATGGCCGATGTGCTGGTCGCCTTTCCCGGTGCTTCGGCCAAGGATGTGGAGGCCCTGGTGGCGCGTCCCGCCGAGCAGGTGCTGTCGCGCATCACCGGCATGGACCACGTTTTTTCCGTGTCGCGGCCGGGCATGGCGGTGATCACCGTGCAGTTCAAGGTGGGGGTCAGCAACCAGGATGCGGTGCTGCGCCTGTACGACACCGTGCATAGCCACCGGGACTGGATCTCCCCCGAGCTGGGCGTGGGCGAGCCCTTGATCAAGCCGCGCGGGATCGATGACGTGCCGGTGGTGGCGCTGACCCTGTGGACCCGTGACCCGAACCGCTCGGCCTTCGAACTGCAGCAGGTCGGCCGGGCGGTGGAACTGGAGCTCAAGCGTGTGCCCGGTACCCGCGATGTGAGCACCATCGGCGGGCCCGGCCATGTGCTGCGGGTGTTGATGGACGCCGCGCGCATGAACGCCTTCGGCATCACGCCGCAGGATCTCAAGGGGGCGCTGCAGCTCGCCAATGCCTCCCAGCCGGCCGGCAGCCTGGTGGCGGGCAACCGGGAGGTGCTGGTGCAGACCGGCACCTACATCGCCAGTGCCGACGACGTGCGGCAGCTGGTGGTCGGCGTCTCCGCCGGCAAACCGGTGCGGGTGAGCGACGTGGCGACGGTGGTGGACGGGCCGGATCAGCCGTCCCGCTTCGTGTGGCATGGCCTGGGCGCCGCCGCGGAGGCGGGTGTCGCGCAGCCGGGCGAGGAGGCGGGCAGCCGTTTCCCGGCGGTGACCCTGCAGGTTTCCAAGAAACCCGGTGAGAATGCCGCCGACGTGGCCAGCGGGGTGATCCGCCGCCTGGAGCAGCTCAAGGGCAGCATCGTGCCCGAGGGGGTCGAGGTCACGGTGACGCGGAACTATGGCGCCACCGCCACCGAAAAGGCCGACAAGCTGATCGGCAAGCTGGCCTTCGCCACCTCGGCCGTGGTCCTGCTGGTGCTGCTGGCCCTGGGCCGGCGCGAGGCGGTGATCGTCGGCGCCGCAGTGACCCTGACGCTGGCCGCCACCCTGTTCGCCTCCTGGGCGTGGGGCTTCACCCTCAACCGGGTGAGCCTGTTCGCCCTGATCTTCTCCATCGGCATCCTGGTGGACGACGCCATCGTGGTGGTGGAGAACATCCACCGCTGGCAGCAACTGGAGCCGGGGCAGCCGGTGTGGAAGCGGATCCCCCACGCGGTGGACGAGGTCGGCGGGCCGACCATCCTGGCCACCTTCACGGTCATCGCCGCGCTGCTGCCGATGGCCTTCGTCAGCGGGCTGATGGGGCCCTACATGGCGCCGATCCCGATCAACGCCTCGATGGGCATGGCGATCTCGCTGCTGGTGGCCTTCATCGTCACGCCCTGGCTGGCTGGCAAGCTGTTGAAGCCGGTGGCGCATGAGGCCGGGGCCCATCGGCCCGACCGTCTGACCGCCGGGCTGGAGCGGCTGTTCCAGCGTGTCATGTCGCCCTTCCTGGCGCCCGGCACGGGCCGCCGGGCGCGGGCCAAGCTGTGGTTCGGCGTGGTGCTGGCGATCGGGCTGTCGGTCTCCCTGGCGGTGGTCCAGCTGGTGGTGCTGAAGATGCTGCCCTTCGACAACAAGAGCGAGTTCCAGGTGGTGCTCGACATGCCGGTGGGGACGCCGGTGGAACAGACTGCCGAGGTCCTGCGCGAGATGGGCGAGCGGGTCGCCCGGGTCGAGGAGGTGACCGACTTCCAGGCCTATGCCGGCACGGCCGCGCCGATCAACTTCAACGGTCTGGTACGTCAGTATTACCTGCGGGCCCAGCCCGAGATGGGCGACATCCAGGTCAATCTGGTGGACAAGCATCATCGTGAGCGCAAGAGCCATGAGATCGCCGTGTCGGTACGGGCCGATCTGGAGGCCATCGCCCGCCGTCATGGCGGCAACGCCAAGGTCGTCGAGGTGCCGCCCGGGCCGCCGGTGCTGGCGCCGATCGTGGCCGAGGTGTACGGCCCGGACTATGCGGGGCAGGCCGCGGTGGCGGCCAAGGTCCGCGCGGCTTTCGAGGCCACGCCGGACATCGTCGGGGTAGATGACACGGTGGACGAGGAGGCGCCCAAGCTGGTGCTGCGGGTCAATCAGGCCAAAGCCGCGCAGCTCGGGGTGGCCCAGGCCGATATCGTCGAGGTGGTGCGCCTCGGCCTGGGCGGCGAGAACGTGACGCCGCTGCATGGCGGCGACAACAAGTACGAGATTCCGGTGCGTCTGAGCCTGCCGCCGGAGCGTCTGGGCAGCATCGACAGCCTCTTGCAGATGAAGGTGCGGGCCCGGGCCGCCGAGGCGGGCGGGGCGCTGGTGCCCGTGTCCGAGCTGGTCCAGGTGCAGCCGGCCCGCCGCGAGCAGGTGATCTATCACAAGGATCTGCTGCCGGTCGTGTATGTGACCGGCGACATGGGCGGCTGGCTCGACTCACCCCTGTACGGCATGTTCGACATCCGCAGCCGGATCAAGGACCTGCCCCTGGTGGGCGAGCGTCTGGCGGGCGTGCTGGACGAGTGGTTCATCCACCAGCCGGATGATCCCTATGCGGGCTACGCGGTCAAATGGGACGGCGAGTGGCAGATCACCTACGAGACCTTCCGCGACATGGGCGCGGCCTATGCGGTCGGGTTGGTGCTGATCTACCTGCTGGTGGTGGCCCAGTTCCGCAGCTACGTGGTGCCCCTGGTGATCATGGCCCCGATCCCATTGACCGTGATCGGGGTGATGCCCGGCCATGCCTTGCTGGGCAGCCAGTTCACGGCCACCAGCATGATCGGCATGATCGCCCTGGCCGGCATCATCGTGCGCAACTCCATCCTGCTGGTGGACTTCATCGACCAGCAGGTGGCGGCCGGCGTCGACCGGGCCCGTGCCACCCTGCATGCCGCGGCGGTGCGCGCCAAGCCGATCGGCCTGACCGGGCTGGCGGCGATGATCGGCGCCTTCTTCATCCTGGATGACCCGATCTTCAACGGGCTGGCGATCAGCCTGATCTTCGGTGTGCTGGTGTCCACCCTGCTCACGCTGGTGGTGATCCCGGTCCTTTACTTCGCCGTGGCGCAGGGGCGCCCGGCACCCACGCAGGAGGAAGCATGATGAATTTCACGCGGCTGTCGGAGGGGCGCGTGGCACCGTCCCGTCATGGGGAGGTCGTCCAGTGAGCCTGACCGTCAATCAATTCGTCCGGGTCTTTGCCGGATCGTTTGTGCTGATCTCCCTGGCGCTGGGGGTCGAGGGGAGCCCGCTGTTCGTGAGCGGCAAGTTCCTGTGGTTCACCGCCTTCGTCGGGGCCAACCTGCTGCAGAGCGGCTTCACCCGCTTCTGCCCGCTGGAGATCGTGCTGCGCCGCTGTGGCGTGAAGGACGGGGACGGCTGCCGCTGAGGTTTGCAAACGCTCATTCTGGGTAGCCTGGGCCGGGCAGTTGCTCAAGCTTGCCGGAGCGGGGCCGTTCACGGCGGGTGATGAGCCAACGCCCGTTTTTCCCCCGTTTCAGGCTGCCCAGTGGCCGGATCCGCCCCGGCAGCTTGCCCGGAGGCCGGGGCCATTGGTTCTTTGCGGCTCTGGTGCTGGGTGGGCTGCTGACAGGGCTCGGCTGGCACACCCTGTACAGTCACGAGCTGGAGATCCGGGAGGCCCGCAACGAGGCCGTGGCGGATCGCCTGCAACACCAGTTCGAGGAGCGGCTGGGCAAGGTCGACTTCATCCTGCGCGGGGTGGCCGGCCTGTTCGATGCGCAGCACCTGGTTGAGCGCCGCGAGTTCGAGGGCTACGTGGCGGGCCTGCGTCCCACCGAAGCCCTGCCCGAGGTGGTTGGCATCGGCCTGGCCCGGAGGGTCGAGGTGGAGCGGGCCGCTGCGGTCGAAGCCGTGCTTTCGGCCAATTATGGCCGTGACATCCGGATTCGGCCGGCGCCGGATCCGGCGCGAGGTCCGAATACCTTCCCCCTGACCTATTTCTGGCCCCTGACGCCGCAGACCGACGCGGCCATCGGCTACGACAGCTTCGCCGAGTCGCAGCGGCGTAGCGCCATGGAGGCGGCGATCCGCAGCAAGGGCATCGCCATGAGCCCGCCCCTGTCCCTGGTGGTGCTGGGCAGCGCGTCCCAGGTGAATGGGGTGGTGGTCTATCGGGTCGCCCGGCCGGTGGATGAGCTGGCACCCAGCCTGGGGCCCGAGGGTATCGTCATGCTGGGCCTCAATGCGATGGCCTTGTTCGATGGCGTGCTGAAGGCTTCTGCGCCCGGCGTCGGCCTGATGGTCGAGGATGTCACGGGGGGCGAGGCCCTGAGGCTCTACCCGGCGCTGGGCGTCGCCGCCGTGGAGGGCGCGACCATAGCGCGGGAGGTCCGCTTCGGTGAGCGCACCTGGCGCGTGCGCGTGACGTTGCCGCATGCCGACGAGGACTTTGCCTCATCGACCCTGCTGGCTGCCGGAGGGGCATTCGCCAGCGTGTTGCTGGCCTTTCTGCTGGCCGCGCTGGCCGGGCAGCAGAAGCGGGCGGTGGCCATCGCCGAGCAGATGACCAGTGAGCTGAGGGACAGCGAGAAGCGCTTCGAGCTCGCCGTATCCGCCACGGATGAGGGGATCTGGGAGTGGCAGGCTGGTCGTCCCGGACTGTTCCTGTCCTTGCGTTGCGACCGCCTGTTCGGCTACCCGGAGGGCGGGCTGCCCCGCAGTGTGCGTGGCGTGCTGCGCTCCATGACCCACCCGGCGCGCCGGTCGTTCCTGCGGGCTTTCCGGCAGCACGTGAAGAACCGGGCGCTGCTGGAGTGCGTCATTCCGATACGCCGTATCGATGGGAGTTCCGGCTGGTTCCACCTGGCCGGCAAGACCGAGTTCGATCGCAGCGGCAGGCCGTTGCGCAGCGCCGGTGCCGTGTCGGACGTGACCGAGCTGCGCCGCGCCCAGCAGGCCGTGGTGGACTCCCATGCGAAGCTCGACGCCCTCTACCGCCATGCGTCGCTGGGCATGGCGCTGGTGGATGGGCAAGGGCGCTACCGGCAGGCGAACAGTGCGTTCTGCCGGATCACCGGCTATGCCGAAGATGAGCTGTGCCGGGCCGGGGGACCTTTGCCGCCGCCGCCGGAGCATCCCGACGGCTTCCTCCAGATCGACGGCGATGCCTGCCTGGTGGCGCCTGCGCAGGCCTACGAGACCGAGCTGGTGCACAAGAACGGCCATCGGGTGCCGGTGCTGGTCACGAGCACCCGGGTGGGGGGGCGCGATGCGGGGCGCTGGGTCGTCGTCGAGGACGTGACCGTGCGCCGGCAGGAGCAGCAGGCCATCCGCGAAGCCCACGCCACCAATGAATCCTTGATCGCCGCGATCCCCGACATGTTGTTCCAGCTCGATGACGACATGCGCATCGTGCGCTACCACTCACCCAGCGGTGACGCCCTGTCGATGCCGCCGGAGTCCTTCCTGGGGCATCGCCTGGAGGATGCCTTGTCGCCGGACATGGCCCGGCGCTTCAGCCAGGCCGCGGTGCAGGCCTCCCGCACCGGCAGGCTGCAGCGTCTCGAATATGCGTCGCGGCGGGGGGGCAAGGAGCGCCACTTCGAGGCACGCTTCCGGGCCATCCGCACCGGGGGCAGCCTGGCGGTGATCCGTGATGTGACCGAGCTCAAGCTGGCCGAGCTGGCCCTGCGGGAGAGCGAGGCGCGCTGGCAGTTTGCCCTGGACGGCGCGGGCGATGGCGTGTGGGACTGGAACCTGGTGAGCGGTCGGGTGTTCCGCTCGCAGCGCTGGATGGCGATGCTGGGGTATGCCCCCGAGGAGATCGGTGATGAGATCGGCGCCTGGTCGGAGCGCGTGCATCCGGAGGATCTTGCGCCGGCACTGGCCGCCCAGGATGCCCATCTGCAGGGTGACACCCCGGTCTTCACGCAGGAACTGCGGATGCGTTGCAAGGATGGCCGCTACAAGTGGATCCTGATCCGCGGGCTGGTGGTGGAGCGCGCTCCGGATGGCCGGGCCCTGCGCATGATCGGGACCCACACCGACATCGATGACACGAAGGCGCGGGAAAGCCAGATCCTCGACCATAATCAGAATCTGGCATCGCTGGTCGCCGCCCGGACCCACGATCTCCAGCTGGCCAAGGAGGCCGCGGAGGCCGCCAACGAGGCCAAGTCGGTGTTCCTGGCCAACATGTCCCATGAACTGAGGACGCCGATGCACGGGGTGCTGAGCTATGCACGCCTGGGCGAGAACCGGGTCACCCAGGTCGGTCATGAGAAGTTGCGGGGCTACTTCCACCGTATCCGGGTCAGCGGGGAGCGGCTGTTGATGCTGCTCAACGATCTGCTGGACCTGTCCAAGTTCGAGGCGGGCCGCATGACCCTGTCCAGGGCCCCGGCCGATCTCGAGCTGCTCGTGCGGGAGGCTGTGAATGAGTTTGCCGCGCTGTTCCAGTCGCGGCGGCAGACGGTGCGGGTGGAGCGGGCGGGCCCGCTGCCCGAAGTCATGGTCGACTCTGCGAAGATGGGCCAGGTGATACGCAACCTGCTGTCCAACGCCGGCAAGTTCACCCCGGAAGGGCAGGCCATCAGGGTACGCCTGGCGATGACCTCCGTTGACGGTGTGCCGGCCGCGGAGATACTGGTATCGGATGAAGGGGTCGGCATTCCCCTGGCCGAGCTGAACACCGTGTTCGACAAGTTCGTGCAGAGCAGCCGTACGCGCACCGGGGCCGGTGGCACCGGTCTCGGGCTGGCAATCTGCAAGGAGATCGTGGTTGCCCATGGCGGCCGGATCAGTGCCGGCAACAATGCCGTTGGTGGGGCGGACTTCTCGGTCGTCCTGCCTCTGGGCGCCCAGTCCGTATCCCTTGGCGGGGATGTGACGCAGAAGGAAGAATAGATGAGCAAGGCACGCATACTGGTGGTCGACGACGAACCCTTCAACCTGGACATCGTCGCGGAGTACCTGGACGAGATGGACTTCGACCTGGTCATGGTGGAGTCCGGGGACGCGGCCTGGGACGCGCTGAGCGACGCGGAGGTGTGCTTCGACCTGGTCCTGCTGGATCGCATGATGCCCGGCATGGATGGCATCATGCTGCTGCGCAAGATCAAGGCCGATGAGCGCCTCAGCAGCATCCCGGTGATCATGCAGACCGCCGCGACGTCGCCGGAGCAGGTGCGCGAGGGCTTGGCGGCGGGGGCGTTCTATTACCTCACCAAGCCTTTCGAGGGTGAGGCCTTGCAGACCATCATCCGCTCGGCCCTGGACGACATGCGGGTGCGCCGCGAGTTGCGGGCCAGCCTCAACGACCATGCCAAGGCGATGAACTGCATGACCGAAGGCTCCTTCACCATCCGCACCCTGGATGAGGCGCGCAATCTGGCGTCCTTCGTCGCCCTGCTGGGGCCGCAGCCGGAAACGCTGGCGATGGGCTTGTGCGAGCTGCTGGTGAATGGCGTCGAACATGGCAACCTGGGGATCGACTTTGCCGAGAAGAGTCGTCTGCGCGAGGAAGACCGCTGGGAGGATGAAGTGGCGCATCGCCTGTCCCTGGAGGAGAACCGGAACAAATCGGTCCGCTTGAGGGTCTGGGGGGATGATTCCCGCTGGGTCTTCGAGATCCGTGATGATGGACCGGGTTTCGACTGGAGGCGCTTCCTGGACTTTGATCCCGAGCGGGCCTTTGCGCCCAATGGGCGGGGCATTGCCCTGTCCAGGCAGTTATCCTTCACCAGCCTGACCTACCTGCCGCCCGGTAATCAGGTCGTGGTGACCGTGCCCAAGGCAGAGAAGCCTGCTTGACCCGCCCTGGATGGCCCTCGTGCCATCCTGTTCAATGGATTGCCGCAGGCCGGAACCGTGATCCGTCCTGCCGAGAAGCAGAGAGCAGTGGATGTCTGAAAATACCTTGAGAGTCCTCGTTGCCGACGATATCGCCTCGAACAGGACGATCGTGGGCGCCTTCCTGGGCCACCTCAACTGCACGCCCCTGTATGCCGCGGACGGCATGGATGCCGTGGAGATATTCCGGCGGGAGTCGCCGGATATCGTGCTGATGGACTTGATGATGCCGCGCATGGATGGCTTCGAGGCGATCAAGCAGATCCGGGCCCTGTCGGAAGACCGCTGGGTGCCCATCATCATCCTGTCCGCACTGAGCGGCGAGGGCGACATCGTTCACGGGCTGGAGATCGGTGCAGACGACTACCTGGCCAAGCCCCTGTCCTTTCCGGTCTTCTCGGCGCGCTTCAAGGCCCTGCGCCGCCTCCTCGACATGCAGCGGCGGCTGTCCGGCTCCCTCGAACAGGTGCGCGCCGTGGCCAACGGCGTGATCGACGGCATCATCTCGGCGGATGACCAGGGCATGATCCTGTCGGTCAATCGGGCGGCCAGCCATATCTTCGGTTACGGTGCCCCCGAGATGATCGGCAAGCCGTTCTCCATGCTGTTGCCGCCGGATGCCACGGAGGGGGGCAACAGTTACCTGCAGCGCCACGTGATGGGCGGTGAGAAGCGGGTGGTCGGGCAGATCCGCGAAATGACCGGTCGCCGCAAGGATGGCACCCTCTTTCCGATGGAGATCGGCGTGTCCGACCTGCAGCTGCCCAACCGGCGCATGTTCATCGGCATCGTGCGTGACGTCTCGGAGGCCAGGCGTATCCAGCGCCAGCTGGCCGAGGATGCGGCCAGGCTGCAGCGTTACCACGACGAGTCGGAGCGCGAGCAGGAGCTGGCCATGAAGATCATGGAGCGCCAGATCCGTTCCGACTGGCTGCACGACAAGGCCGTGCAGTATGCGGTCATGCCGGCCCGCAATTTCTCGGGCGACGTGGTGGCGGTCGCGCGCTCCAATGATGGGGCCTTGTACGCGATGCTGGCCGATGCCACCGGCCACGGGCTTGCGGCTGCGGTCAGCGTGCTGCCGGCCCTGGGCGCCTTCTATCGCGGCGCAGCCCGAAACCTGCCTCTTGCGGGGCTGGTGACCGAACTCAACGACCTGCTCTGCGGCCTGCTGCCTCCAGGGCATTTCGTCGCCTCCGCGCTGGTGCGCCTCGAGGCCTCCCGCCCTGCGGGTGACATCTGGGTCGGCGGGGTGCCGGATGTGGTGCAGATCACCGAGGAAGGGCAGGTGAAGCAGCGCTTCCCGTCCCGTCAGCTGCCGCTCGGCATCCTGCCCTCGGCAGAGGCCGGGGTGGTCTGCGAGGCCTTTACCTGGGAGGGGCCGGGTCAGATCGTGCTCTGCTCGGACGGCCTCACCGAAGCCTCCAATCCCGCTGGAGAGGCCTTCGGCCATGAGGGGCTGGAGCAGGCACTCGCCCAGGGCGGGCGGGGCACCCGTCTGGGAGTCCTGCGTCAGGCCCTGACCCGCCATCTGGCGGGGCAGCCAGCAGGCGACGACGTCTCGGTACTCCTGCTCGACTGCGCGGCGCCGGCTGGGGCTGGTTGAGTCTGGCAAGCCGTCCCCGGGCCGTGTCACGGCCGGGGACGGAAACATGGCGTGCTTCCTGCTACACCGAAGGTATTCCCTTTACGGTGTTTCCCGCCATGCTGCGAGTACTGGTTGTCGATTCTTCCCGCGAGCGTGCTGCCGACGTCTGTGCTGCCCTCGCCCTGGCTGGCCATCAGGTGGTGGCGGCCCTCTCCAGCGCCCTCGATCTGTCCGATCAGGTGCTGGCCACCAAGCCGGATGTGATCTTCATCCAGGCCGACTCCCCGAGCCGGGACACCCTGGAGCACCTGGCCACCATGAACCGGGATTGCCCGCGGCCCGTCCTGCTGTGCTCCCAGGATACCGATTCCGAGATGATCCGGCGTGCCGTGAAGGCCGGAGTCTCGTCGTATGTGGTTGATTCCGTTACGCCTGAGCGCCTGGATTCGCTGGTCGAGGTGGCCATTGCGCAGTTCGAGGAGTTCCAGCACCTGCGTGCCGAACTGGACGACGCCAACCGCAAGCTGTCCGAGCGGATCCTGGTGGACCGGGCCAAGGGGCTGCTCATGAAGGCCCGCGGGCTGGATGAGGACGCGGCCTATCACGCGCTGCGCAAGCTGGCCATGGAACGGGGCCGCAAGCTGGCCGAGGTGGCGCGGGATGTGATCGATATGGCGAGCCTTCTACTCTGAAGGAGGTATTTGGCTGCGTCGCGTGGCGCATTGTGGGGCGGAGGGCGGGGAAGCTGCTTCCGCCCTTTTTCTTTGCCTGTCAGTGGGCTACGGATCGCTTTCGAGTGGGAGAGGCCGGCTGACGCCAAAGCAGTGCGTGCTGCACTGCCGCAGTGCATGGGTGAGGGCTGTTTTTGCTACCTCAAAGGGGGTAGGTTGTTGGTGTTTTTATAGTTTGTCATTTAAATCAATGGGTTGATATTCCTGGCACGCGGCTCGCTATATAACAACCGAAGTCGGTCCAACGGCGGCCCGGCTTGATCAGGCGATCAGACTTGGACAAGGGCGTCCATTCCTCAGCGAAGTTTTCGCGGAGGGGTGAGACGCCCTCTTTTTTTTGCATTTTCGGATCAGGGGCGAGCAATGAGCGAGCGTTTCGACGACAAGAATCTTTCCCGCCGCGGCTTTCTCAAGGCTGGGGCAACCCTTGGAGGTATGGCTGCAATGGGCACGATGCTCCCCTCTGCCGGCGCGTGGGCGGCCGGATCGGACAAACCGGAACTGGAAGAAGTCAGGATCGGCTTCATCCCGCTGACCGACTGCTCGTCGGTGGTGATGGCCTCGGTGATGGGCTTCGACAAGAAGTACGGCATCAAGATCATCCCCAGCAAGGAAGCCTCCTGGGCTGGTGTGCGCGACAAGCTGGCCAACGGCGAGCTGCACGCGGCCCACGTGCTGTACGGGCTGGTGTATGGCCTGCACCTGGGCATCGGCGGCCCCAAGAAGGACATGGCCGTGCTGATGACCCTCAACAACAACGGCCAGGCCATCACCCTGTCGAACGCGCTCAAGGACAAGGGCGCGGTGGATGGTGCGTCCCTGTCGAAGGTCATCGCCAAGAAAGAGAAGGAATACACCTTCGCCCAGACCTTCCCCACCGGTACCCACGCCATGTGGCTCTACTACTGGCTGGCCGCCCACGACATCGACCCCTTCAAGGACGTCAAGAACATCGTCGTGCCGCCTCCGCAGATGGTGGCCAACATGCGTGTCGGCAACATGGACGGCTACTGTGTGGGCGAGCCCTGGAACCAGCGTGCCATCGTGGACAAGATCGGCTTCACCGCGATGACCACGCAGGACATCTGGACCGACCACCCGGAGAAGGTGCTGGGCGCCACCGCCGAGTTCGCGGCCAAGTACCCGAACACCGCCCGCGCCATGATCTGCGCCATCCTGGAGGCCTCGAAGTGGATCGACGCCAGCGCCGCCAACCGCTCCAAGACGGCCGAGACGGTGGCTGCCAAGAGCTATGTGAATACGGATGTGGATGTGATCCGCAGCCGCATGATCGGCCAGTACGAAAACGGCCTGGGCAAGAGCTGGTCGGACAAGAACTACATGAAGTTCTACAACGACGGCCTGGTGAACTACCCCTATCTGTCCGACGGCATGTGGTTCCTCACCCAGCATCGCCGCTGGGGGCTGCTGAAGCAGGACGTGGACTATCTGGCCGTGGCCAAGGCCATCAACAAGACCGAGCTGTACAAGCAGGCCGCCGCCATCGTCGGTGCGCCGGTGCCCAAGTCTGATTTCCGCAGCTCGAAGTTCTTCGATGGCGTGGTGTGGGACGGCAAGGACCCGAAGAAGTACGCCGCCTCCTTCAAGATCAAGGCGGCCTGATCCGGCAGGGGGGCAATGCCGCCCTCCCGTGCCGCTGTGCACCCCAATGTGAAAGGGCAGGCCCGGGGCCTGCCGGCGACTCACGGAGATCATCATGAACACCGCAACCCTCACGTCCGCGCTCGGCGCCACGGCGCCCGAAGCCACTCCGGCTCACCCGGCCACGGTGGCCCGCAGCGAAGCCAGCCCTGCCAAGGAGTCCGACATGGTCAACCCGACGCCCGTCCAGCACGCTGCGCCGCTACCTGCCGCCGAACCCGGCACGCCCTTCGGTGAGCGGATCGGCCAGTTCTTCCGGGCGGTCATCCCGCCGGCCCTCGGCTTTGCCTTCGTGATCGGCCTGTGGGCACTGGTGGCCATGGGCTCGTCCGACTTTCCCGGTCCGGCAAAGACCTTCGATGCCGCCGTTGCGCTGTTCTCCGACCCCTTCTACCGCAACGGCCCGAACGACCAGGGCATAGGCTGGAACATCCTGTCCTCCCTCAAGCGGGTCGCCGTCGGCTTTGGCGTGGCGGCGCTGGTGGGCATCCCGATGGGCTTCATCATCGGCCGCTTCGCCTTCATGAACAGCATGCTCGAGCCGATCATCAGCATCCTGCGCCCGGTGTCACCGCTGGCCTGGCTGCCCATCGGCCTGATGGTCTTCAAGTCGGCCGACCCCGCCTCCACCTGGACCATCTTCATCTGCTCCATCTGGCCGATGATCCTCAACACCGCCCAAGGCGTGCAGCGGGTGCCGCAGGACTACCTGAACGTGGCGCGGGTGCTCAATCTGTCCGAGTTCAAGATCATCACCAAGATCCTCCTGCCCTCGGTGCTGCCCTACATGCTCACCGGCATCCGCCTGTCCATCGGCACCGCCTGGCTGGTCATCGTGGCGGCCGAGATGCTCACTGGCGGCGTCGGCATCGGCTTCTGGGTGTGGGACGAATGGAACAACCTCAAGGTCGAGCACATCATCATCGCCATCTTCGTGATCGGCATCGTCGGCCTGCTGCTCGAACAGCTGCTGCTGCTCATCGCCCGTCGCTTCAGCTACGGCACCAACTGACAACCGGATCGGGGAGTTTCGTCATGAACGCAATCGTCAAGGTCGAAAACGTCGGCATGGCCTTCGAGACCAAGAAGGGCCGCTTCGTCGCCCTGAAGGACGTCAATCTGCAGATCCGCAGCGGCGAAGTGGTCTCGCTGATCGGCCACTCGGGCTGCGGCAAATCCACCCTGCTCAACCTGATCGCCGGCCTGACCCTGCCCACCTCGGGGGTGATGCTGTGCAACGGCCGTGAGATCGCCGGCCCCGGCCCGGAGCGGGCGGTGGTGTTCCAGAACCACTCACTGCTGCCCTGGCTGAGCTGCTTCGAGAACGTCTATCTGGCCGTGGAGCGGGTCTTCGGTGCCAAGGAGGGCAAGGCCAGGCTCAAGGAGCGCACCGCGGCGGCCCTGGAGATGGTGCATATGAGCCATGCCGCGCAGAAGATGCCCCACGAGATCTCCGGCGGCATGAAGCAGCGCATCGGCATTGCCCGGGCCTTCGCCATGGAGCCCCGGATCCTGCTGATGGACGAGCCCTTCGGTGCCCTCGATGCGCTGACCCGCGCGTCCCTGCAGGACGAGCTGATCGGCGTGATGGACAAGACCGGTGCCACGGTGGTGATGGTGACCCACGACGTGGATGAGGCTGTGCTGCTGTCCGACCGGGTGGTGATGATGACCAACGGTCCGGCGGCGACCATCGGCGAGATCCTGGAGGTGAAGCTGGACAAGCCCCGTGACCGCCTGGCCCTGGCCCACGACCCCCACTTTGCCGAATGCCGTGGGGCGATCCTGGAGTTCCTGTACCAGAAGCAGATGAAGAAGGCCGCCTGAGCGACAGGCCCTGCAATCGGGATAGGGGCGGCCAGCTTAGCTGACCGACCCCTCCCACACCACCCGG
>CALBTT010000102.1 GCA_937967645.1 uncultured Zoogloea sp.
CCACCGAGATCTACACTCTTTCCCTACACGACGCTCTTCCGATCTGGCGCCGGGGCGTCCGCCGCCGGCACAATGCGCGCCGACTGGAAGCGCGCCGCCACCTGGTCCTTGAAGCGGGTGCGCAGCTCCGCCAGGTTGCGGGACTGGCCGAGGATGCGGCCATGCTCGTCCTGCACCCGGAAGTTCATGAAGCAGTGGGGGTTCAGGTTCTCGGGGCGGAAGCTCTCCATCGGCAGCTTGAGGGACACCCGCTCTTCGACGAAGCGCTGCAGCGCCTTGATGAGGGGATCGTCCTGGTCGAACTCACCGGCCTCGTAGCGCTCCATGAAGGCCGCGGCGCTGTCGGCCATCGGCTGCAGGCGGTGGCGGTGTTTCTGCGGCACGGTCTTGAGCAGGGCCATGACCTTCTCTTCGAGCAGGCCGGGCACCAGCCACTCGCAGCGGTTGGCCGGCACCTGGTTGAGCATCGCCAGGGGCACCAGCAGCGTCACGCCATCGTCGGCTTCGCCGGGCTGGTGCAGATAGGCGAGCTTGAGCTTCTGGCCCAGCACCTCGAGGCTGGCCGGGAAGCGATCGGTGGTGATGCCCTCCGCGTCGTGGCGCATCAGCTGGTCGCGGGTCAGCTGCAGCAGCTTGGGCGCCTTGCGCTCGGCCTCCTTGCGCCAGGCTTCGAAGCCGGCCAGGTCGAGCACATCCGGCGGCAGCTTGGCGTCGTAGAAGGCGTAGATCAGCTCCTCGTCCACCAACACGTCGGGCCGCCGGGACTTGTGCTCCAGGCGTTCGATCTCGGCCATCAGGCGACGGTTGTGGGCCAGGAAGGCCATGCCCCGGGCCGGGCCCTCGGCGATCTCGCCCTGCACCAGGCCTTCGCGGATGAACAGCTCGCGGCACAGGTCCGGGTCGATCTCCCGATAGCTCACACCGCGCCGCGGGTAAACGGTGAGCCCGTACAGGGTGCCCCGCTCCCAGCCCCGCACGGCGCCGCTGGCCTTGGACCAGTGGGGCTCCGAGACCTGGCGCTTGAGCAGGTGGCCACCCACCTCCTCCAGCCATTCGGGCTCGATGCGGGCCAGGCAGCGGGCGAACAGGCGCGAGGTGTCCACCAGCTCGGCGCCCATGATCCACTTGCCCGCCTTCTTGGCGATGGCCGAGCCGGGATGCGGCCAGAACTTGATGCCCCGGGCGCCCAGGTAGCTGCCAGCGGCAGGCCCCGAGGCATCCTCGATCTTGCAACCCACATGGCCCAGCAGGCCGCTGAGCAGGGCCTTGTGGATGGCCTCGAAGCTGGCCGGCTTGTCGTTCTCCTTCCAGCCGTGTTCGGTGCACAAGGTATGCAGCTGGGTGAACACATCGCGCCATTCGCGCAGGCGCAGCCAGGACAGGAAGTGGGTCTTGCACCAGGCCTTCTGCTTGCTGGAGCTCTCGTGGCGTTGCACCTCCTCCCAGGCCTTCCAGAGGTTCCAGTACCACAGGAACTCGGATTTCTGGTCCTGCTCGGGGCCGCGGAAGCGGGCATGCGCCTGGTCGGCGGCGGCCTGGCGCTCGGGCGGACGCTCGCGCACGTCCTGGGTGGACAGGGCGGCGGCGACCACCAGCACCTCGGCCAGGCTGCCCCGGTCGCGGGCGGCCAGGATCATGCGGCCGATCTTGGGGTCCAGCGGCAGGCGGGCCAGCTCGCGGCCGATGGGGGTGAGGTTCATGCCCCCCTCTCCCTCCTGCTCCTCCACCGCCCCCAACTCGGCCAGCAGCTGGTAGCCGTCGGCCACCATGCGCGGCAGGGGGGCGTCGATGAAGGGGAAGTCGGACACTTCGCCGAGCTTCAGCGACTTCATGCGCAGGATCACCCCGGCCAGGGAGGAGCGCAGGATCTCCGGATCGGTGTGGGCCGGGCGCTTGTTGAAATCGTCCTCATCGTAAAGGCGGAAACAGATGCCGTCACTGACCCGGCCGCAACGCCCGGCCCGCTGGCGCGCCGCCGACTGGGCGATCTTCTCGATCTGCAGCTGCTCCACCTTGTTGCGGTGGGAATAACGCTTGACCCGGGCCAGACCGGTGTCCACCACGTAGCGGATGCCCGGCACGGTGAGGGAGGTCTCGGCCACGTTGGTGGCCAGCACCACCCGACGCCCCTTCGACGGCGCAAAGACCCGCGCCTGCTCCTGGGCGGACTGGCGGGCGAAAAGGGGCAGCACCTCGGTGCCGGCGGCGTGGTGGGCCTTGCGCAGGGCCTCGGCGGCCTCGCGGATCTCCCGCTCGCCGGGCAGGAACACCAGCACGTCGCCGGGGCCGCTGCGGTGGGCCTCGTCCACCGCATCGACCAGGGCGTCGTAAAGGTCGCGGTCGGGGCCGCGGTTGTCCTGGCGCGGTGCGGGCTCGCCCGGGCGGGCGGGCTTGGGCTCGTCCCGCTCCACTGGCCGGTAGCGCATCTCGATGGGGTACAGGCGGCCCGACACCTCGATCACCGGCGCCGGCGTGTCGCCCTTCCCGAAGTGGCGGGCGAAGCGCTCGGCGTCGAGGGTCGCGGAGGTGACGATCAGCTTCATGTCCGGCCGCTTCTGCAGCAGCTGGCGCAGGTAACCGAGCAGGAAGTCGATGTTGAGGCTGCGCTCGTGGGCCTCGTCGATGATCAGGGTGTCGTAGGCCGACAGCAGCGGGTCGCCCTGGGTCTCGGCGAGCAGGATGCCGTCGGTCATCAGCTTGATGTAGCTCTGCGGGCCGATGCGGTCGGTGAAGCGGATCTTGTAGCCCACCGTGCTGCCGAGTTCGCTCTTCAGCTCCTGGGCGATGCGGCTGGCGGTGGCGCGGGCAGCGATCCGGCGCGGCTGGGTGTGGCCGATCAGGCCGGCGACGCCCCGCCCCAGCTCCAGGCAGATCTTGGGCAACTGAGTGGTCTTGCCGGAGCCGGTCTCGCCGCAGACGATGACCACCTGGTGGTCGCGAATGGCCGCGGCGATCTCGTCCTTGCGCTGATTGACCGGCAGCTCGAGCGGAAAGTCGGGCCGGGGCAGCGCATTGGCGCGGGCGATCAGCCTGGCTGCGGAGTCGGCGATGCGCAGGCGCAGGGCTTCGGGCAGCTCGGCCAGGCTGCGCGGCCGCTTCGGCAGGCGGCGCAGGTCACGGCGCAGGGCCGGCCGGTCGGCGGACAGGCACTGTTCGAGAAGGGAATAAGGATCTTGCCGGTCTTGCGGAGAGGCCATCGGGAATGCAGCGAAAATCGGAAATGAACCGGGAGTGGATCAGGCGCGCAGGCTGTGGACGGTCCACATGCCCAGCGCGGTCATGGACAGGGAGCCCAGCAGATGCAGGGCGGCGGCACCGAAAGCCCAGGCGTAGCGGGCCGTGTCGATCAGGTGCACGACCTCCGCCGAGAACGACGAAAAGGTGGTCAGCCCGCCCAGGAAGCCGGTCACCACGAAGAGTCGCACCTCGGGCGGAAGCTCGGGACGGAAGGCGAAGAAGGCCACCGCCACCCCCACCAGATAGCCCCCGAGCAGGTTGGCGGCCAGCGTACCCATCGGCAACTGGGACACCAGCGGGTTCAGGCGCAGGCCCAACCACCAGCGCAGCCAGGCCCCCAGCGCCGCACCGATGCCGATGGCGACCAGGGCCAGCAGTGGAAAAGGGTGGGAATGAGCGGACATGCGCGGGATTTTACCCTGCCCGGCCCGCTCCGGACGGGCCGGGCAGGGCTTGCGCGTCAAAACGGGTACTCCGCCCCAGCGGCGACGGGCCGGCTGTGACTTAATGCCTCAAGCTGGTGCAGGCGTTCGCCGATACACCGGGCGCCCCTTGAAGCAGTGCAGCGGACAGCCCCGCCAGCGCAGGCCATATCGACTGGAAATCAGATGGATCGCCCCGACGCCCCTCTTTCTTCCCCTTCCGGAAGCGCAACACCGGACGCCCCACCCCTGCTCCAGCCACGCTTCGACTGCCGCAGCGGCGTGCTTGTCGCGGGTCAGCTGTATGCCGGCGGCGGAAGCGTCCCGAAGAGCGTGACGCTGCGGCGCATCGACGAACTTGACGCCGACGCCCTGCGGACGGCCTTCACCCAGCTGGCAGCCTGGAACCACGGTGGACGCACGCTGACCCTGGCGGTCAATGCACGGCTGGATCTGCTGTGCTCGGCCGACTTTCCTGTGCGGCTAGGCGCCCTGCTGCTGGAAACACGCCTGGAGCCCTGCCACCTGGAAGTGAACATCGTTGCCCACCAGCGTGAGGTGTCCGACGCCGAGCTGGCAGCGCTGCAACACCTGCGGCAGAGCGGCATCCGCTTCGTCACCAGCGCAGCCAGCCCGATCAGCGCCCACCAGGCCTGGATCCGCCGCATGCCCCTCGACGGCCTGGAAGTGCCGGCCCGTCTGGTGCAGGACGTCACGGCCGATCCGGAAGGGGTCGCCATCATCCGGGCCCTGGTCACCCGGGCCCACAACATGAAGCTGACGGTCAACGCCAAGGGTGTCCGCACAGCCCACGTGCTGTCGGTGATGAAGGCCTGCGGTTGCGACTCGCTGCAAGGCCCGCAGCCGGGTGAAGCCTGCAGCCTCGAGGCTTTTGCCGCCCGCCTCACGGAGGCCCCCACGGTGGGCCAGGGCACTGGCCAGACGGTGACCGGCGAACGGACCCTGCTGCTGGTGGATGACGAGCAGAACATCCTGTCCTCGCTGCGTCGCCTGCTGCGCCGGGACGGCTACACCATCCTGACCGCCGCCAGCGGACAGGAAGGGCTCGAAGTGCTGGCAGCCAATCCGGTGGATGTGATCCTCTCGGACCAGCGCATGCCGGGCATGACCGGCGTTGAGTTCCTGCGCAAGGCCAAGGACATGTACCCCGAGAGCGTGCGCCTGGTGCTGTCCGGCTACACCGACCTGCAGTCGGTCACCGACGCCATCAACGAGGGCGCCATCTACAAGTTCCTGACCAAGCCCTGGGACGACGCGATGCTGCGGGCCAACATCGAAGAGGCCTTCCGCCGCAAGGCCCTGTCCGACGAGAACCTCCGCCTGTCCGCCGAGTTGCAGCACGCCAACCGGGAGCTGGCCCACATCAACGAGCAGCTGCGCAGCACGGTGGCCGAGCGGGAACGGCGTCTCAACCTGGACGAGCGCGCCCTCAGCCTCGCCCAGGAGGCCCTGGCGGCGATGCCGATGCCAGTCCTGGGGATCGCCCCGGACGGCATGCTCGCCCTGAGCAACCTGGCTGCGGAGCACCTGCTCGCCGACCGCTCGCCCCTGCTGGGCCAGTACGCCCAGGAGATCCTGCCCGAGGAGATCCTGCCGCTGATTGCGCGAGGTGACGGCAGTACGGACCTCATCCTCGGCGGCAAGCCCTACCACGTGGACGTCCGCCCGCTGGCCGGCCCTGCCCAGGGCCGCAATTGCCTGCTGACCTTCACCCGTTGTCCGGCCCACCATGACTGAACCCCTGCTCTCCCCCCTCGACCAGGCGCGCCCGGGAGACATCCTGGCCGCCGCGGTGACCGATGAAGGCGGCAGCGTGCTGCTGCCCGCCGGCCTGGTCCTGACGGAGTCCCATCTGGACAGCCTGCGCCGGCGTGAGATCACCCGGCTGCCGCTGCAGGTGGCTGCCACTCCCACCGACCCCGCTGAACTCGCGCGCCAGCGTGAGGCGATCCATCAGCGGGTCATGCACCTGTTCCGTCACACCGCCGGCGAGCCAGGCTCCAGCGCCCTGCTCCATGCCGTCATCAAGTTCCGCCAGGAGCAATGCCGTTGACCCACCCATCCCTCGCCGAACTGGCCGACAAGATCCGGTTGTTGCCGGCGATGCCCATGATCGCCCTGGACGTCATCCGGTCGCTGCAGGACAGCGACCTGGATGTGGATGGCCTGGCCCGCCGCATCTCCCAGGACCAGGCCATCGCCGCGCGGGTCCTCCGGGTGGCCAACTCGCCCTTCTACGGGCTGCAGAAGCAGGTCGGCTCGATTCATGACGCCATCGTCGTGCTGGGACTCTCGACAGTCCGCTCGCTGGTCCTGGCCGCCTCCATGATCACCTGCCTGCCGGGCGGCGGTGCCGGCAGCTTCAGCCGCGATGCCTTCTGGCGCCACGGGCTGGGCACGGCGGTGGCGGCGGAGGCGCTGGCCCGGGTCCTGCAGCGCCCGCCCGAGCTGATGTTCATCGCCGGCCTTCTCCATGACATCGGCCGGCTGGCGATGGTGTCGCTTTATCCGGACACGTTCGCGGCCCTGCGGGAGCAGGCGCTCCGCGAGGACCGCCCGCTGGGCCTGCTGGAAGCCGGCTGCTTCGGCTTCGATCACGCCGAAGCCGGTGCCCGCCTGGCGGCACTGTGGAATTTCCCGCCCTCCATCGTCGATGCCATCGGCCGGCACCATACGCCGGGTGACACCTCCCCCGGCAGCCTGGCCGGCATCATTCACTACGCCGATGCAATCGCGCGGGCCCTCGAACTGGATGGTGAAGTCGACGGGCAGGTCCCTCATCTCGACCAGGCCACCATCGACGGACTGGGGGTAAGCTGGGAACAACTGAACAGCGTGCTCGCGGAGACCCAGAGCCGCTTCGAGAGCTGTCGTCTCATGCTGGGTTGAATCCATGCCGCCCGATACGCCCCGCGCCATCGCCCCCGCCTCGCCCTATCCGATCCCCGGCAGCCTGTTTCCGCTGGCCGAATCCTTCAGCACCGGCATCCTGCTGCATCGGGGTGGCCCGGTGTTGTTCGCCAACCCGGCCATGTCACGCCTCACCGGCCTGCCCCCGGAAGAACTGGCCCGCCGCGACTTCTGGGATCTCTTTCCGGTCCAGGTGCGCGACCAGGGACGTGCCCTGCTGGCCAGGGACAAGCACGCCGCCCGTTACGAAACCCTGCTTCTCACGGCAGCGTCCGAGGAGCGCTGGGTGGAGTTGTCCATCGCCACCGAGACGATCCAGGGGGAGGCCACCTTCGTCTGCAGCTTCATCGACATCACCGAGCGCAAGCACGCGGAAACCGCCCAGAAGCAGACCCAGCAGCTGATGGCCCAGATCATCGACGGCGACCCCGTCCCGACCCTGGTCATCAACGCACGGCATGTGGTCACCCACTGGAATCACGCCTGCGAGCAGGTCATCGGCATCCCGGCCCGGAGCATGGTCGGCACCCGGCAGCAATGGTCGGCGTTCTACCGCTCGGAGCGGCCGATCATGGCCGACCTGATCGTCTCCGGCCAGATGGAGGCCATCGTCGACCACTACGGCAGCAAGAACCTGCGCCGTTCGCCGGTGATCGAGGGCGCCTACGAGGCGGAGGACTTCTTCCCCCACATGGGGGATCAGGGCCGCTGGCTGCACTTCACCGCCGCCCCGCTGCGCAATGCCCGCGGCGAGGTCATCGGCGCCATCGAAACCCTGCAGGACGTCACCGAGCGCAAGAATGCCGAGGCCGGACTGCTGCGGCTCCAGGCCGACCTGGAAGCCACGGTGGCAATCCGCACCGAGCAGCTGCAGCAAGCCAAAGCCCGGCTCGAGGAGGACATCGAGCGTCGTGAGCGGGCCGAGGAGGAGTTGCTGAAGCGCTACACCGAGCTCACCGAGCTGAACTGCCGGCTGCATGAGACCCAGGAGCAGCTGGTGCAGTCCGAGAAGATGGCTTCCATCGGCCAACTGGCCGCCGGCGTGGCCCATGAGATCAACAACCCCATCGGGTACGTGCACTCCAACATCCGCAGCCTGAAGGGCTACATCGATCAACTACTGGACGTGGTCGATGCCTACGCGGCACGGGAGAGCGCCCTGCCTCCCGCCGAAGCCGCCGCCCTCAGGCAGATCCGTGAGGCGGCCGACTTCGACTACATCCGGGACGACATCCACGCCCTGCTGCGGGAATCGGAAGAAGGTACGGAGCGGGTCCGCAAGATCGTCCAGGACCTGCGCGACTTCTCCCGCGCCGACGCCAGCCAGGACTGGCAGGCCGCCGACCTGCACCACGGCATCGACAGCACCCTCAACATCGCCAGCAACGAGATCAAGTACCGGGCCGATGTGCAGCGGGAGTACGGCGAGCTGCCCTTCGTCGAGTGCCTGCCGTCCCAGCTCAACCAGGTCTTCATGAACCTCTTCGTGAATGCCGCCCAGGCCATGCCGGATGATCGCCGCGGCCTCATCACGATCCGCACCGGCGTGGCCGACGAGCACGCCTGGATCGAGGTGCACGACAACGGCAAGGGCATCCCGCCGGATATCATCGCCCGCATCTTCGACCCCTTCTTCACCACCAAGCCGGTCGGCAAGGGCACCGGGCTGGGTTTGTCCCTGTCCTACGGCATCATCCAGAAACATCACGGCAAGATCAGCGTGAGCAGCACGCCCGACGTCGGCACCACCTTCCGCATCACCCTGCCCATCCATCACCCGGCCTCCAGCGGAGCCCCGCAATGACCTCCTCCCCCGACAACGCCCCTTTCACGCTGCTGTGTGTAGACGACGAAGCCAACATCCTGTCCTCCCTGCGCCGCCTGTTCCGGCCCCATGGCTACACGGTACTCACGGCTACCGGAGGGGCCGAGGGGCTGGAGATTCTCGGCAAGCAACCGGTGGACCTGATCATTTCGGACATGCGCATGCCCGGCATGGATGGCGCGGCCTTCCTGGCCGAGGCGCGCAAGCGCCACCCGGATACGGTGCGCCTGCTGCTGACCGGCTACGCCGACATGGACTCGACCATCGCCGCCATCAACGCCGGCCAGATCTCCCGCTACATCGCCAAGCCCTGGAATGACCAGGACGTGGTGCTGACCGTCCGCGAGGCCCTGGAGCGCAAGGCCCTGGAGCGGGAGAAGCGACGCCTGGAAGCCCTCACCCAGGCTCAGAACGCGGAGCTGAAGGCGCTCAACGCCAGCCTCGAGGACAAGGTTGAGGCGCGTACCACCGAGCTGAAGGCGGCCCACGAGAAGCTGAAGCAGCAGTTCCTGACCTCGATCCGGGTCTTCTCGAACCTCATCGAGCTCCGCGAAGGGGTGATCTCCGGCCACTCCCGGCGCGTCGCCGACCTGGCCCGCAAGATCGCCCTCAAGCTGAACTTCCCGTCCGCCGACGTTCAGGACGTGATGCTCTCCGGCCTGCTCCACGATGTCGGCAAGATCGGCCTGCCCGACGAGCTGCTGTCCAAGCCGGTCTCGCATATGAGCGGCGACGAGCTGGGCCTGCTGCGCAAGCACCCCATTACCGGCCAGGCCGCCCTGATGGGCATCGAGAACCTGCGCAAGGCGGGCACCTTCATCCGGGCCCACCACGAACGCTGGGACGGCCAGGGCTACCCCGACCGCCTGTCAGGCCTGGCGATTCCCTACGGCGCGAGGGTGCTGGCGGTCGCCAACGATTTCGACAGCCTGCAGATCGGCAGCCTGTCGCCACGCAAGATGAAACAGGACGAGGCGCTCACCTTCATCCAGCAGAACCGCGGCAAGCGCTACTGCCCCCAGGTGGTGGATGCGCTCATCGAAGTGCTCGGCGCCGCCGAGACGGCCAGCCAGACCGGCCACGACCTGAACCCCTCCTCCCTGAAACCGGGCATGGTGCTGGCCCGGGATCTGGTGACCCGCGACGGGGTCATGCTACTGGCCGCCGACTTCGTGCTGGACGAGAGCCTGATCCGCCAGCTCCGGGAGCTGGAGGCCGCGGAGGGCATCCGTCTGTCGATCGCCATCCGCCCCGAAAAACACGCCTGAGCGCGCCCTCAGCGCGGGGCGGGGCCGCCGGCCAGCATGCCGGGCATCGAGACCTCCCGCCCCAGCACCTCGAGCAGGGCCTCCACCGGCATCGGCCGGGCGAACAGGTAGCCCTGGATCAGATGGCAGCCCCGGGCCGACAGGGCAGACAGCTGCGACACCGTCTCGACGCCCTCGGCCACCACCTCCAGACCGAGGCTGTGGGCCAGGCCGATGACCGCCTCGACAATGGCGATGCCCTGCCCGTCGTCCAGTTCATTGACGAAAGAGCGGTCGATCTTCAGGGTATCCACGGCCAGCCGGCGCAGGTAGGCCAGGGATGAATACCCCGTACCGAAGTCGTCGACGGCCACCCTCACCCCCATCTCGCGCAGCTGCGACAGGATCACCGTGGCGTAGTCCAGGTCGCGCATCAGCACGGTCTCGGTCAGTTCGAATTCGATCCGCTCCGGCGACACCCCTGCGGCAGCCAGCACGGCGCGCACCGTCGGGATCAGCTGGGTGTCCATGAAATTGACACCGGACAGGTTGATGCAGAAACGGAACTCCGGCGGCAGCTGCGCCTCCATCCTCGCGATGTCGGCACACACCCGCTCGATCACCGCCCGGCTGAGGGGCACGATCATGCCGGTCTCCTCCGCCAGGGAGATGAACTCCGGCGGCGGGATCGCACCCCGTGACAGATGGGGCCAGCGCACCAGCGCCTCGGCCTTCACCACGGATCGCCGGTGCAGGTCGACGATGGGCTGATAGACGACGCGCAATTCATCGTCGCCGATCGCGCGCCGCAGATCCCCCTCCAGCGTGAAGCGCAGGAAGGCCGCCACCTTCATCTCCTCGGAGAACAGCGCGACCTGCTCGCCAGTGACCCGCTTCGCACGGTTGAGGGCCGTCTCCGCCGCCTTGAGGAGGGCGTCCGCGTCGGTCGCGTGATCGGGCATCACCGCCAGGCCGATCCGCGCCGACAGGGTGATCTCCTGCCCGGGCACCCGGATCGGCGCGCGCACCGCCTGCAACAAGGTCTCGGCCACCGCGATGATGGCGTCCGTGTCGCCGGCGTCGCTTAGCAGCACACCGAATTCATCCGCAGCCAGGCGCGCCACCTTGAGGCGTGGCAGGGCCCCGCCCCCGGCCGGCTCGGCAGGTGCCCGGTCGCCCATGCATTCGCGCAGACGGTGGCCGATCACCTGCAGGACCTGGTCGCCCCGCTCGGGGCCGAGGCTGTCGTTGATGCGTGCAAAACGGTCGAGGTCCACCACCATCACGGCGCACCGGCTGTCATTGCGGAGGCCGCGGGCCACCGCCCCGAGCAGGTTCTCGCGGAAGAACTCGCGGTTGGGCAGGCCGGTGAGGTGATCGAAATACGCCAGCTGGCGGATGCGGCGCTGGGCATCCACGTGGTCACTGATGTCCTGGGCGCTGCCCTCCATCACCAGCTGACCCCGCCCGTCGCGCACGTCCCCCGGCTCAGCCGTCTCCAGCACCGTGCGCACGCTGCCATCCGGCCACACGACGCGATAGGTGAGCTGGTAGCCGATGCCCTTCCGGGCTCCCTCCACGGCAGCCGTCACGGCAGCCCGGTCACTGGCATAGACATGGCCCAGGACCGCTTCCATGCCGCTGCCAAAGGCCTGCGGCGACTGGCCGAACAGCCGGTAGTACTGGTCCGAACGCTGTACCCGGTCCTCCTCCACGAACCACTCCCAACTGCCCAGCCGGGCAATGCGCTGGGCATTGGACAGGCTCTCCTTGTTGCGGGTGAGTTCCTTCATCGCCTGGGCAGAGCGCAGCACGTAGCGGATGCGGAAACGCAACAGCGTCCAGTTGATGGGCTTGGAGATGAAGTCGGTGGCCCCTGCGTCGAAGGCCCGCTGCACGGATTCGCTGTCATCCAGCCCGGTCAGCATGATGATGGGCACCAGCGCCCCGCTCTGCCGGGACCGCAGCTGCTGGCAGACGTCGAAGCCGCTGAGGCCGGGCATCATCACGTCCAGCAGGACGAGATCCGGCAAGGTGCTGTCGAAGGCGCTCAGCGCCTGGTAACCATCCGCGGCCTCGAGGGTGGCGAAGCCCCCCTCGCGCAGCGCCTCGGTGGCCATCATGCGGGTCAGGGGGTCGTCGTCCACGACCAGGACTTGAGCATGTTCGCTTGGCGTCATCGTTCCGTCGGGCTCATCGCCCCGTCCAGTAAATCCGTGCTGACCAGTTGTTCGCGGAGGAGTACATCCTTGCAGGCATCCCAGGCTTCGGCAAGCCTCTCCACATCGGCGGCGGTGGGGGTCTGGCCCTCCTTGATCCGCTCGTCCAGGCTGCGCGCGCGGGAAGCCAGCCTGACCGCACCGACGGCGAGGCATCCCGACTTCATCTTGTGGGCCAGGGCCCGCACCCCCTGGACATCCCCCGCGGCAAGGGCCGCCCGCAAGCCTGCCACATTACGCTCGGTTTCACCCACGAAAAGCGGCAGCAGGCGTTGCAGCATCGGCGAGGCCCGGTTGCCATTGACCCCCGGCAGGGACATCAGCAGGTCGACGTCCATCGCCGTCTCGACCTCGCGCTCCGCCTGCACCGGCGGATCGGGAAGGATCCGCGGGAAGGAGGTGTCCGGATCGGACGGCAGGGCCTCCCGCAGCCAGCGGCTCAACACCGCCCACAGCTGCTCGCGGGACACCGGCTTGACCAGGTAGTCATCCATGCCGGCGGCCAGGCAGGCGTCCCGGTCCTCCTTGAGGGCGTTGGCGGTCAGCGCCACCACCGGCATGCGGGGCAGGCCCTGGGCCGCCTCATGGGCGCGGATGCCCAGGGTCGCCTGACGACCGTCCATCTCGGGCATCTGGATGTCCATCAGGACCAGATCGAAACGGGCCTCGCAGCAGGCATCAAGGGCCTTGCGCCCGTTCTCGGCCACGGAGACCCGGCAGCCCAGGGACTCGAGCACGGCAGTCACCACCTCCCGATTGACCGGGTGGTCCTCGACCACCAGCACATGGGCAGCGAGGGTCCGCGGAACGGCCGGATCGGACGCATCCTCCGGACCCGGCTCACGGCCCAGCGCACGCAGCACCTCGAGGCCGATGAAAGGCTCGGCGAGCAGATGGGTGGCCCCCGCCGCCTCCAGCGCGGGCGCGTTGTCACGGCCGGCATCACAGACCCCCACCCGTGCCGGCCCACCGGACCGCCCGCTGAGGACGCGCAGACATTCGATGCCCTTGCCCGCGTCAAAGGCCGGGTCCACGATCACCCAGTCGAACCCGGTGTCGACGGCCAGCATCTCGTCCACCGCGGGCACGTCGAAGACCAGCTCGGTCCGACAGCCCAGGAAGACCAGCTGCTCCACCAGCGCGTCGCGCAGGCGGGAATCACCGAGCGCGAGCAGCGCCGCCATGCCGGACAGGGGCCGCTCCAGCTCACGGCCGGCAGGGGTCACCCCGACCTCGAATTCGGCCCAGAAACAGGAGCCCTGGCCGGGCTCGGTGAGATAGCCGATGCTGCCGTCCATCAGCTCCACCAGCTGTTTGGCGATGGACAGGCCCAGCCCGGTGCCACCAAAACGGCGCGCCATTGAGTTGTCGGCCTGGGAGAAGGACTGGAACAAGCGCGCGCCCGCCTCCCGCGGCACACCGATGCCGGTATCGCGCACCTCGGCGCGCAGCCGCAGACGCCCCCTGGCGGCGCCGGCAACCGGGAAGAGGCGGATCGCGATCTCGCCCTTTTCGGTGAATTTCTGGGCGTTGGAGAGCAGGTTGTTCAGTACCTGGCGGACCCGCAGACCGTCACCGACGGCCTGCTCGGGAACCTGCCGGTCCACGTGCAGGCGCAGGCGCAGGCCTCGTTCGTGGGTCGACACCGCGAACAGGGTGGCCACCTGGTCGACGGTGTCCCTGAGGGAGAACGGCAGCGCTTCGAGCTCGAGCCGGCCCGCCTCGATCTTCGACACATCCAGCACGTCGTTGATGATCTCCATCAGCGAATGGGCGGAATTGCCGAGCATGTCCACAAAGCGCGCCTGACGGCCGGCCAGCGGCGTCTGGCGCAGCAGCCCGATCATGCCCAGCACGCCGTTCATCGGAGTACGGATCTCGTGGCTCATGTTGGCCAGGAACTGGGACTTGGCCCGGCTGGCCGCCTCGGCCTGCTCCTTGGCCGCCTGCAATTCGGCGGTGCGGGCAGCCACCTCGGAGGCAAGGTGTTCCCGGTGCAGGGTGAGCTCCCGATCGCGGGTGGCGATCTCGCCCAGCATGCCGTTGAAACCGGCGATGAGCTCACCCACCTCGTCCGCATACCCGGCCGGCGCCCGCAGGTCATACCGTTTGTGGGCGCCCACCTCGCGGACCACCAGCGCCAGCTGCTGGATGGGATCGACGATCATCCCCTGGACGCGGCGGACGAACAGGGCGGCCGCCAGCAGGGCCACCAGCAGCCCGAGCAAGGCAAAGCCGATCCACAGTGCCAGGCGTCCCAGGATGGGTTGCAGATCGAACTCCAGGATCAGGCAGCCCAGTTCTTCGCCGTCGCTGACCAGGCGCTGGCTCACCACGAGGTGCAGCATGCTCCAGTGCGACGTCTTGCCGGCCCCGAGGACCTTCAGGCGAGCAACCAGGTCCGGCTGCTCGCGCAGCGCTGCCGGATAGGTCGCAAACACGGCACCATCGGGGCGCAGCAGCATCGCGGCGGACACCCGCTCGTGGTAGCGCAGGGACGCCAGCAGGGAGTCGGCCACCCGCGGATCGTCGAAGCGCAGCGGAGAAATGGCCCCGTCGGCCACGATCTCGGAGAGGGTCCGCGCGTCGTCGTCCGCACGGCGCAGCTCGCCGCGCACCTCGAGCATGAAGATGGTCAGCAAGGCCACCCCGAGGGCGATCAGCACGCTGAAGCGGACCACCATCCCGAGCTTGGCGCCGATGGGCAGATTCTTCAGGACTCTCATCTCCCGCCCCTTTCCGCGCCGAGCACCTGCCGGCCAAGCCGCAGGAGCTGGGAGCTGGCACGCAGGTTGTCGCGCATCAGCGGTCCCTGGTTGATGTCAAAACGGACCCGTTGCTCCTCGATGACCAGCCCGATCCCCCCGCCGGCCTCGACAAAGCCGTCGATGTCGCTGACGGTCAGCACCGCACGCTCGGAGAGCCCACGCAGGATCAAGCCCATGCGCCGCTCCTCCGATCCGGAAATGAACACGAGATGGCAGTCGGCAGCCTGCTCGAGGCTGTCGGCCTGGCGGACACGCACTTCTCGCCCCTGCACCTGACGTCCCTCCAGGCCCTCCAGGGCCCCACCGAAAGGATCCCGGCCCAGCAGGCAGATGCGCAGCGGGGCTCCGGCCGGCAGACGACCCGCCGGCCACTCGACGTAACGCGCGAAATTGAGCAGGTAGGCCGCCTTGATCTGGTATTCGCCAGAGGGAGGACCGGCGAGCGCCGGCAGCGCCACAAGCAGAGCGGTGGCGCGCAGCAGCCGGCGGAGGAGGCCTTGTCTCACGGCAGCGTCCTCAGTACCGCCAGACACCTTGCAGATAGCCCCGGCGGGGCTGGTAGGCGGGCTGCCCCGGGAAGAAGTTCGACACGTACTCGAGGTGCAGTGGATCCAGGAGGTTCTGGATGCCGAGGGACAGGTCGAACAGCGGCCCCACCCGCCAGCCGTAGTGGAGGTCAACCGTGGTGTAGGCGGGCACACCCGCCGCTCCGATTGCCCCGGTGCGGCGCAGGATCAGGTCGAACTCGTGCCCCCGCCCGGCATTGACCATGGCGCGCAGACTGCCCCAATGGTGGGGAGACGCGGTTTCCAGGGTTCGCCCGTAAGCCTCGAGGGCCGCATCGCTGCTCGATTTCGCGCGGGTGTCCATGACCGTGTAGCTGCCCTGCAGACGAAGGCTGGAAGTCAGCGGCAGATCAAGCCCCAACTCCAGGCCGTGGCTTCGCGCTGCACTGAAATTGCCCCGGAACAAGGTCTGGCTGGGCGCGTAATACGGGGGGATCGGAATGGGCATCCCCGGGAAGCTCAGCCCGTTCGGGTCCGTGCGCGTGCCGATCAGGCGCCGGTAGTCGTTGTAGAAGGCCACGGCCTCCAGGCTGGCGCTCCCCAGGTTGCGGCGGTAACCGAGCTCAAAGGCATCAAGCCGCTCGGCGCGGCGGTTCCAGTCCGCCCCCGGACTGGAGAGCGTCGCCACCGCAGGGAACGGCGCCCGGGGTGGCGCAGCGACGAAGCCATAGACGATGGTGGCGTCACTCTCCCCGATGGACGGTGTGCGCGCGGCCCGCGACCAGCTGGTCCACAGACTGTCGTCGATACTCGGCGTCCACATCAGGCGCGCAGTGGGCTGGGGCTCGAAGCGGGTCAGGCTGGAATACTCGAAGCGGCCGCCGAGGGTCAGCTTCCAGGTCTTGGGTACCAGCGTGATCTCATCCTGTACGAAGGCGCTCAGCACCCGAGAATGGCGTCGCGCAGGATCGACGTTCAGTGTGCTGCTGGCCGCAATGATCTCGGTACGCAGGTAGCGGGCTCCCAGCCCCCACATGAGCTCATGCGCCCCTTCGGGCGTCAGGCGATGCTGAAAATCCACATCGATCGTATCGACCGTGCCACGCCCGTAGGACCCCACATTGGCAAACTGGTGATCCACATAGGCCTGCAGGGACGCCTCGCCGCCCAGCCAGCCCCAGTTGCGCCGCCCCTGCAGGCTGCTCCCCTCGAACTCGAAGTTGATGGGATACAGCCCCTGGAAGCCTGCCACCGAGGAGCTGAGGATATGCTCGGCACTGTTGCGACGGTAGGCATTCCCCAGCACCGACCAGGCATCCTCGCCGGAGCCGGCACCATCGAGGCGGAAACCCGCACTCCAGCCCCGATTGCTGTCCGAGTCCTCGCGATCATCGGCAGAACGGGAGCGTGACAGCTCGCTCCCCTTGACATAGATCCGCCCCGCTCCGGCGTCCCCCAGGTCGAAGCCCTGGCGCGCAGCCATCGTGGGCCGCCCCTTGTCGTCGATGCTCGCAGAGACCAGCCCGCCCCGGGTGGACGTGGCCTTGCGCGTGACGATGTTGATGACACCATTGACCGCATTGGCCCCCCACAGGGACGCCCCGGCGCCACGGATGACCTCGATGCGCTCGACATCCTCGAGCAGGATGTCCAGGGACTCCCAGAACACGCCCGAGAACAGCGGACTATAAACACTGCGCCCATCGATCTGAACCAGCAGCCTGTTCGAGAAGCGGCCATCGGTTCCCCTCACCCCGACCGCCCAACGCCCGGAACCGATCTGCGACACGGTCACCCCGGGCACCTCGCGCAAGGCCTCCGGAATACTGCGCGCACCGCTGCGGCGGATCTCCTCGGAGGACACGACCGTGACGGCCGCCGGTGTATCAGAGAGCTTCTGCGCCTTGCGGGACACCGTCGCCACGTCGAGACGGGCCAGTTCCTCAAGGGTCAGATCAACCAGCGGTGCCTCCCCCCCCTGCGCCGCTGAACACCCCAACACGACGGAAGCCAGGAAACCGGCTTTGACTCGGTTCATTTTGGAACTCTCTATGCATTGCGGTAACCGGCAGGCATGCCATCCCCGACTGCCTGCTCTTGATGCTGAATTGTCGTGGATCTGCCTGCAGATGCACAGCACAGACTCCACATTTCCCGCCAAAACCACTCCGCCTGCAACAAAACGGCGACACATCACCGGGGAAGCCTCACCCGACACGGCGCAGCCACAACGCCATTTCCCGCGGGGCCGGGGTCGGGCACCTCCACCATCGGCTACAATCGCAGGCTTTCGTAATTTGCACCCGGCGCCGCCCCATCCGCGCCCGTCAAGGTAGGACCCAGATGACTGCTCCCAAAACCGCCGCCGAAGAATCGACCCCCAGCAACTTCATCCGCAACCTCATCGACGAAGACCGCCGTCTCGGCAAATGGGGGGGGCGAGTCGAAACCCGCTTTCCGCCCGAGCCGAACGGTTACCTGCACTACGGCCACGCCAAGAGCATCTGCCTCAACTTCGGGCTGGCCGAAACCTACGGTGGCGCTTGCCACATGCGCTTCGACGACACCAACCCGACCAAGGAAGAGCAGGAATACGTCGATGCCATCATCGAGGCGGTGCAATGGCTGGGGTTCGACTGGCAGCAGCACCTGTACTTCGCGTCGGACTACTTCGACAAGATGTATGCGATGGCGGAGCACCTGATCACCGTCGGCAAGGCCTATGTGGACTCCCTCTCGGCCGAGGAGATGCGCGCCTACCGCGGCACCCTGTCGGCACCGGGCAAGGACAGCCCCTACCGCAACCGCAGCGTGACCGAGAACCTGGAGCTGTTCCAGCGCATGAAGGCGGGGGAGTTTCCCGACGGCACCCACATCCTGCGCGCCAGGATCGACATGGCCTCGCCCAACATCAACCTGCGCGACCCGGCCATCTACCGCATCCGCCACGCCACCCACCACCGCACGGGTGACCGCTGGTGTGTCTATCCGATGTACACCTTCGCCCATCCCATCGAGGACGCGCTGGAGGATGTGACCCACTCCATCTGCACCCTGGAATTCGAAGACCAGCGCCCCTTCTACGAATGGCTGCTGGAGTCCCTCGCCGACGGCGGCTTCTTCCTGCGTCCGGTGCCCCGCCAGATCGAGTTCGCCCGCCTCAATCTCACCTACGTGGTGCTGTCCAAGCGCAAGCTGATCCAGCTGGTCGAAGAGAAGCACGTGGCCGGCTGGGACGACCCGCGCCTGCCGACCCTGATCGGCGCCCGCCGCCGGGGCTTCACGCCCGAGGGCTTCCGCATGTTCGCCGAACGCATCGGCGTGTCCAAGGCCGACTCGTGGATCGACATGAGCGTGCTCGAAGACTGCATGCGTGAGCACCTCAACGAAGCGGCCGAGCGCCGGGTGGCCGTGCTCGACCCGCTCAAGCTGATCATCACCAACTACCCCGAGGGCCATTCCGAGCGCTGCCACGCCCCCAACCACCCGCTGCACCCGGAGCTGGGCAAGCGTGAGATGCCCTTCAGCCGCGAGCTGTGGATCGAGCGGGAGGACTTCATGGAGACCCCGGTAAAGGGCTACCACCGCCTCTACCCGGGCAACATGGCCCGTCTGCGCTACGGCTTCGTGGTGAAGTGCACCGGCTGCGAGAAGGACGCCGACGGCAACATCACCGCGGTGCTGTGCGAGTACATGCCCGACTCCAAGTCCGGCACGCCCGGCGCCGACACCTACAAGGTCAAGGGCAACCTCCACTGGGTCTCCGCCGCCCACGCCTACACCGCGGAAGTGCGCCTCTACGACCGCCTCTTTGCCCACGCCTATCCGGGCAACCGGCGTGAAGGCGACCCTGAAGGCCTCGAGCGGGATTTCCTGGACGACATCAATCCGGACAGTCTGCGCATCATCACTGCCCAGCTGGAGCCCGCCCTGCGCGCTGCCCGCCCCGAGGCCCGCTTCCAGTTCGAGCGGCACGGCTATTTCGTGGCGGACCGGGTCGACACCCGCGACGGCGCACCTGTCTTCAACCGCACGGTCACCTTGCGGGATGCCTGGAAGAAATAAGTACCCCGGGTGGCTCCCCAGCCACCCGGCTGTCATGGAGGCCGGACCGGACAGGCACGACCGGCCCCATACCGCCACGATGGCCGCGGCATCGTCGCATGCCACTGAAATTGGCTTACTGGCTTAAGCTTCGGGAGGTTTTGCCGATTACAAATGGCTGAACCGTTCGTTGTCCGATTTGTCCTGCATGAGATCAGGATAAATCAGACTCAACCCAGACCCCGCCAGGCCATCGCATTGCATGCTGAACAATCTATCGATCCGTGTACGCCTCCTGCTGGCCAGTACCGCGGTCCAGATCGTCATGCTGACATTGCTGCTCAGCAACAGCGGCCGGTTGATGAACGAGGCCACCACGGCCAGCCTGAACACACTCGTCGCGCAGAACGCCGCCATCCTCAATGTGGTGACCGCCACCTTCGTCCCCCAGGGGCGCTACACGGATCTGCAGGATGCGCTGGGCGAGCTTCTCAATGAGACCAACGAAGGGCTGGTCTACGTCCGGATCGTAGACAGCGCCAGCAAGACCCGGGTCAGTGCCGGCATGCCGGGGATGAGCGCCCTGCCGCAACCCGATGACCTCTCATCCCTCAACCTGTCGGCCGGCCCGCACTCGAGCCTGATCCACATCCGCCGCCCGGTCCTGCTGGAAAAGAACCAGGTGGGTTTCGTCCAGTTCGGCGTCTCCGTCTCGGCCCTGAGCCTGGCCCGCCAGCGCATCCTCAGCCAGGGCATCGCCATTGCCAGCGCGGAGATCCTGCTGACCCTGCTGCTGCTCGGCGCCGTAGGCTACCTGATGACCCGCAACCTGGGCCGCCTCCTCCGTGGCAGCCAGGCCATCGCCGCAGGCCAGCTGTCCCACCGCCTCCCCGACCAGGGCAGGGACGAACTCGCGCAGCTGTGCCAGCATTTCAACCGGATGGCAGAAGCCCTGCAGTCCCGCATCCAGGAACTCGAGAGCACCGCCCGCCAGCTCACCCTCAGCGAGGAGCGCTACGCCCTGGCCACGCGCGCCGCCAACGACGGCCTGTGGGACTGGGACATCGTCAGCAACAAGACCTACTACGCCCCCCGTTTCGCGGAGATCCTCGGCCTCTCCCCCGAGGACATGCAGGCGCGCCAGACCGCCATCATGAACTACCTCCACCCGGACGACCGCGAGCCCTTCCGGCTGCGCATGATCGCCCACCTCAAGCGGGAGTCGGCCCAGCTGATGGTCGAGCACCGGGTCATCCATGCCGACGGCAGCTACCGCTGGGTGCTCACCTGCGGGATGGCCGTCTTTGATCCGGCAAGCGGCCGGGCCCTGCGCATGGCGGGCTCGATCAGCGACATCCACCTGCGCAAGCGCGCCGAGGACCAGCTGATCCATGACGCCCTCCACGACGGCCTGACCGGGCTGGCCAACCGGGCCCTGTTCGTCGAGCATCTGCAGAACACCCTGCGCCACGCCGACCGGGTGGCTGGCAGCCTGTTTGCCGTGCTGCACATCAACATCGAGCGCTTCCACGTGGTCAACGACAGCCTGGGCTACTCCTCCGGCGACGACCTGCTGCGCCTCGTCGCCGCCCGCATCCAGGCACTGGCCCGTCCCGGTGACGTCGTCGGCCGCATCGGCGGGGACCAGTTCGCCGTGCTGCTCAACGACATCTCCGACACCGGCGAAGCCATCCGCTTCTCGGAGCAGCTCCAGACCCGCCTCGCCGAGAACGCAGAGCTGAACGGACACAACCTCTACCCCAAGACCCGCATCGGCGTAGCCCTGGGCAGCGGTGGCTTCCACAACGCGGAAGACCTGATCCGCGACGCCGACAACGCCATGAACCGCTCGCGCAGCAGCCCCGAGAACACCATCACGGTGTTCCAGTCGGCGATGCATCAGCAGGTCATGCGCGACCTGCAGCTCGAATCCCAGCTCCGCGCGGCTCTTCAGGGCCAGGATCTGGTGGCCCATTTCCAGCCCATCGTCGACCTCGCCTCGGGGCGCACCTCCGGCTTCGAGGCCCTGGTCCGCTGGCCCCAGGGCAACGCGCGGCGGGTCGGGCCCGACGTGTTCATCCCCCTTGCCGAATCCCTCGGCCTGGTCCACGAACTCGGCATGCAGATGCTTGACCAGAGCTGCCGGGAGCTCCGCTCCTGGCGGGACGTCGGACTCGCCGACGACCAGGTGACGATCAGCGTCAACCTCTCCGCCCGGCAACTCACCCAGACCGACCTGGCCGACCAGATCGTCAGCTGCATCGAGCGCCACGACCTTCCGCCCAGCGCACTGAAGCTCGAGATCACCGAGGGCACGCTGGTCACCCGCAAGGAGCTGGCCACCAGCCAGCTGAGCAAGCTTCGCGCAAAAGGCCTGAAGATCCTCATCGACGACTTCGGCACCGGCTACTCATCCCTGAGCTACCTGCATGCCATCCCCTGCGACACCATCAAGCTGGATGGCTCCTTCATCCGCGAGATCGAGCGCGACACCCGCCTGCGGGCCATCGTCGGTACGAGCATCCGCCTCGCCCATGAACTGGGCATGAGCGTCGTGGCCGAATGCATTGAAACCCGGGCTCAGGCCGACCTCCTCCGGGAGCTCGGCTGCGACTACGGTCAGGGCTACCTTTTTGCCCCTGCGCAAACTTCGGAGAAAGTCAGGGAATGGCTCGCCGCTCAACTCAAACCGGCCCAGGGAAGCCTTGCATGAAACACCTCGCCGCCATCCTTCTGGCCACGCTCCAGATCCAAGCAGGCGCCGCCCTGGCCACGGAAATCGCGTCACCCTCGCCCTTCAGCGTGTCGGGCTTCGGCACGCTCGGAGCCGTCCGCACCGACAAGGACACCCGGGCCTTCCGCAGCAACACCACACAGAGCAGTGGCGCCAGCACCGAATTCAACTTCTCGGTGGACTCGGTTCTCGGGCTACAAGGCTCCTACAAGTTCAACAGCGCGCTGGACGTGACACTTCAGTCGGTCGTGCGCAAAGACTCGTCGGACAGCTACGACCCCACACTGACCTTCGCCTTCCTGCGGGTGCACGCCACACCCGCACTCACCCTGCGTGCAGGACGCATGCGCACGCCGTTCTTCCTCTACTCGGACTCCCTCAATCTCAACTATGCGAGCCCCTGGGTTCGCCCCCCCGTCGAGGTCTATAGTCTGAATCCATTTGCCAACCTCGACGGCCTGGACGCCTTTTACCGCCTGCCGGTCGGCGACATGGAACTCGAGTTGCACGCCTATGGCGGCCGAAGTGATCTCGACGCCCGGGAAAGCTCCGGCAACCTGACCCGCATCCGCGGCATCAAAGCCTCGCTCAGCGACACCAGGCTGACGCTGCAGGCCAATTTCGCCAAGGCCAACCTGGCCATGTACTGGAACGGCCCAACCTTCATATCGCTGGGCCATCAGCTGATCGCCACCGGCAATGGACAGATCCTTGACCAGATAACGGGCTCCGGCAGCCCGACCACCTTCATTTCCACCAGTTTCCAGTACGACGACGACCGTCTGCTGCTGATCGGCGAGTATGCCGCCCGCAACGTTGATCGCTTCAGCGCCAGCGCAACAGGCTGGTACCTGACCAGCGGCTATCGCTTCGGCCCCCTCACGCCTTTCATCACCTTCGCACGGCAGCATCAGGTTGCCACCGACAACGCAGCGAACACCGGAAATCCATCCGCGGACACCGCACTCAGAGTACTCAACGCCGCCCGCAACAAGGCACAGACCAGCGTCGCCGCAGGCATGCGCTGGGACGTGAGACGCAATCTGGCCCTCAAGGCGCAACTGGAACGCATCCAGCCCGGCCCGGACGGCCTGGGTATTCTCGTCTCCAAAGCGGTCATGGACAGCCTCAACCCGGGCGGCCCGGTTCACGTCCTCAGCCTGACGGCCGACTTCGTTTTCTGAGCCAATGCGTTCCATTCACGCCCTTCTGATCAGCCTTCTGCTGGCATGCAGCAGCGCAGTGCGCGCTGAGATCGTCGTGGTCACCAGCACGCGCAGCGGCCCCATCGAACTCAGTCGCGAGCAAGCGGAAAAACTCTACCTGGGCCGCAGCACGACCCTCGGTGACGGGACACCCGTCAACCTGGTCGACCTGCCCAACGGAAGTACCCGGGACGAGTTCTACGTCAAACTGACCGGCAAGAACCCCACCCAGATCCAGGCCTACTGGTCCCGCATCGTCTTCACGGGCCGGGCCAGCCCGCCCAAGGAGGCAAGCAGCATTGCCGAAGCCCGGCAATGGCTGACCGATACACCAAACATCATCGGCTATCTGGACCGGAGTGATGCCACGCCCGGCCTCCGCATCCTGTTGCGACTCCCCTGAAACCCCAATATCGCGAAAAACTGCCGAATTAATGCAAATTTGCGTTAGCTACGGGAATAGTTGCATTTGCATTCATTTGGCGCCCCTAAAATCTGCAGCCATCGCCAATGCGCCAGCTGCCCCGCAATGAAATCCCTGACTCAATCCCAGAACTATCACCCGAACAGCGCCCTCACCGCAGGGCAGACACTCATGTGGATCGCCGGTGGCGTCATGCTGATGTTCGTGGTGATCTCCATCCTGTTCGTGGCCAAGCTCGGCCTGGAGGGGCGACTGCCCTTCTTCCAGAAACGCCCGACCTACGTCAGCCCTGGCGCACCGGAGAACACTGCCCAGAAGGTTGCCGCCCCGCCTCCCGTCACCCCGCCCGCCCCCGCGAGCAGCACAGAGGTGCCGGCAGTGGAGGTGAATGGGGACAACCTGCGCCCGGAAGCCAAGGCGAACTTCGTCGCAGGTACGGAAAGCGTCCTCCCGGCCGACATCGCCCAGCTCTCCAAGGAAGACCAGAACAAGCACACGACCGTCCCGTCCAATCCTGCACCGGAAGCGCATGCTCCCAATGCGGCAGAGCGTGCCGGTGGCACGGCCGAAGACGTCGCACGCAGCATCGAAGCCTGGGTCAACGACTGGGCCAGCAAGGACGTGAGCGCCTATCTCTCCCATTACGCACCGGAGTTCCGCCCTGCCAACCAGCTGGGCTACAGCAGCTGGGTGCAGCAACGCAAGGAGCGGCTCGGACGCCCCGGCGAGATCTCGATCAAGATCTCCAGCCCGGATATCAAGGTCAACGGCGAACGGGCGACAGCACGCTTCGTCCAGAATTACGCCGGTGGTGGCCAGCGCCTGTCCGAGATCAAGACCCTCGAGCTCGTACGCGGCGAGCAGCGCTGGCTGATCGTGGCCGAGCGGATCGGCCAGTGACCCCTGGCGGGCAGTCCGCTGAGCGCCCCCCTCACGGACGGAGCGGCACCACCTTCATTTGACAGGGCCGAGGCTTTCTCGTATCATTTACGGTTTCCTGCAAACCCTTAATCGGAGTACATCCATGTACGCGGTCATAAAAACCGGCGGCAAGCAGTACCGTGTCACCGTCGGCGAAAAACTCAAAGTAGAACAGATACCGGCTGACGTGGACTCGCAAATCACCATCGACCAAGTCTTCATGGTCGGCGAAGGCGAGTCGGTCAAGATCGGCACCCCCGTTGTGGCTGGCGCCACCGTTACGGCCACCGTGGTTTCCCATGGCCGTCACGACAAGGTCAAGATCTTCAAGATGCGTCGCCGCAAGCACTACCAGAAGCATCAAGGTCACCGTCAGAACTACACCGAGCTTCGCATCGAAGCGATTTCGGCCTAAGCGTAAGGAGAAACCGACATGGCACACAAAAAGGCTGGCGGCAGTTCCCGTAACGGTCGCGACTCAGAAAGTAAACGCCTTGGCGTCAAGCGCTACGGCGGCCAGTTCGTCCTCGCCGGCAACATCATCGTTCGCCAGCGCGGCACCGAATACCACCCGGGCGAAAACGTCGGCATCGGCAAGGATCACACCCTGTTCGCGCTGACCGAAGGCACCGTGCAATTCACCGTCAAGGGCGCCAACAAGCGTCGTACCGTGAGCATCGTGCCCGCCGCTGAATAATTTCAGCCGGCAAGCATTCAAAGCCCTATCCCAGATAGGGCTTTTTTTCATTTCGGGGGGGTGAATAGAGCTGCTGCGCGGCCCGATTCACCCCCCGACACTCCGCCCCATCAGTGGGGCGAAGGTCACTACCGGAAGCACCCATGAAATTTTTCGACGAAGCCCGTATTGAAGTCATCGCTGGAGACGGCGGTAACGGCGCAGCCACGTTCCGCCGCGAAAAATACATCCCCATGGGCGGCCCGGACGGTGGCGATGGCGGCAAGGGCGGCGACGTTTACGCTGTCGCCGACCGCAACCTCAACACCCTGATCGATTTCCGCTACAAACGCACCTTCCTCGCCGAACGGGGCGAGAACGGACGCGGCGCCGATTGCTACGGCAAGGGCGGCGACGACATCGAGCTGCGCATGCCGGTCGGCACCATCATCTCGCTGCAGGAAACCGGCGAGGTCATCGCCGACCTGGATCATGACGGCAAACGCGTGATGATTGCCAAGGGCGGCCGCGGTGGCCTCGGCAACCTGCACTTCAAGACCAGCACCAACCGCGCCCCGCGCAAGAAGACCATGGGCCAGGAAGGCGAACGCAAGAGCCTCAACCTGGAGCTCAAGGTGCTGGCCGACGTCGGCCTGCTGGGCATGCCCAACGCCGGCAAATCCACCTTCATCCGGGCGGTATCGTCCGCCAAGCCGAAGGTGGCCGACTACCCCTTCACCACCCTCGCCCCCAACCTCGGCGTGGTGCGCACGTCCGAAAACCGCAGCTTCGTGATCGCCGACATCCCCGGCCTGATCGAAGGTGCCGCCGATGGCGCCGGACTGGGCCACCAGTTCCTGCGCCACCTGCAGCGCACCCACATCCTGCTGCACATCGTTGACATCGCCCCCTTCGACCCCGAAGCCGATCCGGTCCGCGACGCCCACGCCATCGTCGAAGAGCTGCGCAAGTACGACGAAGAGCTGGTCAACAAGCGGCGCTGGCTGGTCCTCAACAAGCTCGACCTGATCCCGGACGACGAGGAGCGCAAGGCACGCGTGGCCGCCTTCCTGGAAGCCTATGGCCCGGTGGACCGGCACTTCCAGGTCTCCGCCATCAGCCGTACCGGCTGCCAGGAAGTAGTGTTTGCGATCCAGGACATCCTGGACGAGGAAAAGGCCGCTGCCCAGGCCGCCGCGGATGCCGCTGCCGCACTGGCAGCCGAGTCCAGGCCTGAAGACAGCACCGAAGACCTCGACGCCGGGGACGACTACGACGAAGAATACGAAGACGACGAAGACGAAGACGATGAGAACAGCAATCCGTAACGCCCGCCGGCTGGTCGTCAAAGTCGGCAGCGCCCTGGTCACCAACAACGGCGAAGGCCTCGCCGTCGAAGCGCTGGCCGACTGGGCCCGCCAGATCGCCGCACTCCGCGCCGAAGGGCGTGAAGTGGTGCTCGTCTCGTCAGGCGCCATCGCCGCAGGCATGCAACGCCTCGGCTGGACCAGCCGCCCGCAGGAGATGCACCAGCTTCAAGCGGCAGCAGCCGTGGGCCAGATGGGCCTGGCTCAGGCCTACGAGAGCGTATTCGCCAGCAACAGCCTGCACACCGCCCAGATCCTGCTGACCCATGCCGATCTGGCTGACCGCACCCGCTACCTGAACGCCCGCTCCACGCTCGTCACCCTGCTGGAACTGGGCGTGGTGCCGATCATCAACGAGAACGACACGGTCGTCACCGACGAGATCAAGTTCGGCGACAACGACACGCTCGGCGCCCTGGTGGCCAACCTGATCGACGCAGACGCCCTGATCATCCTGACCGACCAGCAAGGCCTCTATACGGCGGATCCGCGCAAGGACCCGAGCGCCACCCTGATCGGCGAAGAGCGCGCTGAAAACACCGCCCTGGAAGCCATGGCAGGCGGCGCCGGCAGCGGCATCAGCAAGGGCGGCATGATCACCAAGGTCCGCGCAGCCCAGCGCGCTGCGCGCAGTGGTGCCCACACCTGCATCGCCAGCGGCCGCGAGCCGGACGCCCTCCTCCGCGTGGCGGGCGGCAATGACATCGGCACCCTTCTTTACGCCACCAGCACCCCGCTCGCCGCACGCAAGCAGTGGCTGGCCGACCATCTGCTGCTGGCAGGCAGCCTGACCCTGGACGAAGGTGCGATCGAAGCATTGCGCGCAGACAAGAGCCTGCTGCCGATCGGCGTCACCTCAGTGGAAGGCGATTTTGCCCGCGGCGCCGTCGTGGCCTGCCGCACCCCCGATGGCAAGGAGGTGGCCCGGGGCCTGGTGAACTATGCGAGCAACGATACCCGCCGCATCCTCCGCCGCCCCTCCAGCGAGATTGAAGCCGTACTGGGCTTCATTGAGGAGCCCGAACTGATCCATCGGGACAATCTGGTACGGATAGGCTGAAGCCTGCCTCCCCGCCAAATGAAACTGGCCACCTTCGGGTGGCCAGTTTCATTTAAGCGCCAATCACCCCCGCCCTCGTTCCGGAAGGAAACGCAAACGCCAGAGCTGACGCCCAACGAAAAACGGGCACCCGAAGGTGCCCGTCAATTCCTGATTCAGACGAAGTCTGAATTAGAAGGTGTGACGCAGGCCCAGGGAGATACCCTGAACGGTCGCACCAACGGTGCTCGCGCCAGCCGGCAGAGCGCCAGCGTTCACGCCAACGGCGTTGATGCCGAAGTCGTAGGTGCCGCGCTTGTCGTTGTTCATCATGGCGTAGGTAGCCTTCAGCATGGTGCGCTTGGACAGGCTGTGCTCAACACCCAGCTCGAACAGCTTGGCGCCAGTGTCGTCAGCGGAGGAGCCGTTGACCTTCAGGTCACGAGCAACGTACACCTGACCCAGCAGCTTGGAAGCCGGGGTCACGTTGAAGGTGGCGCCCAGACCGTAAACAGCTTGGGTAACCTTGTTGCCGCCGAAGTTGTCAGCACGGGCCAGATCGAAAATGGCGCGAACGGAAGCCGGGCCAAAAGCGTAGGAACCACCAACGCGGAAGTCAGAGATCTTCAGGTCAGCAGCGTTGCCGGTGGACACGGCGTTGTAGGTCACAGCAGCCATGGCCGGGCCATTGGCGTACTTCAGGCCAACGTCGTAGCCGGTGGTGTTGGCGGAGGTCAGGCCGTTGAGGGCCTTGTTCTCGTTGGCAACGTAGGCCACGGTGGCGTTCAGGCCAGAGAAGGTCGGGGACACGTAGGCAATGGCGTTCTTCCAACGGGTATCGAAGATGGAAGTACACACGGTGCTACGGCCGCAGGTGGTGCCGCCGGCGTAGTTGCCGTTGGTGTCGGTGGTGCCCAGCAGGTTGTTGCCCAGCTTGCCGAGGATGCCGGAGTTGGAACCGATGCCGGTGGCGCCGGAGTTCACGTCGATAGCACCGCCCAGAGCACGGGTCGGGCCAGTCAGGTTACCCAGAACCACGGTACCGAAGCCGCCAGCCAGGCCGACGAAGCTGTCACGGGTGGCGCCCAGGGAGCCGGTGTTGTCGAAGCCAACGCCGCTTTCGAACTGGAACACGGCGGTCAGGCCGTTGCCCAGGGACTCGGCACCCTTGAAACCAATCAGGGAGGAGTTGGTGGAAACACGGGTCATGTTGCCGAGTTCGTTGTTGGCATCGCCGGAGATCTTGACGACGTCGAAGGAAGCGTCAGCCACGCCGTAAACGGTCACGTTGGCTTGAGCGAAGGCACCGGTGGAAGCCAGGCCAGCGACGGCCAGAGCGATCAGTTTCTTTTGCATATGTTTCTCCTCTTGATTGAAGACTGGCATGTTCCGCTTTGCAGCGGCCCCGACCAATTTCACCTCTCTAACGAGAAGTTGGCCTGCATTGTGGGTGCGGGGCAAAGGGGTAGGCAAGGACAGCGTTGTTTTTTGGATGCGGGAACGGCGTCGAGTGTTGCAACTTCGCAACACGCGCAAACATGGATTCATTAAAACTACAACCGCGGCACAAAAAAAGGCCAGCGTGATGCGCTGGCCTCTGCTCCGCCGGGTTGCGGCTTACTTCTGGGACAGCACCCAGGCGACCAGGGTCTTGGCCTCAGCAGGGCTGACCTGGGGGTTGGGGGGCATCGGGATCTGACCCCAGGCACCCACGCCACCCTTCTGGACCTTCTCGACCAGCTTGGCTTCGGCGGTCTTGTCACCCTTGTACTTGGCGGCGACGTCCTTGTAGGCCGGGCCCACCAGCTTCTTGTCCACGGCGTGGCAGGCAAGACAGTTCTTGGCCTTGGCCAGATCGGCGCCTGCATCGGCAAAGGCTGCGGTGGAACCCATCAGGCCGGCGATGGCGGCGACAGCAACGAGCTTCTTCATTGTGGTCCTCTTGGTTTGTGTGACAGGAAGAATGTCGGGGGAGTCTAATCTCCCCCGGCAGGTTTGCCAATTCTCGCGGCCGGACTGGAACCGGCCTGTTGCGCGGCATGGCGTCGCAGCCGTTCAACGCAGAGGCGGAACATCCCGTTGACCGGGCAGCAGGCGGCCACCCACAAGTCGCTCAGAAGGCGATGGCGACAGCGAACTGCAGGCGGACCCGGTGGTCGCGCTGGCCATAGGCGAGATCCAGCGCGATGGGGCCTGCCGGACTGCGCCAGCGCGGGCCGAAGCCATAACCCAGATTCAGCTTGAACAGCTGCCGCTCATCGTTGGCGTTGCCCGCATCGATGAAGGTGGCCACGCCCCAGTCGCTCCCCTTGTACCAATGGACGTATTCGGCACTGGTGACCGCCATGTAGCGCCCCCCCACCGTCGCGCTGCCCTCGGTGACGCCCAGGCTCTGGTAGGCGTAGCCCCGGACCGTCTGCGCCCCGCCCGTGCGGAACAGGAAGTCCTGGGGCACCCCTTCGCGGGACGCTGCAACCGTCATGCCGCCCTCCGCCCGCAGGATCAGGACGTCCCGCTCGGCCATGGGCACGAACCGCTGGTAGCGACCGTACAGGCGCACGAAATTGCGATCCGACAGCAGGGCTCGGGAGGCGCCGCCGACCTGGAGGTTGAGCACGTACCCGCGATGGGGGTCGAGGATGCTGTCCACCGCCCGGTAGGTCCAGGACCAGTTCGCCGCGAGCGCGGAGCGGGCGGAGCGCAGGCTCCCCTCGGGCGTGAGGATTTCATGCTGATAGTTGATCGCGATACGGTTCTCGGTATTGCCGCGGGGAATCGTGCGCACAACCCCCACCGACTGGCGCTGCGTCCTCAGGCCTGAAATGTCTGTGCGTTCAGCCAGCAGGCCGACACTATCGAGATAGCCGTCCAACGACGGCGGCAGGAAGACATCCGAGTAGCCCAGTTGCCGGCGCTGCTCCATCCGGACGCCACTGACGAGGTTCCAGGGCTGGCCAAGGAAATGCGCATCACGGTAGCTGGCCTCCAGACGATAGCCGGTATTGCTGCTGGCACCACCCCCGAAACCGATGCGCCGCGGCTGGGCCTCGACGACCTGCACCCGCACCGGCGCCGCGTCCGGCCTGGCGGCACCCCGATCGATGTCTACGAGGACCGATGCAAAATAGCTGGTGTTCTGCAGGGCGGTCTGGAAACGCAGCAGACGCTCCTGCGAATACGGCTCACCGGGCTCCGGAGGACGGTAGCGCCGGATCAGGTCCTCGGCGTAGTCCGACAAGCCGCTGACCTCAAGCGGACCGAAACGGAAGGCGGCGCCACTATCCACCTCCACCTCGAGTATCGCTGTTGCCGTCTCAGGATCGATGACGGCCCGGCTTTCAGTGATGGCCGCTGCAGCGAAATCCCGTGTGGTCAGTGCGTCGAGCAACCTCTGCTTGGCCTCGTCCCAGGCGGCCTGCCTGAACGCCTCGCCCTGCGGCAGGGCCCAGCTTTCCCGCAGGGTGGCAAGCCGCCCCGCCTGCCCCGCTTCCGTCACCGCGCCAGTGAAACGCAACTGAACCTGCGAGACGTGGGTACGCGGCCCGGGCCGCACAAGAATGTGGAGGGTGGCATCGCCCTTCTCCTGCCGCTCGATCTCCGGACTGAAATAGCCCTCGGTTGCGAGGATGTCGCGGATCTCCTTGCGGGCACGGCGCATCAACACCACCTCCTCCGCCTCCGGGGACTCACCGGGCGTGGCCTCGGGAAAATCCAGGTGCTTGTCGAGGAGCACCCGCAGCGCCTCATCGGCAAGCTCCAGGCGGACCCTCTCCGCAGCATGGGCGGGTACTGCCCCGCACAGGGCAAGGGACAGGATCAGCAGGCGAAGAACAATGGAATGGCGCGGCACGCGCGCATTCTAGCAGCCGTCGGAAAGCCCCATCAGCGCCGTGTTGCCCCCGGTGGCCGCAGTGTTGATGGTGACGCAACGCTCCACAAGCAGCCATTCGATCGGGTAAAGGGGCGCCGGCTCGAGGCAAGGCCGGATGGCACCTTCCCGACGGGCCAGCATGGCGCGCCAGCGGGCGGCCTCCGGCAGATCGAGGAGCACGGCGGCAGACGGCGCCACCAGTCCATCCGGATCAACCGAGACGCGCGCCCGCAAGGACTCCGGCAAACTGCGGCACCACGCCTCGGCGGCCTCGCTGGCAGGCAGCAGCAGTTGATTGCCAGTCGCCAGCACGGCCGCCAGCTGGTGGGTCCAGCCCTCCTCCTGGTCTGCCAGCCCAAGCACCCGGCCCCGCGGGTGGAAGCTCAGGGTGTTGCGCTCACCGGTCGGCCCGGGCAGCGGCAGGGAAAGCCCCGCCAGCGATACGGCGGCGTAATGCGTGGCCGACTGCACCAGGCGCCCGCGCGCACAGTCCTCCCCGCCGCCACCGCGCAACCAGTCAAGAAGCAGGTCGATGTCGGGGCAGGCCGGACGGGCAAGCTCCGGCAGCGGGCACGGCGCGCCATGGACCAGCCGGCGCAGGCTCAGCGGGCCACCCGCCTTGGGGCCCGTTCCCGACAAGCCCTCTCCACCAAAAGGCTGCACCCCCACCACGGCGCCGATCATGCTGCGATTGACATAGATATTGCCGACCCGGGCTTGCCCGACAATCCGCCGGACGCAGTCATCAAGCCTCGACTGGATGCCGAGGGTCAGCCCATACCCGGTACCCTGGATGACCTTGAGCAGATCGTCGAGATCCTGGGCGGCATAGCGCAGCACATGCAGCACCGGCCCGAACACCTCCTGGCGCAGCGCCTCCGGCGATGCCAGCTCAACCAGGGTCGGCGCCATGAAATAGCCGTTGCCGCAGGCCTCAGGCAGGCTGCGTGAGAGCACCGGGCAGCGGTCAGCCCGCCTGGCATCCACATAGGCCTGGATGCGCAGACGGGCGTCGCCGTCGATCAGCGGCCCCACATCGGTGGAGAAATCATCGGGCGGCCCCAGGCGCAGCTCGGCCAGCGCTCCGTCGAGCTGGGACAGGACCCGCTCGGCGATCTCCTCCTGCACGCACAGCAGGCGCAACGCCGAACAGCGCTGCCCCGCCGAATCGAAGGCGGAGACCATCACGTCGGCCACCACCTGCTCGGGCAAGGCCGTGGAGTCGACGATCATGGCGTTGATCCCGCCCGTCTCCGCCACCAGGGGGATATCCTCCCGCGCCGCCAGGGCCTGGTGGATGCCCCGCGCCACCTGTGTCGAACCGGTGAACATCACGCCGCAGATCCGCGCATCGGCGACCAGCTGGCGCCCGACCGTCTCGCCCGGGCCCGGCAAGCACTGCAGGACCCGCCGGGGCACGCCCGCGGCATGGAACAGCGCCACCGCCTGATCGGCGATCAGCGGTGTCTGCTCGGCCGGCTTGGCCAGCACCGGGTTGCCCGCCGCCAGGGCCGCGGCGACCTGCCCGACGAAGATCGCCAGGGGGAAATTCCAGGGGCTGATGGCCAGCACCGGCCCGAGCGGCCGGGCCCCCTCGAGCTCTCCCTGCCTCAAGCGGGACGCGTAGTAACGGCAGAAGTCTGCCGCCTCCCTCACCTCGCCCAGCCCGGCGGCAATCGTCTTGCCGGCCTCCCGGACCAGCAGGGCCACCAGCGCATGGGTACGCGCTTCCAGGGCCTGGGCCATGCGGTCCAGGCACAGGGCCCGTTCGGCTGCCGGGGTGTCTCCCCACTCAGCCGCAGCCTCGCAAGCCAGTTCCAGGGCCCTCTCCAGCTCCTCGGGCTGAGTGAAGCGCACCCGACCGACCACCTCCTCCGGCCGGGCCGGATTGCGGATGAGGACGGGCCCACCCTCCCCCTCCTCCACACCGGGGACCCGCGGAAACACGCTGAGCGACGTTTCCCGGCTGCTCGCCAGGGCGGCGGAAAACGCCCGGCGCACCCCCGCCGAGGCCAGGTCGAAACCCCGACTGTTGAGCCGCCCGGCATAAAGGTCAGCCGGCAGCGGGATGGCGGGATGCGGCTTGCCGCCCGCCACGCTGGCGGCCTCGACCGGATCCCGGATCAGTTCGGAGACCGCCACCCGATCATCCACGATGCGATTGACGAAGCTCGAGTTGGCCCCGTTCTCGAGCAGCCGCCGGACCAGGTAGGCCAACAGCGAGCGGTGATGCCCCACCGGGGCATAGACCCGGACCGGCCGCTTCAGGGCCGGATCCTCCGCCGCCACCAGCTGCCGGAAGAGACTGTCACCCATTCCGTGCAGACACTGGAACTCGTAATCGCCGTGGTGAAACACCCCGCCATCGTGGATCAAGGTGGCCACGGTCTGGGCGTTGTGCGTGGCGAACAGTGGGAAGACCACATCCCTGGCGGCCAGCAGGCGGCGCGCACAGGCCAGGTAGGCCACATCGGTGTGCGCCTTGCGGGTGTAGACCGGATAGTCGGACAGCCCCTCCTGCTGGGCCCGCTTGATCTCGGAATCCCAGTAGGCCCCCTTCACCAGGCGCACCATCAGGCGTCGCCGGTGGTGGCGGGCCAGCGCCAGGATCCAGTCGATCACGGCCGGGGCGCGCTTCTGGTAAGCCTGGACGACGAAGCCCAGCCCGTCCCAGCCGACCAGCATGGGCTCCCGCACCAGGGCCTCCAGCACGTCCAGGGAGAGCTCGAGGCGATCCGACTCCTCCGCATCGATGGTCAGGCCGATGTCGTGATGCCGGGCCAGCAGGCACAGCTGACGGACCCGCGGCACCAGCTCGGCGAGGACTCTTCCCCGCTGCGACCAGGTGTAGCGCGGGTGCAGCGCCGAAAGCTTGATGGAGATGCCATTGCCGTCCAGTACGCCGCGCCCCCTGTCGGCCGCGCCGATCAGGCGGATTGCCGCGGCATAAGCCGCCTGGTAGCGGGCCGCCTCGTCGGACGTCAGGGCCGCCTCGCCGAGCATGTCGAAGGAGTAGAGGTAATCCGCCCAGGGGCCGCCCGACGCACGCTCCAGCGCTTCCTCGATGGTCTCGCCGAGCACGAACTGATGCCCCACCAGGCGCATGGCGAAGTCCATCGCCTCCTGGACCAGCAACTCGCCGCCCCGGGTGGCCAGACGGGACAAAACACCTGGCAGGCGCGCGGTGTCCCGGGGCTCCAGCAAACGCCCCGTCAGCGCCAGGCTCCAGGCGGCCGCATTGACGAACAGGGAAGGGCTGTGGCCGAGGTGACCGAACCAGTCACGCGCCAGCAGCTTGTCCCGGATGAGGTGCAGGCGCCCTTCCCTGTCGGGGATGCGCAGCAAGGCCTCAGCCAGGCACATCAGGGCCACGCCCTCACTGCTGTCGAGGGCAAACTCGTTCATCAGCGCGTCGACGCCGCCTGCACGCCGCCGCCGATGGCGGACCTCGGTGGCCAGATCCAGGGCCAGCTGATGGATCTGGGGCGCCAGCCCGGCATCAGGCCGGGCCTCGTCGATCAACGGAAGGATGCACTCCGCTTCGGGAGGCCGGGTCGCGGCGACCACGGCCTGCCGGAGCCCGGCAAGCCGGAGGGCGGCCGGGTCTGGCGACGAAGCAGGATCAAGGGCTGCGGAAGCGGGCTGACTGGACATACGACATCACCTGGGTGGGTCTGGCTGTCGCCGATGTCCAATTCGACCATCACACTTGCAAACGATTCAACCGGCTGCATCCGTCGCCGGTTGAATCCATCGAGACGCTCAGGACTCCAGGTGGTAGGAGACGACCCGCTCCACCTCATTGCGGGAGCCGAGGATGACCGGCACCCGCTGATGCAGCTTCACCGGCTTGACGTCGAGGATGCGCTCACGGCCGGTGGAGGCCGCACCGCCGGCCGCCTCGACGATCATCGCCATCGGGTTGGCTTCGTACATCAGGCGCAGCTTGCCGCCCTTGTCCTTCATCTTGCTGTCCATGGGGTACATGAAGATGCCGCCACGGGTCAGGATGCGGTGCACGTCGGCCACCATCGAGGCCACCCAGCGGGTGTTGAAGTCACGGCCGCGCGGGCCTTCAGCGCCAGCCTTCAGTTCGCTGACGTAACGCTGCACCGGGGCCTCCCAGAAGCGCTCGTTGGACCCGTTGATGGCGTATTCCTTGGTGTCGGCCGGGATCGTCATGTCCGGGTGGGTGTAGATGAAGCTGCCCATCTCACGATCGAGGGTGAAGCCATGCACACCGTTGCCCACGGTCAGGACCAGCTGGGTGGACGGCCCATACACCGAGTAGCCGGCCGCCACCTGCGCGGTGCCGGGCTGCATGAAATCGGCCTCGGTGGGGGCATTCACGCCCTCCGGACAGCGCAGCACCGAGAAAATCGTGCCGACGGAGATATTCACATCGATGTTGGAGGAGCCATCCAGCGGATCGAACAGCAGCAGGTAGGCACCCTTCGGGTATTCACCGGGGATCGGACGGATCTCCTCGACCTCCTCCGAGGCCATCGCGGCCAGGTGGCCACCCCACTCATTGGCCTGGATCAGGATGTCATTGGCGATCACGTCCAGCTTCTTCTGGGCCTCGCCCTGCACGTTGTCGCTGCCGGCTTCGCCCAGCACGCCGGCCAGGGCGCCCTTGGACACATTCACGGCGATGGCTTTGACCGCCCGGGCCACCACCTCCATGAGCAGACGCAGATCGGCACTCATCAGGCCTTTACGCTGCTGTTCGATCAGAAATTGGGTAAGCGTGACTCGGCGCATGGCTCGTTTCTCCGGGATAAGCGCTAAAAGTGCGGATTATCGCCTGGATCGGCCCCGTCCGTCGTTTATGATTAGGAGCTTGATTCGCATGGGGCAATCCGCCCCCTACCGAAGCACTCTCCTAACAAGGCATCATGGAAGTTCTGGTCATCGGCGCCGGCCTAGCTGGCGTCACGAGCGCCTGGTATCTCAACCAGGCTGGTCACTCCGTCACCGTCGTCGACCGCCGGGCCGGGCCGGGGATGGAAACGAGCTTTGCCAACGGCGGGCAGATTTCCGTCAGCCACCCGGAGCCGTGGGCCAATCCCTCCGCACCGGCCACCGTGCTGCGCTGGCTCGGCCGCAAGGATGCGCCGTTGCTGTTCCGGCTGCGTGCCGACCCCGCCCAGTGGCGCTGGGCCGCGGCCTTCCTGCGCGAGTGCCTGCCGGGCCGCACGGCCTACAACACCCGCGCCATTGCCAACCTGGCCCTCTACAGCCGGCGTGAGCTCAAGGCCCTCCGCGAGGGCCTTGAGCTGGAGTACGACGCGAGCGAGGCCGGCATCCTTCACCTGTTCCAGAGCCGGCGGGAGTTCAAGGGGATTCCAGCGCGCCAGAAGGAACTTGCCGCGCTGGGTATTCAGACCCGGCTGCTGAGCGCGGATGAGGCGGTCGCCCTGGAGCCCGCCCTGTGCAAGGTGCGTCCACAGCTGGCCGGCGCCCTGCACGGCCTGGATGACGAAAGCGGCGATGCCCACCTGTTCTGCCAGGCCCTCGCCGCCAAGGCCGCGGCAGCAGGCGTCCGCTTCTCCTTCGACAGCAATCTTTACGAATTCGACATCGTCAGGGGAAAGATCCGGGGCGCCCGGGTGCTCGACGGACACATGCGCGCGGGCGTCTTCAAGGCCGATGCCGTGGTGGTGGCCGCCGGCAGCTACAGCCCGGGGCTGCTGAAACGCTTTGGCGTGAAGCTGCCGATCTATCCGGTGAAGGGCTACTCCGTCACCGTCCCGATCATCGACGAGTCACTGGCCCCACGGCACAGCCTGACCGACGAATCCCGGCGAATCGTCTGCTCGCGCCTGGGCACCCGCCTGAGGGTAGCCGGCACCGCCGAACTCAACGGTTTCGACCTGTCCCCGAATCCGTTCCGCAGCGCATCCATCGTCAGATGGCTTGAGAACCATCTGCCGGGCGCCACCGACCTGAGCCGTGCGGAACACTGGTGCGGCCTGCGTCCGGCGACCCCGAGCAATTTGCCGCAGATCGGTCGCACCTTGATCGACAACCTGTATGTGAATGCCGGGCACGGCACCCTGGGCTGGACCCTCGCCTGCGGTTCGGCGAGGGCACTTGCCGACATTCTGGACGGCCACAGACCGGAACCGGATTTTCCGTTCCGGCTGGGCTGATCAGCCCTCCGCCGTCTCCTCGAAGAGGATGCGGTAAACGAAGGCCGACAGTACGACCTGCTCGGCATGGGGCAGTTCGTCGAACTGAACACCGTGGTGCACCTGCGGGGCCTCGCCGTCCTGCCCTGCGGTGGCGTGCACCGAGCGAAGCACCGCGGGAATGGTCAGGTACTGCTCCACGTCGCTGACGACCACCCGGAACTTGATGGCAATCCGGTCGTCCTTGACACCCATGGGCGCCTTGGCCAACAGCATGGCGCCACCGATGCTCAGGTCCACAATCGTCGATGCATGGGAGCGCCCGTCCGCAGACGATACTGCGGCAATCAGGCTCACCCGGGCCCGCGCCCCGCGCCGCACCACCAACCCCCGCACCTGGGACGGATACGTCAGATGAAGGTGGGGGAAAGGGACATTGGCCACCTTGTAGACGGTCGCCCCAAAGGCAAACACGCTCTTGCCCGAGAACAGGCGCACGACGAAAGCCTGCCCCTCGCGCATCAGCAGGACCTTGCCGTCCTGGGTCGGCGTGGTCACCAGCACACTCTTGCCCTTGAGATAGCCGATCAGCTTGACGTAGTAGCGTGCCTGTCCGGTATCGCTCTGGGTCTGCAACTGGAGGGTATCGCCGATATCCAGTTTGATCTCGTCAAAGCTGCAATTGTCACCCGCGGGCTTATCGCCGCTCTCGGTGTTGACGCGGGTCTCGCTCACCGGCAGCTTGCGGAACAGGCCGCGCTCCATCAGGGCCTTTTTCTGGGACTCCGTTTCGACGACCACACCACGGGCAAGCAGGAGCTGCTTCTTGTCATCGTAGAGAGGCCAGGGCACCGGCCGCCCGACCTCAACCTCGCCACTATTGACGCGCACAAAAGACATCGCTTCCCCGCCCCTCTAGACCTGATGGGAAGGCATATCGTCACGGCGGGCGACGACTTTAGCTCAGGCACTCGAACTCGAGCGCAGGCGCCATGCGAAGGCGATATCCGAGCGCAAAAAGGGCACAACCAGAAAGCACAATGCCGACACGAAGTCGGCACAGGCAAGGCCCGGCAACACGGCCTCGGGCCACGCGTCCACCGCCGGGAGGGCGGTGGGCTTGAAACGGATCAGGCCGGCTGCTGCTCGGCCTCGGGCTTCACCGGCGGGGTGCAACAGGACGAGGAGCCATCCCCGCAGTCGGGCGCCGGCGGATTGCGGATTTCGCCGGTTTCGGTATCAAAGCCGATGGACTCGATGTAGGAGGCCAGCGCGGCATCCATGGATTCGACATGGTTGTCGAACCAGATCGGCAGTTCCTGGAGCAGCTGGCGCCCCAGGGCCGCATCACCGCGCTCGACGCGCTTGCGCACATCCCGGCACACGGCGATCACGCGATCGTGCTCGGCCTTGTGGCAGCCCGGAAAACCGATCTTTTCCATCCAGCGATTTTCCTGGTCGAAATGCTCGACCGTATGCGCCAGGAAGGCATCCATCTCGACCAGCAGCGCGTCACCTTCCGCTGCGAGCATGCGGTTGTAGGCCTCGACGAACTCCTGGTGGGTCTGATCCATCACCCCCAGACCCAAGGTCAGTTTTTCAGTCCATTCCATCGCAGCCATGTCGGGAAACCTCAAAATATGAAGATGCTTGCAACTCTATCGTCCAACCCCTGGGGGCACCCTGAGCCAGATCAATCAGGCCCGCCCAGCCTCAGGGACAGGCCGCTTACTTGACCAGCTTCAGGTGGGCACGCAGACCACCACCCTTGGGCGGCTCGGGGGGGGTATCGGCGACCTCATCGGGCGACCCCTCCGAGACCTCAGCCGCCTCGTCCTCATCGATGGAAGACTCACCATCCGCCAGGGAGACCGGCTCGAAGGCCATGCCATGCCCGTTTTCGCGGGCATAGATCGCCGAGACGTTATCGATCGGCACGGAAATATTCTGGGCAACCCCACCGAAACGCGCCTGGAAGGCGATCATCTCGTTGCCCATGACCAGACTCTGCGTGGCATCGGGGCTGATGTTCAGGACGATCTGGCCATCCTGCACGAAGTTGCGGGGAACCAGGGTGCGGCGATCGACCGCCACTGCGAGGTAAGGCGTGAGCCCCTGGTCCACGCACCACTCATGAATGGCGCGGATCAGGTAGGGCTTGGTGGAAACTTCACTCATGACCTGTGGCCTCAGGCGTGCGGACCCGGAACAGGCCGCAGAAACGGGAGATAAAAGGGAACGGGGCTGCGTTCAGCACGCAGCCCCGGAATGCATCAGCGGCGCATGACCTTTTCGGACGGGGTCATGGCATCGATGAAGCCCTGGCGGCTGAAGATCCGCTCGGCGTACTTCATCAGCGGAGCGGCCGAACGCGGCAGTTCGATGCCATAGTGGTCCAGACGCCACAGCAGCGGGGCGATGGCCACGTCGAGCATGGAGAACTCGTCACCCAGCAGGAACTTCTGCTTGGTGAACATGGGTGCCAGCTGGGTCAGCTGGTCACGCACATGGGCGCGCTCCTTGTCGGCACCCTTGGGATTCTTCTCCAGGGCGTCGATATGGGAGAACAGCTCCAGTTCGAAGGTGTGCAGCAGCTGGCGGGCCCGGGCACGCATGATGGGGTCGGGCGGCATCAGCTGGGGATGCGGGAAACGCTCGTCGATGTACTCGTTGATGATGTTGGACTCGTAAAGCACGAGGTCGCGATCAACCAGCACAGGAACCCGGTTGTACGGGTTGATGACAGCGATGTCTTCCGGCTTGTTGAAGAGATCGACATCAATCACCTGGAAATCCATGCCCTTTTCGAAGAGCACGATACGGCACCGGTGACTGAAAGGATCTGTCGTTCCGGAATACAAATTCATCATCGTTGTGTTACCCCACGGATACTCTGAATCACGCACCACGCGCCGTGTGGCGCGGGGTGCGTCTTGCTCGGCGACAGCAAGGGAGTGCATCAGCAAACCCGCCGCCGAGTATTAGTGGATGTCTTTCCAGAAGTTCTTCTTGAGCAGATAGGAAAGGACAAACAGCAGGCTCAGGAAAGCGATCACACCGGTACCGATGCTCTTGCGCTTCTCGGCCATCGGCTCACCCATCCACACCAGGTAGGAGACGAGGTCGGCAGTCGCCTTGTCGTACTCTTCCTTGGAGAGCTTGCCCGGCTTGCCTTGCTCAAGGGTGATTTCCTTGACCTTGTTGCCGTGACCGTCGTCCTTCTGCTCGACCTTGGCAACCTGTTCGCCCTGCAGCTCGTACAGGACGTGCGGCATGCCAACGTTTTCGAAGATCACGTTGTTCCAGCCGGTCGGACGGCTTTCGTCACGGTAGAAGCTGCGCAGGTAGGTGTACAGCCAGTCCGCGCCGCTACCGAACTCGGAAGCGCGGGAGCGGGAGATCACGGTCAGATCCGGAGGCGCAGCACCGAAGAACACCTTGGCCTCGTCGCGTTGCATGGCAATGCGCATCGGCTCACCGATCTTGTCGGCGGTGAACATCAGGTTGTCCTTGATCATCTGCTCGGACAGGCCGATCTCCTGCAGCCGGTTGTAGCGCATGTAGCTGGCGCCGTGGCAGTTCAGGCAGTAGTTCACGAAGATCTTGGCGCCATTCTGCAGGGCAGCCGGATCGGTGGACACCGGTGCCTTGTCGAGGTGCAGTTCGGGACCGCTGGCAAGCGCAAGCAGCGGTGCGAACAAGAGAGCTGACAAAAGTTTTTTCATGGCTTTCATTCTCTATTAACCGGTCACCCGATCAGGTTCGGGCTTGCACTTGTCGATCTTCGAGTACCACGGCATCAGCAGGAAGAAGCCGAAGTAGATCACCGAGCAGATCTGCGACACCAGGGTGCGACCCGGGGTGGGGGGCAGAACGCCGAGATAACCGAGGATGAAGAAGCAAATCACGAAGACAACCAGGATGGCCTTGAACAGACCGCCCTTGTAGCGGATCGACTTCACCGGGCTGCGATCCAGCCAGGGCAGGAAGGCAATGATCACCACGGCAGCACCCATCGCCACCACGCCCCAGAACTTCGCGTCGATACCCAGCAGCGGATAGGTCACCGCACGCAGGATCGAGTAGAACGGGGTGAAGTACCACACCGGCGCAATGTGCGGCGGGGTCTTCAGCGGGTCGGCCGGGATGAAGTTGTTGAACTCCAGGAAGTAGCCGCCGCCTTCAGGGGCGAAGAACACGATGAAGGAGAAGACGATCAGGAAACCCACCACGCCCACGATGTCCTTGACGGTGTAGTAGGGGTGGAAGGGGATGCCGTCCAGCGGGTGGCCGTCAGCGCCCTTCTTCTTCTTGATCTCGACGCCATCCGGGTTGTTGGAGCCGACTTCGTGCAGGGCGACGATGTGGGCGGCAACCAGGCCGATGAGGATCAGCGGCACAGCGATGACGTGGAAGGAGAAGAAGCGGTTCAGGGTCGCGTCGGACACCACGAAGTCACCACGGATCACCACGGACAGGTCCGGACCGATCACGGGAATCGCGGAGAACAGGTTCACGATCACCTGGGCGCCCCAGAACGACATCTGACCCCACGGCAGCAGGTAGCCCATGAAGGCTTCGGCCATCAGCGCCAGGAAGATCAGGGTGCCGAAGATCCAGATCAGTTCGCGGGGCTTGCGGTAGGAACCGTAGAGCAGGCCGCGGAACATGTGCAGATAGACGACGATGAAGAACGCCGAAGCACCGGTGGAGTGCATGTAGCGGATGATCCAGCCACCCGGCACGTCGCGCATGATGTATTCGACGGAGGCGAAGGCCACCGGCACGCCGGACGCGTTGAGGGACGCATCGGGCTTGTAGTGCATCACCAGGAAGATGCCGGTGACGATCTGGATCACCAGCACCAGCAGGGCCAGGGAGCCGAAGAAGTACCAGAAGTTGAAGTTCTTCGGTGCGTAGTACTCGGTGAGGTGCCCCTTGATGGTCGACGTCAGCGGGAAGCGCGCGTCGATCCAGTCCAGAACAGCTTGAGATTTGGTCGTCATCGTTTAGGCCTTTCCGTCTTCGCCGATCAGGATCTTGGTGTCGGCCAGGTACTTGTGCGGCGGAATTTCAAGATTGTCCGGCGCAGGCTTGCTCTTGTAGACGCGGCCAGCCATGTCGAAGGTGGAACCGTGACAGGGGCACAGGAAACCACCGGCCCAGTCAGCGCTCACACCGCTCTCGGCGCCCGTCTTGAACTTATCGGACGGAGAACAACCCAAGTGGGTGCAGATACCCACTGCAACCAGGATTTCCGGCTTGATGGAACGGGTTTCGTTCTTGGCGTACTCCGGCTGCATCGGCTTGTCGGACTTCGGATCGCTGACCTCGCCGTCGGTCTTCTTGAGCGACTCCAGCATTTCCTTGGTGCGATTGATGATCCAGACCGGCTTGCCGCGCCACTCGACGGTCATCATCTGACCCGGGCCCAGCTTGCTGATATCCACTTCAACCGGCGCACCGGCTGCCTTTGCACGCTCCGACGGCGTCAGGCTCGCGACGAACGGCACGGCCGCGGCGACTGCGCCCACGCCCCCTGCCGCCGACGTCACCAGCAACAGCTGGCGCCGACCCGCATCCACTTTCTGATCCACGCTCATGGCCCACTAACCTCAATAAAAGAGACTTCGAAGATCGCAATACGGAAAACTTGCGGAGTATAGCGAAAACCCGTACCCAAAAAAAGGGCTATGGCGCTAAACCCGCGCCAGCATTGGGAATTATGGCAATCAACAGCACTTTGGAGGCCGCTCGGGCGCTCCCCGATGGCGTAATAATCCGCCCGTTTTGCGCAGTGCAACAGCGAGTTCACACGGCGTGAAGGCATAATCGCCGCGTCGCACCGCCCCACGCGCCCCCCTAGCGCCTGCCATGCCAAGCCTCCAGCCCGCCTGTATATCGCTTCACCTCGCCACCCTGCTGAGCTTCGCCGCACCGGCACCGATTGCCCAGGCCGCACCAGCCTGGCCGGCCGCCCTGGAGAGCAGTCTGGCCCGCGCGGCGATACCCCGCGCAGCCACCGCCGTACTGGTTCAGGACGTGGATTCGGCCACCCCCGTACTGGCCCATCGGACCCGTGAGGCGATGAACCCGGCCTCCGTGATGAAGCTGGTGACGACCTATGCGGCCCTGGAGCAGCTGGGACCGACCTTTGCCTGGAAGACCCGCATCGCCGCAGAGGCGCCCGTCCGCAGCGGCGTCCTCAAGGGGAACCTGCATGTGATCGGCGGCGGCGATCCGCGCCTGTCGCGGGAACGGTTGTGGCTGCTGCTGCGGGAGCTGCGCAGCCGGGACATCCGTCGCATCGAGGGGGACGTGGTCACGGACCGACGCTTCTTCCAGCTGCCCCCCCATGACCCCGGGGCCTTTGACCAGCGCCCGCTGCGGCCTTACAACGCCCCCGCCGATGCGCTCAACATCGACTACGGCGCCCTGCCCCTGCGGCTCATGCCGAACGCTGCGGGCGCCGAGGTGGGCATCGACCTGCTGCCTGCCGGGCTGAACCTGGACAACCGGATACGGCGCGGTGGAGCAGGCCCATGCCCCGACCCCGCGGCCCTGCTCACCGCAGACAGCCGGAGCGGCGCGAACGGCAGCAGCATCCTCACCCTGGAAGGCAGCCTACCACCGGCCTGCACCGCAGCCTTCGACTGGAACCTGGCCCCGCTCCCCCCCGCCAGGCTGTTCGAAGGCCTGTTCCGGGCGCTCTGGCAAGAACTCGGCGGGGAGATCGACGGCCGCTTCGTGGACGGCACTGCCCCTACCGGCGCCCGGACGCTGGCGGAAAGCACCTCGCCCGCACTGCCCGAGGTTCTGCGGGACATGAACAAATGGTCGAACAACGTGATCGCCCGCCATGTGCTCGCCACCCTGGGCGCGGAGAGCGAGCCCGGCCGTGACTCGGTCGTGGCCGGCAGCAGGGTGGTCGAACGCACCCTGGCCGCGGCCGGCATTCCCACCGAGGCCCTGGTGATCGAGAACGGCGCCGGACTGTCGCGCAACGAGCGGGTCAGCGCCCACACCCTGGGCCACCTGCTGATGGCCGCCTGGCGCAGCCGCAGCATGCCGGAGCTGATCGCCTCGCTGCCGATAGCCGGCCGGGATGGCACCGCCCGGCGGCGGGTGGCCAACAGCCCGGCGGCCGGGGCCGCCCACATCAAGACCGGCACGCTCGATGGCGTACGCAGCCTGGCCGGCTACGTGCAGGGCGCCAGCGGACACCGCTACATCGTGGTGCTGCTGATCAACCACCCCAATGCCAGCGCCGGACGGGATGTCCAGGATGCCCTGCTGGAATGGGTGGCCGGCCTCTAGGCCGACCGCTCAGCGATCCACGGCGTAGCGCTTGAGGGCCTCGAGGGGAATCACCTCCAGGGCCGCCACATGCGTGGCCGCGAGCACGACCGGAGGGGCGACGCCAGCCTCCCAGGCCTCGCGCCAGCGCAGGGCACACAGGCACCAGCGGTCGCCTGGCCGCAGGCCGGCAAAACGGTACTCCGGGCGCGGGGTGGACAGGTCGTTGCCGCGCAGGGCGCTGAAGGCCAGGAATTCCTCGCTGACCTTCACGCATACATGGTGACGCCCCAGGTCGTCCGGATCCGCCTCGCAGCAGCCGGTCCGCATCCAGCCGGTCAAGGGCGCATAACTACAGGCCAGCAACGGCCCCCCAAGCACATTGAGGGCGTCGCTTACAGGCAGGTCTTCGGTGCTCAATCGGGATACCCCTGGGGATTGGAACTCTGCCAGCGCCACGAATCGGCGCACATTTCGTCAATGCCGCGGCTCGCCCGCCAGCCCAGCTCGGCCTCCGCCAGCCCGGGCTCGGCGTAGCACTGGGCCACATCACCTGGCCGCCGCGCAACGATCTCGTAGGGGACCTTGCGACCACTCGCCGCCTCGAAGGCCTTGATGACCTCGAGCACGCTGTAGCCGCGCCCCGTACCCAGGTTGACCGTCAGCACGCCCGGGCGTTCCGCCAGGCGGCGGACGGCTGCCACATGGCCCACCGCCAGGTCCACCACGTGGATGTAGTCCCGCACGCCGGTGCCGTCAGGCGTCGCATAGTCGCCGCCAAAGACGCGCAGCTGCGGCAGGCGCCCCACCGCCACCTGGCTGACGAAGGGCATCAGGTTGTTGGGCAGGCCGTTCGGGTCCTCGCCGATGTGCCCGCTGGCGTGAGCGCCCACCGGGTTGAAGTAGCGCAGCAGCGCCACCCGCCACTCCGGATCCGCCGCCGCCAGATCGGACAGCACGTACTCCATCATCCACTTGGTGCGGCCATAGGGATTGGTCGGCCCGGTCGGAAAATCCTCGCGGATCGGCACACTCGCCGGGTCGCCGTACACCGTGGCGGACGAACTGAAGACCAGCGACTTGACGCCCGCCTCGGCCATCACTTCGGCCAGTGCCACCGTGCCGGCAATGTTGTTGTCGTAATACATCAGCGGCTTGGCCACCGACTCGCCGACCGCCTTGAGGGCCGCGAAGTGGATCACCGCGTCGATGCGGTGCCCGGCAAACACCGCCCGCAGGGCTGCCTTGTCACGGATGTCGGCGTTGACCACGGCCGCCAGGCGCCGCTCGGCGATGGCTTCGACACGGCGCAGGGCCTCAGGCTTGCTGTTGCAGAAATTATCCACGACGACCACGTCGTAGCCGGCTGCCAGCAGTTCGACGCAGGTATGGGACCCAATGTAGCCGGCACCGCCGGTCACGAGAATGGTAGGCATGACACTTCCGGATGAAGAAGGAATAAACCCGATGATATCGCGACTTCGCGACATCCCCGGGACAAGCCGGTTCAGATGGCGCCGTCGGCCCGCAGGCGGGCGATCCGCTCAGGGTCGTAGCCCAGCCCGGCGAGCACCTCGTCGGTGTGCTCGCCCAGGCCGGGACCCAGCCATTCGGTGCCTCCCGGCGTATCCACCAGGCGGGGCACCACGCCGGGAATGCGGATCGGCGTGCCGTCGGCCAGGGCCGCCTCCTCGATCATGCCGCGGGCGACGAACTGCGCGTCGCGGAACATGTCCTCCACAGAGAACACCGGGCTCGCAGGCACCTCGGCGGCCTCCATCGCCGCCAGCACCACGTCGCCATCCCGGGCCGCCACCCAGGCATCGATGACACCGTACAGCTCCACCGCCCGCCGATCCCGCCCGGCATTGCTGGCCAGCTCCGGATCGTCCGCCAGATCGGGGCGCCCGAGGGCGATCATCAGGCGCCGGAAGATCGCATCTCCGTTGCCACCGATGATGATGTGCCGCCCGTCGCGGGTAGTGTGGGTGTTGGAAGGTGTGATGCCGGGCATGATGTTGCCGGTACGCTCACGGATGAAGCCGGCCACATCGAACTCCGGGACCATGCTCTCCATCATCGCGAAGACCGCCTCGTAGAGAGCCACATCGACGACCTGCCCGACGCCGCCATTCACTTCCCGGTGGCGCAGGGCCATCAGGGCGCCGATCGCCGCCCACAGGGCCGCGATCGAATCCCCGATCGAGATGCCGGTGCGCACGGGCGGACGGTCGGGAAAGCCGGTGATGTAACGCAACCCGCCCATCGACTCGCCGATCGCCCCGAAGCCCGGCCGGTCCTTGTAAGGGCCGGTCTGCCCGAAGCCCGACAGGCGCACCATCACCAGGCCGGGGTTGGCGGCCGACAACACATCCCAGCCGAGGCCGAGCTTCTCGAGCACGCCAGGACGGAAGTTCTCGACGACGATGTCCGCCTCCTCCGCCAGGCGCCGCACCAGAGCCACGCCCTCAGGGTGCTTCAGATTGACCGTGACAGACTTCTTGTTGCGCGCCTGCACCGACCACCACAGGGAGGTGCCCTGATGCAGCTTGCGCCACTGGCGCAGAGGGTCGCCACCATTCGGCGACTCGATCTTGATCACCTCGGCGCCGAACTCGGCAAGGATGCGGGTACAGAAAGGTCCGGCGATCAAAGTACCCATTTCGAGCACCTTCACGCCCTGCATCGGCTTCATGTTTTTTCTTCTCCCTGTGTCAGGTTGGCGTCAGAATACACACATGTGTTATGCAAAATACTGTAAAAAATGGCTTTACCACACTCAGGAATGCTCGTTACATTCCGTTAAATAAGCAGAGCCGAACGCTTCACGTGCCCACCCCCTGATTTACGCGGGGGCCTTGGCAAAGCATTCCCCCCCTATCTCGATAATCACGAACGTGCCGCAAGGCACAAGGTGTCGATATGTCCTCTCGAGTCGTCCAGAAGTCTCTCCGTCCTGTCACTCACCGCCTCGCACTCGAACCCCGGCACCTGTTCGACGGGGCCGCCGCACTCAGCGTCGACCAACATGATGACAGCTCAAGCGCAGACCGCCCCCACGATGACCCGGCACGCCATGCCAGCACGCCCGAGCAGCTGGACACACAGAGCGGGCAGCGCAACAACACGAGCCTCGTGATCATCGACCCCGCCGTCACCGGCTGGCAGGAGATCGTCGCAGGCATGCCTGCCGGCAGCCAGATCCTGATCCTCGACCCCGCGCGCGCAGGGCTCACCCAGATCGCGGAGGCCCTCGACGGACGTGACGACCTCACCACCCTTCACGTGATCACCCATGGCGCCGCCGACCAGATCACCCTGGGCAACCAGCGCCTGGACACCAACGGCCTGGACGCGTTCCGAGCCGAACTGGCGGCCATCGGCAACCACCTCACCAGCAGCGCGGACATCCTGCTCTATGGCTGCGACATCGCCAGCCAGGGCACTGCCTTCATCGACCGCCTCGCGGCCCTGACGGGCGCCGACGTGGCCGCCTCGACCGACCTCACCGGCACCCACGGCAGCGGCGGCGACCTGATCCTCGAAGCCAGCACAGGCCCCATCGAGGCCGCCACCCTCAGCCTCCAGGGGCTCAACGGGCTTCTGGCCGCCCCGACGATTGCAGATGCAGTAAGCGGTATCCGCAGCGGCACCGAAGACACCCCCATCACCATCAATGGCATCACCATCGCCGACGGCGACGGTGACACGCAGACCATCACCCTGGGCTCCACCACCGGCACCCTGACCCTCGCCAGCACCACCGGCCTTACCGGTCTCACCGGAAACGGCACGAGCTCCGTGAGTTTCAGCGGGAGCCTCGCCGACATCAACGCCGCGCTCGACGGCATGCACTTCCAGGGGCTTGCCGAAGCCAGTGGGGCCGCTGATTTCACCATCGCGACCAACGACGGCAGCACCTCCACCAGCCGCACGGTCAATCTGGCCATCACCCCGACCAACGACATCCCGGTCCTCGCGGGTGGCACCCCGCTGTCGGTCACCGAAGGCGGCACAGCAAACTTCAGCGCCGCCACCAACGTGGGTGCGGTGGGCTTCACCCAGATCAACCTCGGTCTTTCGGACGTGGACAACACCCAGAACCAGGTCATCGTGAAGGTGGCCGGCCTGCCGGGCCAGGGGGTCATCAAGCTGGGTGGCAACGAATTGTCAGTCGGATCAACCTTTGCCGTCAGCCAGATCTCCCAGCTCAGCTACACCCACAACGGCAGCCAGGTACTGGCTCCTACCACCGACACCTTCGTCATCATCGTGGATGACGGTGCCGGTGGCCTGCTGACCAACCAGGTGGTCACCATAGCCATCAACCCGGTCAACCAGGCCCCCTCCGTAGCGGGCACGGTCACGGTGTTCGAGGGTGAGCAGGACGTCAGCCTGACGGCCAACACCAACCTGGTGCCGCCCATCTCCACGCCCCGCGGCGCCATCTCGGGCAGCGACCCGGACGACAGCGTCTTCACCTACAGCATCACCAGCCTGCCCGCGCAGGGGACACTCAAGTACGACGGCGTGGCGATCAGCACCGCCACCCCGGGCAGCCCCTTCGTGGTGGCTGACCTGAGCAAGCTCACCTACAGCCACGACGGCAGCGAGCCCACCGGCACGCCCGACAGCTTCAAGATCCGCATCACCGACAGCGGGGGCGGCACGGGTGTCCCCCTGTCCCAGGAGAGCACCATCCAGATCGGGGTCATCGGGAACAACAACGACCCGGTGCTCACCACCGACATCACCCAGACCCTCACCGGCACCAGCACCAGCCTGACCATCACGCCGGCCATGCTCCAGGTGACGGACACCGATTCACCGGACGCCGGCCTCACCTATACCCTGACCGCGGTCCCCAACCCGGCAGAAGGCTATTTCAGCCTCAGCGGCGCCCGGCTGGTGGCCGGTGCCACCTTCACCCAGCAGGACATCGCGGACGGCCGGCTGGTCTACACCACCCTCTCCGCAACGCCCCGCACCGACAGCATCAGCTTCACCGTCAAGGATGGTGACCGCCGCCTCTACCCCACCCCCCGGGATGGCGGCATCTATGTGCCCGGCACCGACACCCTGGCGATCAACACCTTCAGCATCAACGTGGAGAGCACCGGCACAGACGGCAACCCCGTGCCACCGGACGCACCGATCAATGACGTCCCGAGCACCGGCGGCAGCAACGCCGCAAGCCTGCTCGAAGGCGAGACCATCGTTCTCGACAATACCCAGCTCACGGCCGCCGACCCGGACACGCCGCCCGCCCAGCTGACCTACCGGGTCCTGACCCTGCCCACCAGCGGCAGCATCCGCCTCAACGGCGTGGCCCTGGCGTACTTCGACAGCTTCACCCAGGCCGACGTCGATGCCGGGCGGGTCAGCTTCGCCCATGCCGGCGGCGAGGACTTTGTCGACTTCTTCACCTATTCGGTTTCCGACGGCTCGACCGAGACCGCCGTACGCAACTTCAACCTGAGCATCACCCCCCAGAACGACACGCCCACCGCCACCAACGGCAGCCGCATCTTCGGACCGGAAGGCAGCAGCATCACCATCACCCAGGGCAACATCGTCCTTTCCGACGCCGACAATTCGGCCTCCGACAACGAGACCGGCTACGCCATCAACAATGCCCTGCGCTTCCAGATCACCGGCAACGTCAGCCACGGCAGCCTCACCCTGAACGGTGTGGCACTCAACGTGGGCGACTTCGTCACGGCGGCCGACCTGAATGCAGGCAAGCTGGTATACACCCACGACAGCAGCGAGAACTTCAGCGACAGCTTCCGGCTGATCCCGATCGACGACCAGGGCATCACCGCGGGCACGGCTACGGCCACCAACCACACCAGCACCGGCGCCGAGCTGATCGTCCCGATCACCCTCACGCCCATCAACGATGCGCCCCAGTACCAGGACAAATCCCAGCTGATCACCGGCGAGGCCGGCCCCATCGCAGAAGGCGCCACGGCCACCATCGGCGGCGCCCTGGGTTACACCAACACCAACGGCATCACCGGTGCCGGTACCCCGACCCTGCCGGCCGGCAACGTCGCCCACCTCGTCTACGGCGACACGGACAACAGCACCGAACAGCGCCAGTACCGGATCACCACCGCACCGACCAACGGCAGTCTGAGACTGAACGGCGCCGTCCTCTCGGTCGGCTCGGTATTCACCCAGGCCGACCTGGACAGCAGCCGCATCACCTACCAGCACAACGGCAGCGAAACGTCCTCCGACTATTTCGACTACGTCGTCAGCGATGGCGACTTCGTCTCCAATGACAGCTCCTCGGTGCCCCAGGGCAGCACCCCCACCCCATCGCGCTACAACATCGAGCTGAACCCGGCCAACGACAAGCCCACCATCAGCGCAGCCGGCGCCAGCCTGGTGATCAACTCGGCAGTCACGCCGGTGGCGCTGCCGGCCATCACCCTTGCCGACCTCGACGTGGCAGGCGGCATCGGTGCGGGCGAGCAGGACTTCGTGCAAGTCACGGCCGAATTCCTCACCGCCGCCGACGCCCCCTTCCCGGCCGGGATCTTCAGCTTCAGCGGCGCCCTGCCCGCGGGCGTCACCGTGACCAACACGGCGGGCGACAATATCGTCGTCTTCCAGGGGAGCCTGGCCGACGTGCAGGCGGCCCTCGACCAACTGCGCGCCGCCACCGATGGTAGCGACCCGGACCTGGCGAATCTCAAGATCAAGATCTCCGTGGACGACCGGCTGCGCGACGCCTCCGGCACCCTGACCGCCGGCGCCAACGGCGGCAGCACCAACGCCGACGGCACCCCGATCGACGCCACCAACAACGTGGCCAGCGTGGTCTTCAACGTCGCCGCATCCGACACCAACGATCCGCCCGTCATCACCAACCCGACGCCGAGCCAGACGGTCAATGAAGACGCCCGCGGCCAGATCACCGGCTTCTCGTTCTCCGACCCGGACGCCTTTGCCAGCACCACCAACACCATCACCCTGACGGCCGGCACGGGCAGTCACATCTACTTCGGCAGTACCGGCTCGAGCACGCCCGCCGGGCTCACCGTGACGGCTGGCGCCGTGGGCTCCAGCACCGTCACCCTGCGGGGCTCCGCCACCGACCTCAACGCCGCCCTGAGCAGCCTCTACTACCAGAGCGCCCTCCACTACAACGGCGACGACACCCTGACCCTCACGGTGGACGACGGTGGCAACACCGGGGTGGATGGCGGCGGCACCGGCAGCGACAGCGAATCCATCGCCATCGCCATCCACCCGGTCAACGATGCGCCGACCCTCACCATGCCCAGCGGCACCAAGTTCATCACCGACGGCAGCTTCGAGTTCATCGGTGCGGGCAACACCATCAGCTTCAACGACGCCGCCGACATCAGCAACGCGACCGCAGGCTTCGAGGTCGGGGTCGACAACTACACCGTCACCCTCAACGCCCAGCTGAGCGCAGCCAACTACGGCACCATCCAGGTGGGCACCACCACCGGCCTCAGCGTCACCAGCAGCACCGGCAATGTGGTCCTCACCGGCAACCGCACCGACCTGCTGGCCGCGCTGGCCACCGTCAGCTACCAACCCACCGACACCAACGTCAATGGCACCATCACCTTCCGCGTCACGGTGGATGACGGCGACAACGGTGGCACCCAGCTGCCCTTCGGTGTCAGCGGCACCACGTCGGCCACCAACACCTTCAACCTGATCACCACAGACCAGAACGAAGCCCCCAGCATCGCCGGCCTCGACGCCATCTCGGCCAACACCTACAGCGAAGGCGGCGCGGCCATCGTGGTGGACGCCAACGCCACCCTGGTAGACCCCGAGCTGGACATCTACCCCAGCTGGAACGGCGCCGTGCTGCGCATCGAACGCCAGGGCGGCGCCAACGCCCAGGACGTCTTCGGCGTCACCGGCAGCGGCTCCACCGGCATCAACTTCAGCGGCGCCAACATCCGCAACGGCAGCACGGTGGTGGGCAGCTTCACCAACACCGGCGGCACCCTCAGCATCACCTTCAACAGCAGCGCCACCGCCGCCATCGCCGACAGCGTGCTGCAGGCCGTCACCTACCGCAACAGCAGCGACGCCCCGCCGGCGTCCGTCACCCTCGCCTACACGATCAACGACCAGAACCCCAACATCAGCGGTGGCGGCAGTGCAGGCAGCGGGCAGGATCAGGGCGGCGGTGGCCAGCTGTCGGGCAGCGGCAACATCCTCATCAACATCAACCAGGTGGTGGACAACCCCGTTCTGTCCGCGGGCGCCGCAAAGATCTACACCGAGAACAACCCGGCCCTCAGCGTCGATAACGCCATCACCCTCAGCGACGCCGACGACACCCAGATGAGCGGCGGCTCGATCCGCCTGACCAGCGGCTTCCTCCCGGGTGACGTGCTCGCCGTGGACACCACCGGCACCAGCATCACCGCCAGCTACGATGCGGGCACCGGCATCCTGACCCTGTCCGGCAGCGACACCACCGCCAACTACCAGAGCGTCCTGCGCAGCCTCACCTACCTGAGCACCAGCGAAGACCCGAACAACAACGACACCCCCGCCAACCGCAGCCGTACCGTCACCTACAGCCTCAGCGACGGCGGCTCCAGCGGCGCCGGCACGGGCACCGGCAGCACCACGCGGCTGATCAACATCGTGCCGGTCAACGACACCCCGGCCCTGGGCGGCGCGGGCTCGACCCGCAGCTTCACCGAGAACGACCCGACCCTCCTGCTCGAACCCACCGGCTGGACCCTGACCGACGTGGACGACACCCAGATGGTGTCGGCCACCGTGCAGATCAGCGCGGGCCTGGGCAGCGGCGACACCCTCTCCGCCGGCACCCTGCCAGCCGGCTGGAGCCAGAGCTACAACGCCGGCACCGGCACCCTGACCCTGTCGGGCGCCGCCACCAACCTGGCCAACGTGCTCGCTGCCCTCGAAACCGTCGGCTACAGCAACGCCAGCGAGAACCCCTCCACGGCACCGCGCACCATCAGCTGGCAGGTCCGGGACGCCAACAGCGACGCCGCCAGCAATGGCACCCAGGTGTCCAACATCCTCACCACCACCCTCAACGTGGTCTCCGTCCCCGATGCCCCCGTGGCGGTGGACGACACGAACAGCATCACCGAGGGCACCGCGTCGGTGGACGGCAACGTCAAGCCCGGCACGCCGGGGCAGGACAGTGACCTGGACAACACCAACGCCGAACTCGGCATCACCGGCATCCGCCTCGGCACCGAAGCCGGTGGCGGCGCGATGACCGCCATCGTTGCAGGTACCACCAGCGCCGACGGCACCATCGTCACCGGCCTCTACGGCAGCCTGCGCATCGGCGCCGACGGGAGCTACACCTACGCCCTCGACAACACCAACCCGGCCGTCAACGCCCTCAAGACGGGAGACACCCTGACCGAGGTGTTCAGCTACACCCTGGCCGACCCGGGCGCCCTCACCGATGTCGCCCAGCTCACCATCACCATCGACGGCGTCACCGATGGCGGCCCCTCGATCACCCCGGTCGATGGCAACGGCGCCGCCGCCGGCCAGACCACCGTGTTCGAAGCCGGCCTCACCACCCTGGCCGACACCAGCGAAACCAACACCGGCACCATCACCCTTACCGCTGACGACGGTCTCGACAGCATCCGCGTCGACAGCACGCTGATCACCCTGGCGCAGCTCAATACCCTGGGCACCACCCCCATCACCGTCACCACCAGCAAGGGCGAGCTCACCCTCACCGGCTTCACTGCCGGCAGCACCGTGGGCGGCGTGCCCACCTCAGGCACCCTGACCTACAGCTACACCCTGTCGCAAGACCAGACCACGCCGGGCGTGGACGAGAGCAACGATGTGCTGGCCCTGGAGATCAACGACGCCGGCGGCACCTCTGCAGGCGGAACGCTGACGGTGCGCATCGTCGATGACCACCCCACCGCCAACGCCGACACCAACAGCGTTAACGAGGGCATCACCGCTGCGCCCACCACCACCACCGGCAATGTCTTCGCGGCAGGCTCGGCCGGTGACACCGCCGACCGCCTCGGTGCCGACGTCGTGCCGGGCCCGGTGACCCAGCTCAGCTTCGGCATCACCCCGGGCACCGTCGGCGTCCCCTTGGCCGGCGCTTACGGCAGCCTGACCCTGGCCGCCGATGGCAGCTACACCTACAGCCTCGACAACACCCACCCCACGGTGGCGGCACTGCGCGCCGGAGACACCCTGACGGAGGTCTTCAGCTACACCATCACCGACAAGGATGGCGACACGGCGACGACGAGTCTGACCATCACCATCAACGGCCAGAACGATCCTCCCGTCGCTGTGGACGACGGCGTCTTCACCACGCCGGAAGACACGCCGCTGCGCGGCATCACGGTGCTGACCAACGACTCCGACCCGGAGAACGACCCGCTCACCGTCACCTCCGCCACGATCCCGCCTGCACAAGGTACGGTCTCCATCAATCCGGATGGCACCCTGGACTTCATCCCCGCCCCCAATTTCAACGGCACGGCGGTGATCACCTACACCATCAGCGATGGCCACGGCGGTACCGACACCGCCATCGTGACCATCCAGATCACCCCCGTCGATGACCTCCCCGTTGCTGTGGACGACACCCTGGAAACCCGGGAAGACACGCCGCTCAACGGCACCCTCACCGGCAACGACACCCCCTCGGGTGACGGCGGCAACGTCTGGGCCAAGGCCTCCAACCCGGCCCACGGCAGCGTGGTGGTCAACCCGGACGGCAGCTTCGTCTACACCCCCGACCCGGATTACCACGGCCCCGACAGCTTCACCTACACCATCACCGATGCCGACGGTGACGTCTCCACCGCCACCGTCAGCCTCACCGTCAAGCCGGCGAATGACGTCCCCGTCGCGGTCGATGACACCCTGGAGACCGAGGAAGACACACCGCTCTCGGGCACCCTCACCGGCAACGACATCCCCTCAGGCGACGGCGGCAACGTCTGGGCCAAGGCCTCCAACCCGGCCCACGGCAGCGTGGTGG
>CALBTT010000103.1 GCA_937967645.1 uncultured Zoogloea sp.
TGCTGACCGACAGCCCGGCGATCCGCGACGTGATCCTGTTCCCGCAGATGCGCCCGGAAGCCACCGACTGAGCCTGCGGGGGCCGCCTGCCGGTGGCCCCCGCCCTGCATCACCGTCCCTGCCCGAGCCGACCCCGACGCATTTCATGACAGACCTGAAGTCTTACGAACTCCCTGAACTGGAAGCACTCGCCGAACAGATCAAGGCCGAGATCGCCAAACGGGAGCAGGAAGAAGCCGACCAGGCCCGTGCCGCCGCCGAAGCGGCCCTGGAAGCCGAACGCCGCGCCCTTGCGGCGGCCGAGGCTGCCAGGCAGGCCGCCGAAGCAGAAGCTGCGCGCAAGGCAGCCGAGCTTGCCGCCCGCGTCGAGGCCCGGGCTCAGGCCAAAATTGAAGCCAAGGCCCAGGCTGCGGCACAGAAGGAAGCCGCAGCCCGCGAGCAGGCCGGGAAGAAGGCCGCCGACAAGAACGCCCAGAAGCAGGCTGCCACTCAGGGAGCCTCCGCCCAGTCCCCCATCCAGGCGCCCACTCAGGCCACCAGCGAGGCGGCCCCGCCTCCCGCTGCGGCCCCTGGAGCGGCGCCCTCCACCCCCGGCCATATCCGCTACATGCACCCGTCCAACCGGGCCCTCACCTGGGACGGCCAGGGCGCCATGCCCGACTGGATCCACGCCTGGCTGACCACCGGCGGCACCCTGTACGCCCTCGAGATCGCCGCCGAGAAGCTCGCCCCCAGGCCGATTCCCGGCAGCTTCCGGACGGACTGACCCGCCTCTGCGGGGAGCCTGAACGCGCCCCCGCGTGAGGCCATCGAGTCCTTGACCAGGCCCCTGCACCAAGCCCTGCACCGGGCCCTCGATCCGGCACAGCTCCCGGGCCGCTTCCCGCTCAGGCCTCGACCGGAACTGCCGAGCCCAGCGGCACCACCCTCCCCCTGGCCAGGGCCTTGGAGAGGATCTTCCAGATATCCAGATCGAATACCGGGCGACCGGAGGCCAGCAGCGCATACGCCTCCTCCTCGTCCCGCGCCGTACCCAGCCAGCACCAGTTGTCCACCAGGTGCAGCACCTTGCCCTCCCGCAGGCCAACCGGCCCGGCATAGGGCCAGCGCTCGACGCGCAGCTTGTGCAGCGCCATCATCAGACGGGCACCATGCACGGGGCGGGCTTCCTGGCCGATGCAGGCGCCCTTGCAGCGCTTCAGCTGGTAGCCGAAGCAGGGCTGGCCGCTCCGCACCTTCTCGAGGCCCAGGCAGGCCTGGCACAGGCTGTGCTCCTCGGCCAGGGTGCGCAGGGCCTTGGTGGCCGCCGTCTTGCTGGTGAAGAAGCCGAACAGGTTGTCCTGACGGCCCGGATCGAGATCGGCGCCCCGTACCAGCTCGGGCCGCCAGCCGCCCTGCCCGTCCTCCACCAGCTGCCAGGCGCACAGATCACTGGCCCGGCGCAACCGCCGGTTGTGGATGGGCTGCCGCTCCTTGACCAGGCGGGCTTCCAGCAGCAAGGCTCCCACCTCCCCTTCGGTCTCGATCCACTCGATGCGGCGGAGCTGCTGGGACAAGTTCATCTCCTTGCCGCTGCGGTGATCGGCGCTGAAGTGCGACAACACCCGACTGCGGATGTCCTTGCTCTTGCCGACGTAGAGCGGCAGATCATTCTCCCCGAAGAACAGGTACACCCCGGGCCGCTCCGGCATCTCGTCCAGCACCGCCGGATCCACATGGGGCGGCAGGCTGGGCAGGGCCGCGATACGGGCCACCGCGGCGTCGATCACCGCCTGCTCGAAGCAGCCGTGGATGTGCTGCCAGAACTGCCAGACCAGCTGGGCATCGGCCAGCGCCCGGTGACGGTCGCCCACCACCAGCGCGTGGCGCTCGATCAGGGCATCCAGCCCATGCCGCTTGTGCTCCGGGTAGAGCGCCCGGGACAGCTTGACGGTACACATCACCGGCAGGCGCAGGGGCATCCCGACGCGCTCGAAGGCATTGCGCAGGAAGCCATAGTCGAAGCGCGCGTTGTGGGCGATGAACAGGCGCCCGTCGAGCCGGTTGTAGATCTCCTCGGCCAGCTCGGCGAAACGCGGCGCGTCGGCCACCATCTCGTCGGTGATGCCGGTCAGGCGCTGGATGAACTCGGGAATGCGGCCCTCCGGCCGCACCAGATGCGACCACTCCCGCACCCCGTCCTCATCCACCTCGACGATGCCGACCTCGGTGATGCCATCGATGGTGGGCATGCCACCGTTGGTCTCGATATCGACGAAGGCGAGACCCCGCCAACGTCCGTTGCTCAGCTTCAAGAGTGCCGTCCTTGTGTGTGTTCGCCGGTCGGGCTGTCGAGGCGCGCCATCAGCCCCGAAACGCGCAGCACCTGGCGGCCGATGGCCCGCTCCAGAACGCCTGAAGCAGCCTGATCCACCAGGGTGAAACCGCTCCGCGCCCGGGTGATGCCGGTGTAGACCAGCTCGCGGGTGAGGATAGGGCTGAGCGTATCCGGCAGCACCAGGGCCGCATGGACGAACTCGGAGCCCTGGGATTTATGCACCGTCAACGCATACACCGTCTCCACCGCCTGCAGGCGGCTGGGCAGGATCCAGCGGATACCGTCCTGCCCGTCACCGGCCGGGAAGGCCACCCGCAACACCTCACCACCCCGCGGCCCGGGCAGGGCCAGGGTGATGCCGATGTCGCCGTTCATCAGGCCCAGTCCGTAGTCGTTGCGCGTCACAAGCACCGGGCGGCCAGAATACCAGCCCTCCGCAGCGCGAATCAGCCCAGCCTCACGCAGCCAGCCGGCAATCCGCGGGTTGAGCCCCTCGATGCCCCACGGGCCGCGCCGCAGGGCGCACAGCAGCTGGAAGCTGCCGTGCGCCTTGAGGACCCGCCGGGCCCAATCGTCGAAGGCGGCCGGACCGGCCTCATCGGTCGGCCGGGTGGTCTGCAGGGTTTCCAGATAGGTCCGGTAGCCGGCCCGCCCGTGCGCCGCATCGCCCTCCACCACCAGGCGCCGGAATGCCGTCTCGGCCTCGCCCGGCGACAGCCGCGCCAGGTCGGACAGGCGCTGCTCGAACAGCGACACCGCCTTCTCCGCCGCCCCGGCATTGACCGCGGCCGCCAGTTGTCCGATGCCACTGTCAGCCCCGAAGCGGTGGCTGTGGCGCAGCATGGCCACCGCTTGGTCGAGGGGCCGGCCAGCCGGGTCGATCAAGGCCTCCGGCACCCGCGCACCGCTCACGGCGGCCAGCCAGTCCGTGGTAGCCGGAGTGTAATGCGCTTCGCGGGCCCGCCGGCACAGCTCGCCCAGTACCGCGCCGGCCTCCACCGAGGCCAGCTGGTCCTTGTCGCCGAGCAGCACCAACCTGGCTCCGGCCGGCAGGGCATCGAGCAGGGCGGCCATCATCTCCAGGTCCACCATCGAGGCCTCATCCACCACCAGCACATCCACCCCCAGCGGGTTGCCGGCATGGTGCCGGAAGTGACGGCTGTCGGGCCGGCTGCCGAGCAGGCGGTGAAGGGTCGTGACCTCGGTCGGGATGGCCTTGCGCACCGTCTCGCCGTCAGCCAGCGCCTTCAGGTCGAGTCCGGCCACCGCCCCGGCGATGGACTCGTTGAGGCGGGCCGCAGCCTTGCCGGTGGGCGCCGCCAGGCGGATGCGCAGCGCGCTGCCCCCCTCCTCGCCGAGGGCGAGGGCCTGCAGCACGGCCAGCAGGCGCACCACCGTGGTCGTCTTGCCGGTCCCCGGCCCGCCGGGGACGATGGCGAAGGCGCTGCGCGCCGCCAGGGCGCAGGCCAGCTTCTGCCAGTCCGGCCCGGCCACCCCAGGCTGCGGGGGAAAGAGTGCGTCGAGGGCCGCAGCGAGCCTCTCCGTGGGCATCCCGGCCGGGTCGCCGCCGGCGGCGCGGAGGCGCAGGCCGATACCCGCCGCCACAGCCCCCTCGTACTGCCAGTAGCGGCGCAGGTACACCCGCTGCCCGATGCACAGCAGGGGCGTGTCGCCCTCCCCGTGCCCGACCAGGCCGGGCAGCGCCAGGGCGGCCGTCCAGGCCTCCAGGCCGAGCCCTTCCAGGAGGTCGGCCGGCAGGATCGGGCGCTCCGCCCCCACCTCGCTGGCCTCGCCCTCCGGCGGCAGGGACAGGGCAAAGCCCGGGTCACCCAGGGTGTCGGTCAGGTCCAGGCAGGCATGCCCGCGCCCCAGCTGATGGCTGGCCAGCGCAGCCGCCAGCAGCAGCAGGGGCGGCGCCTCCGCGGCCTCCTGAGCCAGGAAGCGGGCAAAGGCGGCATCCAGGCTGCGCAGCCAGCCGCGGGCGGCCCAGGCATCGAGCAGGGCCAGCAGGCTGGCCCGGTCTTTCAGGGCGGGATGGATCATGGCGTCTCCGGAGCAAGGGCGCGGGAAAACAATCGGTCGAGGGCCTCGATCAGCGCCCGTGGCGGCTTCTCCCGGTGTACGCCGCGGCTGGGCGCCCCGGCCCCGCGCAGGAAGACATACACGGCACCGCCCACGTGCTGGTCGTAGTCGTAGTCGGGCAGACGCAGGCGCAGCAGGCGATGGAGGGCCAGCAGGTAGAGCACGTACTGCAGCTCGTAGCGGTGGCCCAGCACCGCCTCGGTCATTGCCGCCGGGGAATAGGCGGCATCATCCGGCCCCAGCCAGTTGGATTTGTAGTCGATCACGTAGTAGCGCCCGGCGTGCTCGGCAACCAGGTCGATAAAGCCCTTGAGCATGCCGTTGAGCTGCCCCCGCTGCAGGGCCGGGCGGGCGGCAGCGCCCAGGGTGTGGCGGCGCACCAGGGCGTCCATGGCACCGAGGTCGGCCTCGTGCACGGCGATCCAGAACTCCATCTCGACCACCCAGTTGTCGAGCCCGGCCAGGCTGAAGCCTTCGCCGGCATCCGCCCCCAGGGGCAGGCTCAGCAGGCTCTGGATCCAGGTGCACAGGGGCTCGATCCAGGTCTCCCAGCCGCGCAGGGCACAGCGCCGGGCCACTGCGTCGCGCAGCAGCCCGGGGCTCCCGGCGACCCGCGCGAAACCCTGGGCGCCGGCCCACTCGAGCAGCTCGTGCAGGAAGGTGCCCACCGCCGCCCCACGCGGAAAGGCATGCGCCGTGCCGGCTGCAGGCTGTCGCACGGGCGCAGCCGGAATGGCCGCGGCAGCCACCGCATCCGGGACATCCGCTGCGGACTCGCGGAAGACATCCTCGGCGGGGGTGTCGGCGCCCTCCCCTTCCACGGTGTGCAGGGCCGAATAGCTGGCGATCCACCAGTTCTCGCGGACGCTGCGGCGGGGCTGGCGCGCAGCCCCCTCGATGCGGGCGCCGGCGGTGGGCGCGTAGACCTCGGTCGTGGCCTCGGGCGCGTCGATCACGCGGATCGCCGGACTCCCTGCGGCCAGCGTCTCGAGGCCTTGCGGCAGCCTGCCGCCGAGCAGGTAGCCCAGGGCGCTGCGCCCGATGCGGTCGAGGGGCGCGGTACCGATCCAGGTCGCGTGGCGTGCACGGGTCAGCGCCACATAGAGCTTGCGCAGATCCTCGCCAAGGCGCTCCCGGTCGACCCGCTCGATCAGCTGGCCGTCGTCGTCGGCCAGGGCCAGCTGCAACCGGCCGTCTGCGTCGTGCCACTTGAGCGGCAGATCGCCGGGCGAGGTGGCACGGAAGGCGCAGGCGAAGGGCAGGAAGACCAGCGGATACTCCAGGCCCTTGGATTTGTGCACGGTGACCACCTGGACCAGGTCGGCATCGCTCTCCAGGCGCAGCTGGCGGGCCTCGCCACCGCTGTCCTCGTCGCACTGCTCGGCCAGGTGGCGAATCAGGGCATGCTCGCCGTCCAGCAGGGTGCTGGCCTGCTGGAGCAGCTCGGCCAGGTGCAGCAGATCGGTCAGGCTGCGTTCGCCGGCACCACCTGCCGCCAGCAGCCGGGCAGGCACCCGGAAGTCGTTGAGCAGGCGGCGCAGCATGGGCAGCACGCCCTGGCGTTGCCAGCACGCCTGGTAGCGCCGGAACTGCAGCACGCGCTCCTCCCAGGCGGCCTCATCGCGGTTGAGTTGGTCGAGGGTCGCCCAGTCGAGGCCGAGCAGGCCGCTGGCCAGGGCCGCGCGCAGGCAGCGGCCATCGTCCGGCTCGGCGCAGGCGGCCAGCCAGCGGCGCATCTCGGTCGCCTCCGGGCGCTTGAACACCGACTCCCGCTCGGACAGGTAGACGCTGCGCACACCCCGCGCGCCGAGAGCCCCGCGGATGGCATCGGCTTCATTACGGTTGTTGACCAGCACCGCCATGTCGGCAGGGCGCAGCGGCACGAAACCGTCCACCTTGGCAAAGCCCGCCTGGCCACGCTGGCCCAGCTGCAGCAGGCGCACCATCTCGCTGGCGCAGACTTCCGCCATGGTCTGCAGGTAAGTCCCTTTGGTGACCGTCTCCGCGCCTTCAGGCGGCGGCAGGTGCCACACGCTGAGGGCCGGCGCAGCCTGGCCAGCCACCTGCCAGGCGTCCCTGCGGCCCGCGGCAGCGGCGGGCAGGAAGGGCACCGGATTGTCGTCGGCGCTGCGGAACAGGAAGGCCCCGGCCCCCTCCTCCCGCCCCTCCGCCAGCGCGAAGCAGCGGTTGGTGGCGTCGACCATCGCCTGGCTCGAACGGAAGTTGCGCCCCAGGGTGTACAGCCGCCCGGCGGTGGCCCGGCGGGCGGCCAGATAGGTGTAGATGTCGGCGCCGCGGAAGGCATAGATCGCCTGCTTGGGGTCGCCGATCAGCACCACGGCGGTCTCCGCGTCATTGTCGGCCACCCGGTAGACGGTGTCGAAGATGCGGTACTGGATGGCGTCGGTATCCTGGAACTCGTCGATCAGGGCCACCGGGAACTGCCGCCGGATGACCGCCGCGAGGCGCGCGCCATTGGGCCCGGTCAGGGCGGCATCGAGGCGCGTCAACAGATCGTCGAAGCCCATCTGCGCCCGCCGCGCCTGTTCCTCGGCAAAGCGTGCGGCAACCCAGCCGGCGCCGTGGATGAGCACGGCCTGGCGGGCATCCGGCAGGGCCTTCAGCTCGGCCGGCAGCGCGGCGATGGCGGCCAGGGCAGGATGATCGGGCACCTGGGCGGGGTCGTTCCAGGCGTCGGCCATCCCTTCCGGGCTCAACCGCGACCAGGCGGAATCGCTGAGCGCCGGCCACACCAGGGCGGGGTCGTCACGCCACGCCTCGAGGGCGCCGAACCAGCGGTCGCAGTAGTCCTTGCGCAGCTTGGTGCCCTTGCAGGCCTTGCGCGCCCGGGCGTCGTCGATGAGGTCGCGAAGCTCGTCCAGCCAGGTGGCCCAGGGCGCTTTCAGGACGGTCAGGCGGGCCACCTTCTCGCGCTCGGCCACCGCCAGGGCCTCGGCCGGCGGAGGCGCGGAACCCAGCTGGTCGAGGTGACCGAGCAGCCGCCCAAGCCCAGCCTCCAGGGCCGCCGGTGAGGCCCACCAGTCCGCCACCTGGCGGGCCTGCCCGGGCGTCAGCGGATACATGTGGCTGCGCCAGTAGTCCCGCACCACCTCGGCGAGCAGCTCGCTGTTGTCGGTCTCGAGCTGCTGGGTAAACAGGCTGTCGCTGTCGAAGGCGTGCTCGCGCAGCATGCGGTTGCACCAGCCGTGGATGGTGGACACGGCGGCCTCGTCCATCCATTCGGCCGCCAGCTGCAGCTTGCGGGCGCACATCGGCCAGGCTTCGGGGGGGTAGCTGTCGCGCAGGTCGTGGAGCAGATCCTCCCCTGCCGGGCGCGCTGCCACCTCGGCCGGGTCGGCCAGGAAGCAGCCGGCGGCTTCGGCCAGGCGGGCCCGGATGCGGTCGCGCAGCTCCTTGGTGGCGGCATCGGTGAAGGTCACCACCAGGATGTCGGGCGGGTTGAGGGGCCGCAGGAAGGCGGCCTCGTCACCCTCGTCACGGGGGCCGAGGACCAACCGCAGGTAGAGGGCGGCGATGGTGAAGGTCTTGCCGGTGCCGGCGCTGGCTTCGATCAGCCGGCTGCCGCGCAGGGGGAAGCGCAGGGGATCGAGGGTTTCGGGGGCGTCAGGCATCGCGTCGGGAAGCATGGACATCACTGGGCGCCCTCCTGGCGCGGGGTACCGGCTTTGCGGGCAAAGGTGGCCTCGTAAAGCGGCCGGAGGAGACGGTCGGCCAGCTCGGCGAACTCGCCGCTGGCGACAAGGCTCGCATAGTCGGGCCAGATCCGGCTCAGATAGGGGCTGGCAGGGCCTTCGCCGTCGAAGTTGAAGCCACCATCGTAGGTCTCCGGGGCGCGGTTGCGCTGGCTGGCCTGGTCGTCGAACCAGGCGAAGGCGGTGCGCACCGCCAGCGGCAGCGGCCGGCGCATGCCGTCGCGCCAGGCCGCCAGCAGGGTGTCCAGCTGGTCCTCGGCGGCCTCCACCTCCAGGGCCTCGAAGCGCACGTTGCCGGCCTTGCTGACCACCAGCGTGGTCAGCGGGCCGCCGCCCAGGTGGGCCGCCAGGTGGGCGACCCAGTGCTTGATCAGGTTGTGGCGCTGGTACTTGCCGTCCTTGACGGCATCGCTGGTCTCCAGCACCACCCGTCCACGGGCGCCTTCATCGTCGGTGCGCAGGCCGCGCAGCCAGTCCTCGAGGGCAAGTCCGGCGGCTGCGCCGCGGCCCGTGTGGCGCACAGCCACGTCGCGGGTCTGGGGATGGGGCCACAGGGCGAGGGCCGCTGTGTAGCGCTCGAACATGTCGGCCATGGGGCCGGCCAGGGCCTCCTCGGCCAGATCGGCAAAGGCGCCGGCGGCCAGCTCGCCGCGTCGGCGGATGCGCTGCAGGCCGGCCTCCAGAGCCGCCTCGCGGGACTCGCCCGCCTGCAGGGCGCGTGCCTGCAGGGCGATCAGTTCGTCCCACAGGGCCCAGCGCTGCAGGCCGTCGAGGTCGAAGGGCTCCTGGTCCTCGCCGGCCGGGTTGTCGAGGGTGAAATCCACCCGCAGGCGTTGCTGGAAGAAGCTGCGCACCGGATCCTTGATGAAGCTGGCCAGCTCGCCGATGCGCAGGGGCTCCGGGTCGGGCAGCGGCTCGAGGACGGCCTGGGATGCAGCCGGGGCATCGTCGGCGATGCGCCATTCGGCGGCATAGGTGAACAGCGGGGCAGCGGCCGGCTCGACCGGGAAGTAATCCGGGTTGAAGGGCTGCAGCCGATGCACGACGGTCAGCGCCTCCAGCAGCGGGGCACCGGAGTCGGGCTGGCCGGCCAGGCGCCAGCCAGCCGCCAGGTGGTCGCGCAGCTGACCGACCAGCACCGAAGGCGGACGTGGCGTGTTGTCATTGACGCTGCGTCCGACCCACGAGATGTGGAGGCGCTCGCGCGCAGACAGCAGGGCCTCGAGGAAGAGGTAGCGGTCGTCCTCGCGGCGCGAGCGGTCGCCGGGCCGGTAGTCGCGGCCCATCAGGTCGAAGTCCATGGGAACCCGGCTGCGCGGGTAGTCGCCATCGTTGAGGCCCAGCAGACAGACCATCCGGAAGGGGATGGCACGCATCGGCATCAGGGTGGCGAAAGTCACCGCACCGGCGAAGAAACGCTGGGACAGGCTGCCCTCCTCGAGCTGGGCGAGCCAGTAGTCGCCGACCACGGAGAGGGGCAACAGGCCGTCCAGACGCGCCGCGCTGCAGGCGGCGAGCCAGCGCTCGAGCGCCAGGTCGAGCTGCTGGAGGGTGTAGGCGTCCTCGTCCCCGGCCTCGAAGAAGTCGGCCATCAGGGCACGCAGGCGCAGGCACCAGTCGGCCGGCGAGGCGTCCTGGCCGAGACGCGTCCAGGCCGCCTCCAGGCGGTCGAGCAGCGCGGTCAGCGGGCCGAGCAGGCTGGCGTCGAGGCCGCCGATCTCGTCATAGGGTTCGATGCCCTGCCACGCACCGCCGGTATTGCCCACGGCGTAGCCCAGGAGCATGCGGCGCAGCCCGAACTGCCAGGTGTTGCCATCGTTCGCCTGCGGCAGGCCGAGGCCTTCCCGGTGACGGGCGTGCAGGCCCCAGCGCACCCGGGCGCCACGGATCCAGCGGTGCAGCAGGGGCAGGTCGTCATCGGCGATGCCAAAGCGGCGGCGCAGGGCCGGCACCTCGAGCAGGTCGAGCACATCGCTGACCGCCAGCCGCGAGCTGGGCAGCGCCAGCAGTTTGCCCAGGGCGCCGAGCAGCGGGTCCTGGTGGCGCCGCCCCTGGTCGGCAATGCAGAAAGGGATGTGGCGCGGATCGTCGCTGTCGGTGAGGCCGAACACGGCCTGCACGTGGGGCGCGTAGGCATCCACGTCGGGCACCATCACGATCACGTCGCGGGGGCGCAGGCTGGGGTCGGCGTTGAAGGCGGCCAGCAGCTGGTCGTGGAGGATCTCCACCTCGCGCAGGGGGCTGTGGGCCACATGGAAGCGGATCGAATCGTCCGTCGCGCTCACCGCGGGCCAGAGGCTGCGCGTGTCGGCCAGGGGGCGCAGGTCACGGATGTCGTCCTGCAGCTGGTTGAGCAGGCAGGTCTTGCCATGGGACGAGAACAGGTCGATGCGCTGGCGGATGTCCAGAAAGTGCTGCAGGTAGCCGGCCCGGGCCACGTCGCTGTCGTGCTCGTCGAGCAGGCCAATGAAGTCGCGCCCCTGCTTGCCCCAGGCGGCCAGCAGCGGGTGGGCGTGGAGGTGCAGCTCGGCCTCGGGGATCTCCGCCGGCATGCCGGCACGGCGGCGCTGCCGGCTGTGGGTGGCGCGCAGCAGATCCTTGTCGGCGACGATGTCGGCCCAGTAGTGCTCACAGGGGTTGTGGACGCACATCAGCACCTGGCTCCAACGGGCCAGCACGGCCAACACCTCGAGAGACTGGCGCGGCAGCGCCGAGATGCCGAAGACCAGCACCCGGCGTGGCAGGCCGGGCGGCCGCTGGGTATCGGGCCAGCTCTCCGCGACCCGCAGGAAGGCCTCATGCACAGCGGCACGGCCCTGCCCGGCGGGGCCCTCACCGGCGCCCTGCTCCGCCACGTCGGCCAGCAGCTCCCGCCACAGGGAGGCCTGCCAGCGCTGTTCTTCAGGTAGCGGCTGATGCTCACCGCCGGCACGGATCAGCACATCCTGGCCAGCCGCCCAGGCGGCCAGCCAGTCGGCGCGATAGACCTGGTACTGGTCGAACAGGTCGGCCAGGCGCTCGGCCAGCTGGAAGCGCTTGCGCTGGTCGCTGTCGGAGGCCAGGAAACGCCGCAGCGGCGCATAGGTTTCGCGGGCCACGACCTCGGGCAGCAGGCGCACCAGACGCCACACCAGCAGGGGCTTGTCGAAGGGCGAGGTCTCGGGCACCGCGTCGGCGCCCAGCACGGCGCGATAGGCCTGCCACAGGAAGCGCGACGGCAGGGACAGGTCGAGCCCGGCAGCGATGCCGCAGCCACCGCCGCCGTCCGCATCGGCGTCCTCCGCCAGGGCCAGACGCAGCCACTGGGCGATGCCGTTGCTGTGCACCAGCAGCGTCTCGGTTTCGAGGGGGGCCAGGGGGTAACGGTGGATCCAGGCAACCATCAGGTCGCGCAGGGATTCCGGGTGATTGCCGTGGACCAGCATCAGACCAGGGGGCAGCGCTTGGGGACGCACGGGGAGACTCCGGGAAAGAATGGGCAGTGGGTGGTTGGCCACCGGCGCGCGGGCCCGCAGGCCCGGCGCCGGAGCGGCACTCAGGACCGGTGGCCAGGCCGGGCAGCCGGGATGCTCAGCGGATGCAGACCTTGCGCACCTGCTTGATGTCGGTGAGGCCGGCCAGGACCTTCTCGATGCCATCCTGGCGCAGGGTGCGCATGCCCTCGTCGAGGGCCGTCGACAACAACCTGGCGACGCGGGCCCGCTCCTGGATGAGGGCCTTGACCTGGTCGGTGCCGACCATCAGCTCATGCAGGCCGAGGCGGCCCTTGTAGCCACCGGTGCAGTGCTCGCAACCCACCGGCTCGTAGAGGGTGAAGCGCCCCCTGTCGTCGGCGTAGTGCTGGCGCCAGCCGGACAGCACGGCCTGGCGGGCCGCTTCCTCGTCGGCCAGGAAGGCGGGCGTCTGGCGGAGATCCTCGCAGTAGTCGTCGAGCAGCTGGCGGATCTCATCTTCGCCCGGATGGTAGGCCTTGCGGCATTTGGTGCACAGGCGTTTGGCCAGGCGCTGGGCCAGCACGCCGAGCAGGGCATCGGCAAAGTTGAAGGGGTCCATGCCCATGTCGAGCAGGCGCACAATGGACTCCGGCGCGCTGTTGGTGTGCAGGGTGCTGAACACCAGGTGGCCGGTGAGCGAAGCCTCGAGACCGATCGAGACGGTTTCCTTGTCGCGCATTTCACCGACCATGATCACGTCGGGATCAGCCCGCAGGAAGGAGCGCATCACGGTGGGGAAGTCGAGGCCAGCCTTGCGATTGATCTGCACCTGGCGCAGACCCTTCTGGGTGATTTCCACCGGGTCCTCGGCGGTCCAGATCTTGGTCTCCGGCGTATTGATGTGCCCCAGGATGGAGTGCAAGGTGGTCGTCTTGCCCGAGCCGGTGGGGCCGCACACGAAGAAGATGCCGTAGGGCTTGGAGATCGTCGCAGCCAGCCGCTCGTAGTTGTTGTCGAGCAGGCCGAGCTTCTCCATCGGCAGGGGCTCGCTGTTGGCGAGCAGGCGCATCACCACGTCCTCCAGGCCGCCTGTGGTCGGCACGGTGGCGACCCGCAACTCGATGTCGAGCGGGCCGAAGCGGCGGAACTTGATCTTGCCATCCTGGGGCTTGCGCCGCTCGGAGATGTCCAGATCGCACATGATCTTGATGCGGGTGACGATGGGGCTGCGGTAGCTGGACGGGATCTCGATGTAGGGCACCAGGGTGCCGTCCCGGCGGAAGCGGATCTGGGTCTTCTCCTTGCCGGGGCGGGGCTCGATGTGGATGTCGGAGGCTCCCTGGCGGTGGGCGTCGATGATGATCCGGTTGACCAGCTTGACCAGCTCGTTGTCGGCTGCGGCGGAGACATCCTCGGCAGTGCTGCTGCCCTCACCATCGTCATCCGACATGTCCGACAGCAGGTCGCTCACCGAGGCGTCGTCGGTGGCGCTGCCGCCGAAGAACTGGGCCACCGTCTGCATGAACTCGAGGTGGGTGGTGACGCAGAAGACCGGCGTGGCCTTGGGGAAGACGTTCTGCACCACCCGCGAGGCGAGGGCCTGGTCCGGGTCGGTGACCAGGATCAACATGCCTTCGGTGTTCTCCTCGAGGGGCAGCCACTCGGCCTGCTGGACATAGTCGCGCTTGAGGTTGCGCAGCAGGTCGAGGGGGCGCACCCGGTCGGGGCGATAGGGCTCGTAGGGCACGCCGAAGAAGCGCGACAGGGCGACCCCGATATCCGACGGCTTGAGCTTGAAGTCCCGCAGCAGCAGGTCTTCCAGCGACACGCCCTGGTCGCGGGCCAGGCTGGTGGCCGCCTCGAGCTCGGCGCCGGTCAGCTTGGCCTCCTGCACCAGCCCTTCGTACTTGGACTTGGGCTGGACCAGGGCATGGCGGCGCTTGGCAAAGGCCACGGCGAGAGTCTGGCCGAGGCCCTGGATGCCTTCCTCGGCGATGGCCGAGAACGGCTCGCCGTTGCGGCTGTTGATGAGCTGGATGACGCCGATGACGTCGCCGCTGTCGGGCGCCGAGATGGGAGCCACCAGCATCTGGTGGCAGCGGTAACCGCTGCGCTCGTCCACCTCGCGCCGGAACTCCATGCGCGGGGAGATCGCCTTGAGTTCGCGATCGTCGTAGACGTCATGGATGTTCAGCATCTTCCCGGTGAGCGCCACGTAGCCGGAGACGCTGTTCTCGGCGATGGGCAGGCGGATGGTCCGGATGGTGTGCAGGCCGGTCTTGAGTCGCGACGAGATGGTGCTGCGGCTCTCATCCACCACGTAGATGGTCAGCCTGTCCGCGGCAAACAAGGCGCAGATCTCCGCCGACAGCTCGAAGATGATCTCGTCGATGTTCTCGGTGGCGTGGACACGGTTGGTGACCGTCTGGAGGCCCTTGAAGAAGGCCAGCCGGCTGGCCACATCGCTGGATCCGCCACGTTGGATAGCACTCATGGTTCGCTCGTATTCCGGAAAAGAGGGCCCCGACAGCACGGGGCAAGGGCTCGGCCGTGACGCAGGAACCGCCTCCGGCATGCATTTCAGGCTATATCGTCAGCTCCAGGCCGTTATGGAGCGCCTTCGGGGAAAAGCGCCCGCAATAGCCGGCGATCTCTTCGAGCGTGGTCCTGGCGCGGCTGGGCTTGAGGTGGGTGATCCACACCTCGGGATTCGACTTGATCCGCTCCAGGAACAGGGCCAGCAGGCTCGGGCAGAGGTGCCGGGAAGCCAGCGCCAGGTCGTGCAGGGCATCGGGGAAGGCGGTCTCGACCAGCAGATAGCGCAGGTCCGGGATCTCGTTGATGGCGGCGATCAGCGGCTCGGAATAGGCGGTATCACCGGAGAAGACCAGGCTGCCCCCCTCCCCTGACAACTGGTAGGCCACCGCCGGCACCGTGTGGAGGGCCGGCAAGGCCTTCATGAAACGCCCGCGGCCCAGCTTGGCCACTTCGTCGACACGCATCTCCTGGAAACACAGGAAGGGGTTGTGACGATCAGGGATCGACGAGAAATCCGGCCACACCAGCCAGTTGAAGATGTGGGAGCGCAGGATGCGCAGGGTCTCGGCGGTGGCGTGCACCACGATGGGCATGGAGCGCGCCTCACCGACGGTGTCCACCAGCAGGGGGATCATGGCGATGTGATCGAGGTGCGCATGGGTCACGAAGATGTGGTCGATGCGTACGAGCTCCTCGAACTCCAGGTCCCCCACGCCGGTCCCTGCATCGATCAGCACATCGTCATCGACGAGCAGGGCCGTGGTGCGCTGATCGCGTCCGCCGATTCCGCCGCTGCATCCGAGCACCCGCAACTTCATCTTGATTCCATGGATCTCCGCTAGGGGGACTGCACGAGGCTGCCACGGAGGTCCGCGGTGCAACTGCACTCCAGTACAACAGGATACGTTCCGCCAGAGCCGCCATGCGTCAGAAAAATCACGCTGACCTCCTGACGCCCCGGCTTTCTCAGGCCTGCACGGCCTGGGAGAAGAACTCCATTTTCACGCCGGCGATCTCGATGATGTCGTGATCATTGAGGCGATGGGCCTGGGCATCCAGGGAGTGCCCATTGACGACCGGGAAGACGGTACCTTCCACATGGGTGATGAAGTAGCCGTGGGGCCTGCGGGTGATCACCGCCACCTGAGTGCCTGGCTTGCCGAGGGTGGTGAGGGACTTGGACAGCTCGAGGGTCCGGCCGGCATGGGTGCCGCTGAGGATCTGGATCATCCCGATGGAGCCCACCGGGGCCGCATTCGACGCAGGCAGTGCGCCCGCTGCGGGCGCCTCGACGGCCACACCCGCCGTGGTGGAACCGAAGACGACCGCCTCATCCTGTTCGGAGGGGGTTCCGGCCTGGTCCGCCACGAACTTGATGCGGTACTTGCCCAGTTCGACCACGTCGTTGTTCTGCAGCACATGCTTCTTGACGGGCTGGCCATTGACGTAGGTCCCGTTGGTGCTGTTGAGATCCTCGAGAAAGGCATCGTTGAGAATCGTGACAATGGCCGCATGCTCGCCACTGATGGCGAGATTGTCGATCTGGATGTCGTTGTGCGGCTTGCGGCCGATGGTGGTGCGCTCCTTCTCGAGGGGCATTTCCTTCAGCACCAGTCCATCCATGCTCAAAATCAACCTGGGCATTGCTTTTCCTATCTGAAACCAGCCTTAACCGAGTTCCGTGCCAAGCCGCATGGCGGAACAGGACGAAATCACGATGACCGACACATTATCCATGCCGCCCCGATCGTTCGCCAGATCAATGAGATGTCCGGCGGCAAGAGGAGGATTGACACCCAGGGTCGCCAGGACCTCCGCGATGTCGGCGTCCGGCACCATGTCCGTCAAGCCGTCGGAGCACAATAGGTAAACATCCTCAGGCTCGAGGCGCACCACACCCACATCGGGCTCCACCTGCTCATCCACCCCCACCGCACGGGTCAGCAGGCCACGCAACAGCGCGGTGCCGGGCGAAACGGCATCAATCATGCCCGCGTCCCACTGCGCCCGCAACACACTGTGGTCGCGGGTGATGCAGCGCAGGCGCCCCTCCCTCAGCTGATACAGGCGCGAGTCTCCGACATGGGCATGCAACAGGCTGCCGTCGGCCCGGAAACAGACGCCGACCAGCGTGGTCCCCATCCCCCTGAGCCCGGGATCTTCGGCCGCTGCATTGCAGACCCGGGTATTGGCGAGCCGGATCGCCTCGCGCAGGTCCTCTTCCTGTGGAAGGACTGCCGGGCCGCCCTGCTGCATCCGCTCCATCCAGGCCGCCACGGCGATCAGGGCCGCCTCTGCGCCCCCCGCATGCCCGCCCATGCCATCGGCCAGCACCGCCAGTCCGCGATCCGCGTTGCAGGCCACGCGATCTTCGTTGCGCAGGCGGACCTGACCCACATGGCTCGCCATCGCCATCCGCCAGATCGGGGAGGGACTACCAACCTGCGGAGGAGAATTCGGTGTAGTGCCCAAGATCAACCCTGTTCATGCTCCCGCGCCACCCTGCTCCGGTACCTCGGTGCGCATAGGCGTCGCCAGAAACAAAAAACCGCGCCTGGGCGTGAGCCACGGGCGCGGTGCATTTCAGGCTGGAAGGCCTCTTACAGCATGGCCTTCAGCAGCTTGCCCATCTCGGACGGGTTGCGGGTCACCGTGAAGCCGCAGGCTTCCATGATGGCCAGCTTGGCGTCCGCGGTGTCGGCACCGCCGGAGATCAGCGCGCCAGCATGGCCCATGCGCTTGCCCGCGGGGGCAGTCACACCGGCGATGAAACCGACGATCGGCTTCTTCATGTTGGCCTTGCACCATTCAGCGGCTTCGGCTTCGTCCGGGCCACCGATTTCGCCGATCATGATGACGGCGTCGGTGTCGGGGTCGTCGTTGAACATGCGCATCACGTCGATGTGCTTCAGACCGTTGATCGGGTCACCACCGATACCGACGGCGGAAGACTGGCCCAGACCGATTTCGGTCAGCTGGCCAACGGCTTCGTAGGTCAGGGTGCCGGAGCGGGAAACCACGCCGATGCGACCCTTGCGGTGGATGTGGCCCGGCATGATGCCGATCTTGATTTCATCGGGGGTGATGAGACCCGGGCAGTTGGGGCCCAGCAGCAGGGTCTTCTTGCCACCGGCGGCTTCCTTGGCCTTCATCTTGTTGCGCACTTCCAGCATGTCCCGGACGGGAATGCCTTCGGTGATGCAGATGGCCAGGTCGAGGTCGGCTTCGACGGCTTCCCAGATGGCGGCAGCGGCACCAGCGGGCGGCACGTAGATCACGGAGACGGTGGCACCGGTTTCAGCGGCAGCTTCCTTGACGGAACCGTAGATGGGCACGTCGAGGATCTTCTCGCCAGCCTTCTTCGGGTTCACACCGGCGACGAAGCAGTTCTTGCCGTTCGCGTACTCGATGCACTTCTCGGTGTGGAACTGACCGGTCTTGCCGGTGATGCCCTGGGTGATGACCTTGGTGTCTTTATTGATCAGGATGGACATTCGGTAACTCCTTACTTGACCGCGTCGACGATCTTCTGGGCCGCTTCGGCCATGGTGTCGGCAGCGATGATCGGGAGGCCCGAGTCGCGCAGGATCTGCTTGCCGATCTCTTCGTTGGTGCCCTTCATGCGGACGACCAGCGGCACGGACAGATGCACTTCCTTGGCCGCGGTGACCACGCCGGTGGCGATGGTGTCGCAGCGCATGATGCCGCCGAAGATGTTGACCAGAATGCCCTTGACCTTGGGGTTCTTGAGCATGATCTTGAAGGCTTCGGTCACCTTCTCGGTGGTGGCGCCGCCGCCCACGTCGAGGAAGTTGGCCGGCTCGGCACCGAACAGCTTGATGGTGTCCATGGTGGCCATGGCCAGACCGGCACCGTTCACCAGACAGCCGATGTTGCCGTCCAGGGAGATGTAGGCCAGGTCGAACTTGGAAGCTTCGATCTCGTCGGCGTCCTCTTCGTCCAGGTCACGCATCTCGACGATCTCGGGATGACGGAACAGGGCGTTGGAGTCGAAGTTGAACTTGGCGTCCAGAGCCTTGATGGTGCCGTCGCCTTCGTGGATCAGCGGGTTGATTTCCGCCAGCGAAGCGTCGGTTTCCATGTAGGTAGTGTAGAGCTTCTTGAGGGTGTCCACGGCCTGGGCGATGGAACCTTCAGGAATGCCGATGCCCTTGGCGAGGGTCAGGGCCTGCTCGTCGGTCAGGCCGGTGGCCGGGTCGACGAAGACCTTGATGATCTTCTCGGGGGTCTTGTGGGCGACTTCTTCGATGTCCATGCCGCCTTCGGAGGAAGCCATCATGGCAACCTTCTGGGTGGCGCGGTCGGTCAGCGCGGCAACGTAGTACTCGTGCTTGATGTCGGCGCCTTCCTCGATCAGCAGATTGCGCACCTTCTGGCCTTCCGGGCCGGTCTGGTGGGTGATCAGCTGCATGCCGAGGATCTGGCTGGCGTACTGGCGCACTTCGTCCAGGGACTTGGCGACCTTGACGCCACCGCCCTTGCCGCGCCCGCCGGCGTGAATCTGGGCCTTGACGACCCAAACCTTGCCGCCCAGGGTCTCAGCTGCCTTGACCGCGTCGTCAACGGTCGTGCAGTGGATACCGCGCGGAACCGTAACGCCGAACTTCTTCAGGATTTGTTTGCCCTGATATTCGTGAATTTTCATGGTTGCCCTTCGATCGAAGTCTTGGCCCAACCGGGCCGCTTACGCTTGGTTGATGGGACTCTTCGGGGCCGCGCTGCGCCCCGCGATACATGCACCGTTCTCCCTCGTCCAGTACATATACCGCTCGCCCCGCACCGCCGCTGGCCAACATTGGCAGGCGGCAGAACGAACGATCCTGACCCCTCGGCAGACCGGCTCGGCCGGCTGGCTACGGATTGCGGATCAAATGATTATATACGACGAAAGTGAAGGCGCGGCCGCTTTCACGCTGCAGTGCACATCAAGCGCCCTCCCAGACGGCATCAGGCCGGGTCCTTGCCCCGGTACCAGGGCTTGTAATAGCGCATCACCGTCGACGAGGTCGTCTCCAGGGCATGACAGCGGTCGAGCTGGAAAGGCTTCTCACCGGTGTCGTCATTTTCCTTGCGGAAGGTCGCGAAGGTCTGGATCGCCACCGTCGGCAAGGACAGCAGCAACTCGGTGATATGGGAGCAGCCCCGCACATCGGCGAACATCTCACCCACCGTGCGGCGGAAGCCACGCACGAGATTGAGCCCGATCAGCTGCCGGTAAGCCGGGCCGATGGTGTCGCAGCCGCCGGGGTATGGCACCCAGTCGGAAACGGCCTCGACATCGACCACATTGAATTCCGGGTCGATGGTGACGCGCAGCAACAGGTCATGAACCGGATCGCCGGCGCGGCGCAGCCCGGAAGCAATCGGGTAATCCATCGCCTTGGTGTCGGTCAGGCGGGCGTCGAGATCGTAAAGACCGTCATCGCGCAGGAAGCCCTGGACTTCGATGCGACGGGTATGGACATGGCGACGCCCGGGTACGGGTGAAGATAGAGGCATGGCAATGAGACTCAGGCCGGAGAGACCATCAAAATCGGGTAAAAACGGGTAAAGAAACATTAATCGCAGCCGACATTGCGTGACATTCCACACTCCACAACAAACCCGCAGGACAAGTCGGCGCGATACGCTGCAAACTTCTTTAGAATACTGTAGCTTCAACCCCGGCGCACCGTGACGCTACGGCACCCGAGATGCCACCCTTGCCCACGCCTGCCATGGCCCGTGACATTGTCCGAATCCGCAACGCTCCCTATTGATGAAAAGCGCGCGTAAGCCTCTCCCCCTCCTCATCGCGGCGCTCGTCCTCTCCCACGGCCCCATTGCAGGCGCCGTCGGAATGGGCGAACTCGTGGCTCATTCCTCCCTGGGAGAACCCCTTCGGGCCGAAGTCAGGCTCATCCGAGCCCCGGGCGAAACCCTTGATGCAGCCTGTGTGAAGGTGGTATCCGGAGCGGCCGACGACGTCCCCTGGATCTACGCTGCACGCGTTCGGGTAGCCGGCGAGCATCTCGTGCTGACGACCCGCGAACCGGTCAATCACCCGATCGCGATGATCGGCCTGCGCATCGCCTGCGGCTCGGAACTGCGGCGGGATTTCACCCTGCTGCTCGCCCCCCCGGCGATCCGCAGCGTTGCCACGCCCACCGTTGCCCCGACAGCCCCCATTGGAACCGCTGACGACTTGGCCGATGGCGCGCCGATGCAAGCGCCCCAGCGGACGCGCCCGGCACGCCAGGCCCCTTCTGCCAGGCCCGCGGAAGCCGCCGGTGCCCCAGCCGCCCCCCGGGCCGGCACGCGCAAGGCAACGGCGCCCCAGGATCGCCCTTCCGCGCCCTCGGCCGCTGCAAGGAGCAATGCCGCCGCGCCTGCGCGCCCGACCGCCCGCCCCCTGCCCCCGGTGCTCGGTGGCGAAGGCGACAGACTGCTGATCGGCGCCGGCGACGAAGCCAGACTCGTGCCCCTGCGCCTGTCCACCCAGCTGGCCAACCCGCCGCGCAACGAGAACCCGAAGGGGGAGCGCCCGCCCCTCAGCGCAGAACAACGCACGGTCGCCGAGATCGACGACCGGATTGCCGCCCAGCTGGAGCTGGATGAGAAGATCAAGCGCCTGGAGGAATACCAGGCGATGCTCAAGGAAAAGGTCGCCCAGCTGGACGCATCAGGTACCGCCCCGGCTACCACACCCCAGCCAGCCAGCGCCCCGGTGGTCGCCTCCCCTGCTGCACCATCCCCCGCAGCGCCAGCGCCCACGGAAGCCCCGGGCTTCCTCGCCAGCCTCCCCGACTGGGCCGCGCCCCTGGCCGGCCTGCTGGCAGTGCTGGCGGGCGGCGCAGCCCTGATCCGCCTGCGGCGTGGGCGTGCAGTCGAGGGCGAGCCCGCCATCCCGACCCAGACCGACGCGGCAGGCAGCAGCGGATTCGGGCAAGAGCCGCTCTCCACCGCGATGGCGTCACAGGCTGCACCGACACCCGTGCACGCCAGCCTTCCAGTCAATGCCGGCGCCGAGCAGGCGCCCGCGCGACAGGACCACAGCGATGAATGGGTCGAGCCCACCTTCGCACCCGCCCATCCGATCCCCTTCGACGAAACCGTCGACGAGCACGACTCCGCCCTCGAGCTGGCCGAGATCATGATGTCCTTCGGGCGCACCCAGGGCGCGGCCGAGACCCTGGCCGACTACATCCGCAGCAACCCGCGACAGGCCGTCAAGCCCTGGCTCAAGCTCCTCGAGGTCTACCACGTGGCCGGCATGCGGGCCGAGTTCGAGGCGCTGACCCGCCAGCTCAACAAGACCTTCAACGTCAAGATGATCGGCTGGAGCGACTTCAAGGTCGCCCACAGCTCCCCGGAGTCCATCGAGCAGATGCCTCACCTGATCGCCCGCCTGCAGGAGCTGTGGGGCACCCAGGAGGCCCAGATCTACATCCACCAGATCCTGCGCGACAACCGCAACGGAACCCGCCAGGGCTTCCCGCTGGCGGTGGTCGAAGAGTTGCTGCTGATGCTGGCGGTGCTCGACGACCAGCTGGGCACCTACAAGCCGCCCACCGAGCTGAGCCTGCTGGAGATCGAGCCGCCGGCCAGCGCGGACAAGGCGGCGGCGGCCTGAGGCCGCCAGCGCCGGTCAGACCGGGTTGTCCACGTCCACGAACACCGCCTCGATGCCGAAGCGTTCCGCCAGGTGGGCGCCCAGGGCGCGCGCCCCGTAGCGCTCGCTGGCATGGTGGCCTATTCCCAGGTAGGCCACCCCCGACTCCCGGGCCAGGTGGGTGGTCGGCTCCGAAGCCTCACCCGACACGAAGCAATCCACGCCGCAGGCGATCGCCTGCTCGAAATAGCCCTGGGCCCCACCGGTACACCAGGCGATCCTGTTCACCGTCCGGGCCGGATCGCCCAGCACCAAAGGCTCCCGCCCCAGCCGCGCGGCCGCATGGCGCGCCACCAGCTCGAGGCTCTGGGGCTGCTCGAGGCGGCCCGTCCAGCCGATCTCCTGCTCGCCGAAACGGCCATCCGGCAACCACCCCATCAGCCGCGCCAGCTGGGCGTTGTTGCCCAGCTCGGGGTGGGCATCCAGCGGCAGGTGGTAGGCAAACAGGTTGATGTCATGCTGCAGCAGGGTCGCCAGGCGCCTGCGCCGCATGCCGGTGACCCGGCCATCCTCGCCACGCCAGAAGTAGCCGTGATGGACCAGCACCGCGTCCGCCTGACGCGCCACCGCCTCGTCGAGCAGCGCCTGGCTGGCCGTCACCCCACAGACCACCCGGTGAATTGCGTCGCGTCCTTCCACCTGCAACCCGTTTGGGCAATAATCCCTGAATCGCCCGACTTCCAGCAGGTTGTCGAGATATTGCTGCAGTTCGGCTCTCTGCATGGCCGTTCCTTCCTGAACCCGTTCGTTTCAGCCCCCCTCGCGGCGGGGCTCCAGCCCGCGATTTTACGATGCATCGCCTGTGGATGATCTTTGCCCAAGCAGTCACGGTATCCCTTGCCGTACTGTTCGTGGTCAGCACCCTGAAACCCGAATGGGTCGGTGACCGCCCGGTCCTGCCGTCCATCACCATTCAGGAGACCCTCCCGGCCGCGCCGGTCGCCGGCGGGAGGCCGGTCGCGTCCTATGCGGATGCGGCCCGGGTCGCGCTGCCGGCGGTGGTGCACATCTTCACCAGCAAGGAGGTCAAGCCCCAGCGCAACCCCTTTGCCGACGACCCGCTGTTCCGTCACTTCTTCGGTGACCGCCTCGACAACCGCCCCCAGCAACGCGCCTCGGGCCTGGGCTCGGGAGTGATCGTCTCGCCGGAGGGCTATGTCCTCACCAACAACCATGTGATCGAGGCCGCCGACGAGATCGAGGTCGCCCTCAACGACGGCCGCAAGCTGAAGGCCCGCATCGTCGGCCGCGACCCGGAATCCGACCTGGCCGTACTGCAGATCCACACCAGCGACAAGCTCAAGGCCATCACCTTCGGCCGCACCGAACTGCTCCATGTGGGCGACGTGGTGCTGGCCATCGGCAACCCCTTCGGGGTCGGCCAGACAGTCACCATGGGCATCGTCTCGGCGCTGGGCCGCTCCCACCTGGGCATCAACACCTTCGAAGACTTCATCCAGACCGACGCGGCCATCAACCCGGGCAACTCCGGCGGCGCGCTGGTCGATTCGGCGGGCAACCTGGTGGGCATCAACGCCGCCATCTACTCCCGCTCCGGGGGCTCCCTGGGCATCGGCTTCGCCATCCCCGTGTCCCTGGCCCGCAACGTGATGGAGCAGATCATCCAGAACGGTTCGGTGACCCGCGGCTGGATCGGCGTGGAAGTCCAGGCCGTGACCCCGGAGCTCGCCGAATCCTTCGGCATGCCTTCCGGCGACGGCACCCTGATCTCCGGCGTGATGCGGGGCAGCCCGGCCGACCGGGCGGGCATCCGGCCCGGCGATGTGCTGCTGGCGGTGGAAGGCCGCAAGGTGAACGATCCGCAGGGCATGCTCGAGGCCATCGCCGCCCTGGCGCCGGGCCGCAAGGCCGGCTTCGAGCTGCGCCGCAACCGGGATAAGGTCGAACTGAAGGTCGAGATCGGACGCCGTCCCGCCCTGTCCCGCGGCGACTGACAGCCCCCCCCAACCCTGACACGCCGCCCGGAAGGGCTCAGCCGGCCCCGCTGCTGAGCCACTCCTCCATGCTCTCGACGAGCAGGCCCGCCACGAAGGCCACCAGCGGATCCCGCCGGTCGCGACGGTGGGTGAGCAGGCTGACCGGCAGACTCAAGCCCTCCACATCGAGGGGCTCGAAGCGCAGGTCCGCATGCGCAGCGAACATCCGCACCAGCATGTCGGGCAGCACCGCCACCAGCGGACTACGCTTCAGCACGAAGGGGATCGACAGGGGCATCGCGCTGCGCGCCACCACCTGCCGCTCCAGCCCATGGGCCTCGAAGATGCCATCCACCACGCCCGACGACTCACCCGTGTAGGTGGTGTGAATGTGCGGAAAGCGCGCCAGCTCGGCCAACCCCGGCCGGGGCGGCATGTCCACCAGCGCCGGATTGAAGCCGCAGGAAAAGCCCGACACATACAGCGCCACGGCGTCGTGCACCTCCCGCACCACCGGGAAATACCCCACCGCCAGGCTGATCTCGCCGGCATCCAGGGCCTCCAGCTGGCGCGAGCCCGGCAGGGACTGCACCGACAAGGCCAGCCCCGGCGCACGGTGGCGCAGACGCGCCACCAGGCCCGGCATCAGCAGCGCCTCCAGCGGATCATTGAGGGCCAGGCGCACCTTGCCGCGCACCCGCATCGGGTCGAAATCCTCCTCGCCGCCGGTCACCCGGCGCACATCCTCGAGAATCCTCCGTACCGGCTCGGCGAGCGCCATGGCCTTCGGCGTGGCGCGCATCACCGCGCCGTCCCGGTACAGGATGTCATCGTCCAGGAGGCCACGCAGGCGGGCCAGGGCGTGGCTGGTGGCGGGCTGGCCGATGCACAGCCGCGCCGCGGCGCGGCTCACGCTGGCCTCCCGCACCAGGGCGTCGAAGGCCACCAGCAGGTTGAGGTCGATGCGGCGGAAGGCCGCGTGATCAATATCATTCATGTCGATAGCCTGGATTACATCAATCGATTTGAAGCATCTTACCCCACCCACTAGACTGGGCCATCCCATCCATCAGGACCTTCCGTGAGCCTGCCTTCCGCCTTGGCCATTCCGCTACCCGCTCCCTCGTCCCGGCATGTCCGGGGGCTGCTTGCCATGATCTCCGCGGTCACCTGCGTCGAGTTCCTGGAGACCGGCATGGTGACCTTCGCCGCCGCCTCGATCATGGGCGGGCTCGGCCTCGGCGCAGAGGCCTTCGCCTTTGCCTTCACCCTGTACGGCGTGGCCGCCATCTTCATGCTCTACAAGCACCAGTGGATGGTCGAGCGCCTGGGCTACCGCAACTTCATCCTCGGCTCCCTGGCGGTGTTCGCCCTGGGCGCCCTGCTCTGCGCCACCGCCGACGGGCTCGGCCAGTTTGCCGCCGGGCGCGCCCTGCAGGGCGCCAGTGGCGCCACCTTCTTCACCGCCGGGCGCCTGCAGATGAACCGCCTGCCCGAATCCGCCCGCTTCAGCGGCCTGCTGGTCTTCGTCGGCACCCTGCTCGGCGCGGTCGCCCTGTCGCCCCTCGCCGCCGCCGGCCTGATCCACCTGGCGGGCTGGCGCGCCCTGTTCTGGGCGGTGCTGCCCCTGTGTGCGCTGGTGGCCTTGATCGCCGGCCCGCGCCTGTCCCGCGAGACCACGCCTCCCGGGGCGCGGAGTGAGGAACACTGGGGCTGGCTGCTCGGTCTCGCGGTGGCCCTGTTCGCCCTGCAATACGCGCTGCAGGCCGCCCAGTTCGCGCTGTTCGACGCCCCCGGGCGGGTCTTCGCGGTCGGCGCTGCATCGGTCGGCGCACTCACCCTCTTCGCCGTCCGCCAGTGGAAGCGGGAACGCCCCCTGATCAACTATCGTGGCCTGTTCGAACCCCGCTACATGGCCGGCCTGCTGTTCTACTTCTGCGGCTACTTCCTGATGGGGCTGAGCGGCTTTCTGCTGCCCCTCCTGTTCCTGCACGGCCTGCAGCTCGACCTGCTGCACGGCGCCGCCATCCTCAGCGGCTCGCTGGCCTGCAGCCTGATCGGCGCCCTCAGCCATGCCACCCTGGCCCGCCAGCACGCCCGCCCGCGGGTCTTCATGCTCACCGGCCTGGCCCTGGTGGCCCTGTCCTGCCTGGGCTTCGGACGCTGGGCCGGCGCCGGCGACTGGCACCTGCTGGTGGCGCCGAGCCTGCTGGTGGGCCTGTCCATCCCCTTCTTCGTCGGCCCGGTGGCGATGGGCACCTTCGTGCATATCGCGCCTTCCGTGTTCTCCCACGCCTACCAGGTGAAGAACATCATCCGCCAGCTCGGCCTGTCCCTCGCGGTGACCGCCGGCACCCTGCTGCTGCAATGGCGCTACGCCCGGCACCTGGACCCGCAACACCCCGGCCTGGACTGGGCCGCCCCCCTGCTCCATGGCCAGCCCGGCCTGCCGGCCCACGCCGAGGCGCTGGCCCTGGCCAGCGGCGACGTGTTCAACCTGTGTGCCGCGGGCGTCCTGATCCTGATGGGGGTGGTGGCCGTACAGCGGGTGTTCCGCTAGGAGATCTTCCCTTAGGGCACATTGACAGCACCCCGGCCGGTCCCTGAAATAGGCGGACAAACATAATTGATGGAGACAGCCGGCCCATGGATTCTTCCCGCAGCACCCCCTACCCTCACCTCCTCGCGCCCCTCGACCTGGGCTTCGCCACCCTGTCCAACCGGGTCCTGATGGGCTCCATGCACACCGGGCTCGAGGAGATGGACCACCCCTTCGAGCGGCTCGCCGCCTTCTACGCGGCCCGCGCCCGGGGTGGCGCCGGCCTGATCGTCACCGGCGGCTTCTCGCCCAATCCGGAAGGTGGCATCCACCAGGGGGGCGCCTGCTTCGACAACGAGGCCGAAGCGCTCCGCCACCGGGTCGTCACCGACGCCGTGCATGCGGCCGGCGGGCGCATCTGCCTGCAGCTCCTGCATACCGGCCGCTATGCTTACGGCAGGGCACCGGTCGCCCCGTCGGCCCTCAAGGCGCCGATCAATCCGGCCACACCCCGCGCCCTCAGCGACGAAGACATCCTGCGCACCATCGCCGACTATGCGCGGGCCACCGTGCTGGCCCGCCAGGCCGGCTACGACGGCGTCGAGGTGATGGGCTCCGAGGGTTACCTGATCAACCAGTTTCTGGCCCCCGGCACCAACCTGCGCGACGACCGCTGGGGCGGCAGCTTCGAGAACCGCTGCCGCTTCGGGCTGGAGGTGCTGCGCGCCGTGCGGGCCGCCGCCGGTCCCGACTTCATCCTGATCTTCCGCCTGTCCCTGCTCGACCTGGTCGAGGGCGGCAGCACCTGGGACGAGGTCATCGCCTTCGCCCAGGCCGCCGAGGCCACCGGCGTCAACATCCTCAACACCGGCATCGGCTGGCATGAGGCGCGCATCCCCACCATCATGAGCAGCGTGCCCCGAGGCGCCTTCAGCGGTCTCGTCGCACGCCTGCGCCAGGCCGTGAAGCTGCCGGTGATCGCCAGCAACCGGATCAACGACCCGCAGCTCGCCGAAGACATCCTGGCCCGCGGCGACGCGGACCTGGTGTCGATGGCCCGTCCCTTCCTGGCCGATGCCGACTTCGTGGCCAAGGCCGCCGCCGGCCGCGCCGACACCATCAACACCTGCATCGCCTGCAACCAGGCCTGCCTCGATCACATCTTCGCCGGCAAGGTGGCCTCCTGCCTGGTCAATCCGGACGCCTGCCGGGAATTCGAGCCCGCGCCCGCCCCGGCCGCCACGCCGCGCAAGGTCGCCGTGGTGGGCGCCGGTCCGGCCGGCCTGGCCGCCGCCACCGAGATCGGAAGCGGGTCGTGTAGGGCAAGAGTGTAGATCTCGGTGGGCGCCGGATCCGTAAAAAACAAAACAATACACAATGCTCGTTCTGAAACTACAGCTCAGAGTCTACACTCACGTATATAAACTATTGATAATCACACCTCACA
>CALBTT010000104.1 GCA_937967645.1 uncultured Zoogloea sp.
TCCGGCACCCACCGAGATCTACACCCTTTCCCTACACGACGCTCTTCCGATCTCGATAGGTAATCACTGACGGCAATGCGGCGCCTGCGTACTACCTCGTTGTAGGTGAGAGACGCAACGCCGACCTAGACAGCGTCTTCCTGTTTTTCGGACAGTTGCGCCTCGGTCGCAGCCATCAGTGCCGCGGCCGAGCAACCCAGCCCCTTCGCGATCCGCAGGATCAACACTAGCGTGGGCATGTGCTCGCCGCGCTCGATCTTGCCCATGTGCGATCGCGCGATACCCGCCTGTTCCGCCAGCACCTCCTGCGCCAGCGCCTTCGCGGACCGTGCCTCGCGCACGGCAACGCCGAAAGCGCGCGCTGGCTCGCTTTCATAGGTTCTTGTTCCCGCAGGTCTCCCGCGTTGCACTGATCGCTTCTGCATCAACAGAAGCGTCACGTTTCACGCGAATTTAAACCACGTTAAACTTATCTCATTGACCGATAGCACGCGGTTTTTTCCAGTGTCGGCGTTGTTCGGGTGACACGATGATCGCTTCCGATTCTTTGAACATTGCCCTGTCGGACTGCCTGGCCTATCCCAGGTTGTCGGTACCGATGGCGGAACACCGTCGGCGCTATCCGGACAACCCGATTCGTCTTCACGAAGAGCGCTTGGAGGATCAGCATCGAGGACTGCTCGCGGGGGCTTTCGAGGCGGGCCTCTGCCAGTCGCCCACAGCCCCTGAAGGCATCGATGTCCGACCCGTCTGGCGCGATGCACTGGCACTGGCCGTGTCGGCCCATCACCCCTTGCTGGCCTTCGCGTCAGTGTCCCTGGATCAGGCGGCCGACTACCCTTGGATCGCCCTGGATGGCCGTGGCTGTGTGGGCTACTGCAGGCAAATCGACTCACTGCTGACGGCAGCCAGCGTCGTCCCCTCGGCCGTCACGACGGCCACGTCGTTCGGGTTGATGATGACCTTGGTGGCCGCCGGCTACGGCGTCTGCCTAGCACCCGCCGCCCGCATCGAGGGTTACCGTTCCCTTAGCGTTATCCAGCGTCCCTTGCAAGAGGGCGCGCTGACGCTCACCACGTACTTCCTGAGCCGTCGAAATACGGACAGCACCCGCCTGGAGCCGTTCTTCCAAGCGCTCCAGGCAAGCGCCTGACCGAACTTCGGCGCGACCCTGGCTCGATCAGTCTCCGGGCGTCGCTTCGGCGGCATCGGCAGCGATGGCATCGCGCACCAGCCGCTGCACGCTTTGCCGGACCTGCTCAGGAAACTCGGTCGTCACGACTGGCTCGCTCGCCTGCATGCACTGTGCGGCCACCAGCCGCGCGGCAAGGTGCAGGTTCGTTGGGTTGACGGCTTCGATGGCCGGCCGTGTTCCGAGAGCCTCGTACGAGCGCAGGAGTGCGTGGTAGATGTCCCAGGTGTCAATGCCCCGTGGCAGTTGCTTCAGGACGGACTGGATCAGCCTGCGCTTGAGCGGATCGAGTTGCCAATCTGGCACTCGCTGCCCGCGATGCCCCATGTGGATCGACAGCAGGTTGCCGGCCTGGATCTCGTAGGTGATCCAGCGGCGCGACTTGCCCGCGAGCCTGGCGTAGTCCGCCACCGAGAGGTTGTGCGGCGCCTCGAAGATCTCCAGCACCTGCAGGCGTTCACGCTGCGCGTCCGACAGGCGCGGCCGTGCGTACTCGGGCATGCGCACGGCCGACAGCCGCTGCACCGATGCCGGCGCTTCGGGTTGGTCGGGCGCCGGCGCGGTCACGATCAGCTGCGGCGCGGTGAGGTCGAGCACCGGCGGCTGCACCGTCGCCTGGCCGGCAATGGTCGGCAGGCCCTGAAGCGTGATGGTCAGATGCCGGCTGGCAACCTCGACCTGGTTCTGCTCGAACAGGTCCAGGCGATCGGCCCAGTCCTGCATCATGACGCGGCGCTGCTCGACGTATTCGGCATGGTTGTAGGTCGCGCTGATCCTGTCTGGATCGGCATGCGAAAGCTGGGCGTCCACCCATTTCTTCGGGTAGCCGAGTTCGTTCAGCGCCGTCGAGATCGTCGCCCGGATGCCATGCCCCGTGAGCTGGTCCTCGTAGCCCATGCGCTTGAGCGCGGCGTTGAGCGTGTTCTCGCTGATCGGGTTCTTCAGGCACCAGTCGCCGGGAATGAGATGGACCTGGGCCGGCTTGAAGTTGTCGAGCAGGTGGCGAACGATCTCCTGCGCCTGCACCGACAGCGGCACGATGTAGGGCGGGATGTCGATGAGCCGCTTGCGCTTCTTCTTGGTCAGCAGCTTGCGCTGCTTGAGCCTGGCCACCGGGATGACCCACAGGCCCCGGTCGAGGTCGAACTGATCGGGCGTGGCGAAGCGCAGCTCGCCGGTGCGCACACCGGTGAGCATCAGCAGTCGCAAACCCAATTGCGTGTTCAGGCGCCCGCGGTACTTGCGCAGCGTCTGCAGCATGACCGGCAACTCGTGCATGCGCAGGAACGGGTTGTGTTCGACCGGTGGCAAGGGCAACGCGACCACTTCCAGGTCCCTGGACGGGTTCTCGCCCATGTTGGGAATTGCCACCGTGGCGTAGGTGAACAACTGGGTGAACCAGGTCCGCAGCTTCTCGGCCACCGACAGCGAGCCGCGCTTTTCCACCTTGCCGATGATGTCCAGCAGGTGCGCGCGGGTGATCTCGTAGATGGTCAGGTGCCGCAGCGACGGGAACACGTCCTTCTTGAAGACGCGCCCAATCTGTTCCAGGCTGGTCTGCCGTCCTTCCTCCAGCGAGAGACGGCGATGGGCCAGCCACTGCTCGTAGACGGCCATGAAGGTGTGTTCGCCGGCCAGGACGATCGCATGCCGCTTGCGCTTGCGTTCGCTGTGGGGATTGATGCCCTTGGCGAGTAGCGAGCGGGCTTCATCGCGAAGCGCACGGGCGTCCTTCAGGGAAAGCGCCGGATAGTTGCCGAGGGTGATGCGCTCTCGCTTGCCAAACCACGAATAGCGGAAGTGCCAAGCCTTGGTGCCGATGGCGGAAACGTAGAGATAGAGGCCGTCGAAGTCGGCCAGCGCGTATGGCTTGCCGGTGCACTTGGCCTGCCGGGCCATGAGGTCTGAAAGCATGATCCCAACTCCATGAAAGCGAGTTGAGTGCCATGTTTCCCATCGGGCTCCGGCTCCTCCAGCAACAATGCGGCAAGGGAAGTTCGCGCATTGTTTGGGCCACTTTTTGTACCAGTTTGGACCGGCTGTCAGTGGATTTCGCTGGACGTCACTGGAACGGATTTTCTGGAAAAGCCGAACCGTGACAATGACTTGCAACACTCCATGGACATCCTTGGAACGCCCTGGAAAGCTGAAGTGGAGCGGGTGAAGGGAATCGAACCCTCGTATGCAGCTTGGGAAGCTGCCGTTCT
>CALBTT010000105.1 GCA_937967645.1 uncultured Zoogloea sp.
TGCAGAAGAAGCAGTACGGCCAGTGGATGTTCAAGGCCTTCCAGCGCATGGCCGGGCTCAAGCACCTGCGCGGCGGCGCGCTGGACCTCTTCGGCAAGACCGAGGAGCGGCGCATGGAGCGGGCGCTGATCGAGGAGTACATCCGCCAGCTCGACGAGATCACGAGCCAGCTCACCCACGCCAACCACTCGGCCGCCGCTGCACTGGCCGCCTGGCCGGACGAGGTGCGGGGCTATGGGCACGTGAAGGAGAAGAACCTGGCCAAGGCCCGGCAGATCCAGGCTGAACACCTGGCCGCCTTCAAGAACCCCAGCCAGGTGGTGATGATGAAGCGGGCCTGATCGGCAGGGGTGCTGTAGGGGCGGCTTCAGCCGCCCGCAGGTGCCAGATCGGAGTCCGCGGGCGGCTGAAGCCGCCCCTACATTGAAGCTACACGCACCTCCGCATCGCAAGACGACAAAGCCTCTCCACCGCAGGGTGGGGAGGCTTTGTTGCGTGCGGGGGGATGAGGGCTTCATCCGCCCAGCAAAGACTCAACACCGTCTCAAACACAAAAATTCTGACAGGCTCCTCAATCCCGCCCCCGTTAACTGACATCCACCCCCTCAGATTTGAGATCCCGCCGCACAGATCTCAAATCTCACAGCCATTAACTCAAATCACGCAGCGGTGAACTCCCATCCGCCCCACCGGATTTGAGTTCTCGCACCGATTGATTCAAATCCGGCACCCCGGATCTCAATTCCGAGGCGCCAGATCTCAAATCCACAGCACCGGATCTCGAATCCTGACCCACAGATTTGAGTCAACCACCGCCAACATCGACTCCCAGCCCCTGGAAACCCTTGGCCAGGCATACCGGCTCCGGATCCACCCCGCACGCCCAAAGAAAAAGGCGGCCAGGCCGCCTTTTTCTCATATCGGGATCCGCTGATTCGCGCGCCTTCAGTCCTCGATCTGGGTCTGCAGGTAGTTCGGCAGGGTCACCGTGTCGATCAGGCTGAGCTGGGTTTCCAGCCAGTCGATGGACTCTTCGCAGGCTTCCAGCAATTCCTGCAGCAGGTCACGGCTGACGAAGTCGGATTCGGCTTCGGCCAGGGCTACCGCCTCGACCAGCAGGGGATGCTGGATCTCACGCTCGTACTTGAGGTCGTAGGACAGGCACTCACCCACGTTCTCGCCGATCAGCAGCTTGCCGAGGTTCTGCAGGTTGGGCAGGCCTTCGAGGAAGAGCACGCGCTCGATGACCTCGTCCGCTTCCTTCATGACGCGGATCGACTGCTTGTAGTTGTAGTCGTTGAGCCGCTCGAAGCCCCAGTTGCGGAACATCCTGGCATGCAGGAAGTACTGGTTGATCGCGGTCAGCTCGTTGAACAGCACCTTGTTGAGGATGCTGATGACCTTCTTGTCACCTTTCATCGTCGCGCCTCCTCAAGCCTGGGGAGCCCCGGAGCCCATCTGGCTCTGGAGGTAGTTGGGCAGGCCCACCGCGTCGATCAGGCGCAGCTGCTTCTCGAGGTAGTAGGCGTGATCCATCTCGGTGTCTTCGAGTTGCACCAGCAACATGTCGCGGCTAACGTAGTCGCCGGCCTTTTCACAGGCGGCGATGGCCTTCTTGAGTTCGCCGACCACGTGGTATTCGAGGGCCAGGTCGGACTTGAGCATGGCCGGCACGCTGTCTCCGACGTTCAGGGGGCTGCGCTTGTCCAAGCAGGCCACGCCTTCCAGGAACTGGATGCGCTGGATCAGTGCCCGGGCATGCTGACGCTCGTGCTCGGACTCATGCAGGGCCTTCTCGGCCAGCTTGCCGAAGCCCATGTCCGAGTACATTTCACCGTGGATCAGGTACTGGTCCACCGCGGTGAGCTCGCCTGCCAGCAGGGTGTTGAGGATACCGATGATCTTTTTATCGCCTTTCATGAGCGCTCTCCATTTGAATCATGTTCCAAGGCTGGCATCACTTTCCGCCAGGATCAAGGTTTGCGTGTCGATTGTGAGTGACTCTCAACTGCATTGCCGTAGCGCTTCAGCATCAAGCAAGCATACGGTCCGCGGGATCAGCCCCCTTCGAACTTGTAGCCCACCCCGTAGATCGAGCGGATCAGGGGCTCGTCCGGCGCGATCTGCTCGAGCTTGCGGCGGAGGTTCTTGATGTGGCTGTCCACCGTGCGGTCGGTGACGACCCGGTGGTCGTCATACAGGCCGTCGAGCAGCTGCTCGCGGGAGAACACCCTGCCGGGCGCTGCCGACAGGGTGCGCAGCAAGCGGAATTCCACCGGGGTCAGGTCCAGCTCGACGCCGTGGTAGCTGGCGCGCCAGCCGTTCTCATCGATCCGCAGGGTCTGCCGCTCCACCGGCGGACTGCGACGGTTGCGGCGCAGCACCGCCCTGCAGCGGGCCACCACCTCCCGCGGGCTGTAGGGCTTGCAGATGTAGTCGTCGGCCCCCAGCTCGAGGCCGAGCAGGCGGTCGATCTCCTCGACCCGGGCGGTCATCATGATCACCGGCAGTTCGCTGAAGCTGCGCAGTTCGCGGCAGATGTCCAGCCCGTCGCGGCCGGGCAGCATGAGGTCGAGCAGCACGAGATCGGGCTCGCGGGCGCGGATCGCCGGAATGACGTCGAGGCCGTTGGCGATCCACGCGGTCTCGTGCCCCGAGGCCTTCAGGTAATCGGCCAGCAGGGCGGCCAGCTTGGGTTCATCCTCGACGATGAGGATGAAGGCAGGTGCGACCTCCATGGGTCAACGCTCCAGGGCAGGGAAACGCAGGGCAACCCACACGCCACCGAGAGGTGAGGCATGGGCACGGATGCTGCCATCATGAGCTTCGACGATGCTGCGGCAGATCGCCAGGCCCAGCCCCGAGCCGCCGGTGGCCCGGTTGCGCGAGGCCTCGCCGCGGAAGAAACGCTCGAACAGCTGAGGCAGCAGAGTCTCGGAGACACCGGGCGCCGAGTCCATGAAGTCGATGCACACCTCGTCGCCATCACGGCGAGCCACCACTTTGAGGCAGCCGCCGGGGTCGGTGTAGCGCAGGGAGTTCTCCACCAGGTTGCGGAAGAGCTGGCGCAGGCGGCTCTCGTCGGCCGCCAGGCGCAGCCCGGGAGCCAGGTCGAGCTGCAGGGCCAGACCGCCGGCCATCAGGCGCTCCCGGAAGGCGCCGACGGTGCTCTCCACGATCTCTCCGACGGCCAGCGGTGTCTTGCGATACACCAGGGCGCCCACGTCGGCCAGGGCCAGCTCGTTGAGGTCGTTCACCAGCCGGGTCAGGTTCATCACCTCGGCCTTGAGGGACGGCAGAGCCTCGGCATCCAGCGGGCGGACGCCGTCCTCGATGGCCTCCAGCTCGCCGCGCAGCACAGCCAGCGGGGTGCGCAGCTCGTGGGACACGTCGGCCATGAAATCCCGCCGCATGCGCTCATTGGCCTCCAGGGCCCGGGCCAGGCTGTTGAAGTCGCGGGCCAGCTGACCGACCTCGTCACTGGAGCTGGGCCTGACCCGCTCGGTGTAGTCACCGGCGGCAAGGCGATGGGTCGCCGCCGCCACCTGCTTGATCGGCGCCACCAGGGTCCGGGCGATCCACAGGGAGATGCCCACCGCGAACAGGGCGGCGATCCCGCCGACCAGCAGGGTGGCATGCAGCTGTTCATCGTAAAAGCGCCGGGCGCCGGTGTCGCTGACCTTCTGGAAAGGCCCCATCACCAGCCAGCCGACAGTCTGCCCGTCCACCTCGATGGCCCGCTTCACCGCCCCCTCCTGGGCCGCAGCACTGGGATTGCCCATCACGAAGCGCTGCTCCCGGTCCACCAGGCTGAGCCGGAACACGGCGCCGGTGAGATCCGACTCCGGCGGCATGTCGAGCTGCCCGCCCCGTGGCCGGTCTTCGTTCCAGTGCGCCGGGTCGTCGTCTCCGGTCTGGGGGCGGGTCAAGTGGAACCACCCCCTGCGGTTGTTGCGCAGGAAATCCCAGCTGCCCTCGCGGCCATAGGCGCGCACGAACTTGGGGAGCACATCTTCCATCCGCTGCAGGGCCAGCTCGTCCATGTAACCCACGAAGCCCCGGGTGAAGCTCCAGCGCCCGACCGCGCCCATGGCCAGCAGCACCGCAAGTGCAACCAGCAGGACGGCGAGGAAGGCTTTGGTGGTGATGCCGAGTTTCATGGCATGGCGTTCGTAGTGGCAGGGCCGGGGATGCCATTAGGCCTGCACAAGGCGGGGCACGGCAACCGGGTGGGCCGCATCTCCACACTATCTCCAATTTCTCTGCACATTTGCTTTCCAGAATCGGCGTCATCAGGGATCGGTGCACCAGACCGGCCCCACGCCTCCGCTGAAAGGAAAGATCATGAGCGCCCTCCCCGCGCCCCGGCTCCCGACCCATACCCTCCTCGCCGCTCTCGGCGCCCTGTCGGCCGCCCTGCTCGCCGGCTGCAACTCTTCAGCCGCGCCGGCCCCACCTGCCGGCAGGCCGGCCGAAGTCGGCGTGGTCACGCTGCAAGCCGTGCCGCTCCAGCTGAGCACGGAGTTGTCCGGACGCACCGTTGCCACCGTGGTGGCCGAAGTACGGCCCCAGGTGGGCGGCATCATCCGCGAACGCCTGTTCCCGGAAGGCAGCGACGTGAAGGCCGGTCAGCTGCTCTACCGCATCGACCCCGCGCCCTTCCAGGCCAGCCACGACAGCGCCCGGGCCGCCCTGGCCAAGGCCCAGGCCAACCTGGAGACCCTGCGCCCCAAGGCCACCCGCTACAAGGAGCTGGCCGAGATCAAGGCCGTTTCCCAGCAGGACACCGACGACGCCCTGGCCGCCCTCAAGCAGGCCGAGGCCGAGGTCGCCGCAGCCCGCGCGGCGCTGGACAGCGCCACCATCAACCTGGCCTACACCCGCGTCACCGCGCCGGTGTCCGGGCGCATCGGCAAGTCGGTGGTGACGCCCGGCGCTCTGGTCACCGCCGGCCAGGCCACAGCCCTGGCGACCGTGCAGCAGGTGGATCCGATCTTCGTGGACCTGACCCAGTCCAGCGCCGACGCGCTGCGCCTGAAGCGCGCCTTCGAGGCCGGCCAGATCCGCCGGGCCGGCCGCAACCAGGCTGCGGTGACCCTGACGCTGGAGGATGGCAGCCCCTATGCCCGCGAAGGCCGGCTGCAGTTCACCGACATCACGGTCAATGAGGGCACGGGCACGGTCTCCTTGCGGGCGGTCTTCCCCAACCCCTCCGGCGAGCTGCTGCCGGGCATGTATGTGCGCGCCGTGCTGCAGGAGGGCATTGCCGACAAGGCCGTGCTGGTGCCCCAGCGGGGCGTCTCGCGCAATGTGAAGGGCGAACCCACCGCGCTGGTGGTGGGGGCCGGCAACAAGGTGGAGCTGCGGGTACTGGAGCTGGGGCGTCCGGTGGGCGGCAGCTGGCTGGTCAAGGCCGGCCTTACCGAGGGCGACAAGGTGATTGTCGAAGGGAGCCAGAAGGCCCGCCCGAACAGCCTGGTGACGCCGGTGGCGGTGGCCGCTGACGGCAAGGTCGCCGCCACGCCGGCCCGCCCCTCGGCCGCCGGCCTGCCGGGAGCCTGATGATGGCCCGCTTCTTCATCGACCGCCCTATCTTCGCCTGGGTCATCGCCATCGTGGTGATGCTGGCTGGCGCGCTGTCCATCGGCCGCCTGCCCCTGGAGCAATATCCCGACATCGCGCCCCCCAAGATCACCATCTCCGCCACCTACACCGGTGCGTCGGCCGAAACCATCGAGAACTCGGTGGTGCAGGTGATCGAACAGCAGATGAAAGGGCTGGACCACCTGAGCTACATGTCCTCGTCCAGCAGCTCGGCCGGCTCGGCCCAGATCACCCTGACCTTCGACGCCGGCACCAATCCTGACGTAGCCCAGGTGCAGGTGCAGAACAAGCTCAAGCAGGCCGAGTCGCGCCTGCCGCAGGTCGTGCAGAACCTCGGCGTGTCGGTGGCCAAGACCGGCACCGACTTCCTGATGGTGGTGTCGCTGGTCTCCGACGATCCCCGCACCACGGCCATCGACATCGGCGACTACATCGCCACCAGCCTGCTCGACCCGGTGAGCCGGGTCGAGGGGGTGGGTGACGTGCAGGCCCTGGGCGCCGGCTACGCCATGCGGATCTGGCTGGACCCGGCCCGACTGCAAAAGTACGCGCTGATGCCTTCGGATGTGAAGGCGGCCATCCAGGCCCAGAACACCGAGGTCACCGCCGGCCAGATCGGCGGCCTGCCGGCCCGTGACGGCCAGCAGATCAATGCCACCATCACCGCCCGCAGCAAGCTGCAGACCCCCGAGCAGTTCGGCGCCATCGTACTGCGCACCACCGCCGACGGGGCCACCGTGCAGCTGCGCGACGTGGCCCGCGTCGAGCTGGGCGGTGAGAGCTACGACGTCAGCGTGCGCTACAACGGCAAGCCCTCGGCGGCCATCGGCATCAAGCTCGCCGCCGGCGCCAACGCCTTGCAGACCGCCGACCGGGTGCAGGCCAGGCTCACCGAGCTGTCGCGCTTCTTCCCGGCCGAAATGCAGCTCAAGTCGGTGGTGGCCTACGACACCACACCCTTCGTGCGGATCTCCATCGAGGAGGTGGTGAAGACCCTGATCGAGGCCATCGTGCTGGTGGTGCTGATCATGTACCTGTTCCTGCAGAATCTCCGCGCCACGCTGATCCCGGCGGTGGCGGTGCCGGTGGTGCTGCTCGGCACCTTCGGCGTGCTGGCGGCCTTCGGCTATTCGATCAACACCCTCAGCCTGTTCGGCATGGTGCTGGCCATCGGCCTGCTGGTGGACGATGCCATCGTGGTGGTGGAGAACGTCGAGCGGATCATGAGCGAGGAAGGGCTGTCGCCCCGCGAAGCGACCCGCAAGTCGATGGGCGAGATCACCGGCGCGCTGGTCGGCATCGCCCTGGTGCTGTCGGCGGTGTTCATCCCGATGGCCTTCTTCGGTGGCTCCACCGGCGTGATCTACCGCCAGTTCTCGATCACCATCGTGGCCGCCATGCTGCTGTCGGTGCTGGTGGCGCTGACCCTCACCCCGGCCCTGTGCGCATCGGTCCTGAAGCCGGGCCACGTGCATCACCGTGGTTTCTTTGCGTGGTTCAACCAGGCTTTCGACCGCAACAGCCAGCGCTACCAGGGCAAGGTGGCCGGCCTGCTGCGACGTGGCGGACGCGCCGCCGTGGTGTATCTGCTGCTGATCGGGGCGCTGAGCGTGCTGCTCCTGCGCCTGCCCACCTCCTTTCTGCCGGAGGAGGATCAGGGCTTCGTCATCGCCATGGTCCAGCTGCCGGCCGGCGCCACCAAGGAGCGGACCGCCAAGGCCGTCAGCGCCCTGGAGGACTACATGCTGCAGCAGCCCGAGGTGGCCGGTCTGGTCACCATCAACGGCATGGGCAATGGTGGCAATGCGCAGAACGGCGGGCGCTCCTTCATCAAACTGAAGGACTGGGGCGAGCGCGATGACCCGGCCAGCGCGGCAGCGGCCTTCGCCCGCCGGGCCACCCGCGACCTGTCGGCGGTGCGCGACGCGCAGATCTTCGTGATCCTGCCGCCGGCCATCCGCGGCCTGGGCAGCAGCAGCGGCTTCGACGTGGAGCTGCAGGACCTCGGCGGCATCGGCCACGACAGGCTGGTGGAGGCCCGTGATCAGTTCCTGGCCCTCGCCGCCAAGGATCCGGCCCTCAGCAAGGTGCGCAAGAACGGCCTGGACGACACGCCGCGCTTCAACCTGGCCATCGACGACCGCAAGGCCGGCGCCTTCGGCCTGGGCATGGCGGACATCAACGACACCTTGTCCACGGCCAGTGGCGGCGCCTATGTGAACGACTTCATCAACAAGGGCCGCGTCAAGCGGGTGTACCTGCAGGGCGATGCCCCCGCCCGCTCGATGGGCGAGGATCTGGCCAGCTGGTATGTGCGCAACGGCGAGGGCGGCATGGTGCCCTTCTCGGCCTTCTCATCCACCCGGTGGACCCTGGGTTCGCCCCAGCTGGAACGCTACAACGGCATGGCCGCCTTCGAGATCGTCGGCGAGCCGGCCGAAGGCGTCAGCTCCGGCACCGCGATGACGGCCGTCGAGAAGATCATGAGCCAGCTGCCGGAGGGGATCGGCTTCGAATGGACCGGCCAGTCCTTCCAGGAACGCCTGTCCGGGGCCCAGGCCCCGCTGCTCTACGCCCTCTCGGTGCTGGTGGTGTTCCTGTGCCTGGCGGCCCTCTACGAGAGCTGGTCGATCCCCTTCTCGGTGATGCTGGTGGTTCCCCTCGGCGTGCTCGGCGCCGTGCTGGCGGCCAGCCTGCGCGGCCTGTCCAACGACGTGTACTTCCAGGTCGGGCTGCTCACCACCGTGGGCCTGTCGGCGAAGAACGCGATCCTGATCGTGGAGTTCGCCAAGCAGCTGCAGGACGAAGGCGCCGGGCTGATCGACGCCACCCTGCAGGCCGTGCGCCTGCGCCTGCGCCCCATCCTGATGACCTCCCTGGCCTTCGCTCTGGGCGTGCTGCCGCTGGCGATCAGCACCGGCGCCGGTTCGGCCAGCCGGGTGGCCATCGGCACCGGGGTGCTGGGCGGCATGATCGCCGCCACCGTGCTCGGCCTGTTCTTCATCCCCCTGGCCTTCGTGGCGGTGCGCCGGCTGTTCCCGCGCCCGGCTGCCGCCCAGTCCGCCACTCTTCAAGGAGCCCCATGATGACGCTGCGTCCCCTCAGCCTCACCCTCCTGCTGCTGGCCGGCCTGCTCGGCGGCTGCGCCACCCTCGCCCCGGATTACGTGCGCCCCGCCGCCCCCGTCGACACGACCTGGCCGACCGCCGTGCCCGGCTCCACGGAGCAAACGGCAGACATCGGCTGGCGTGAGTTCTTCGTGGACACCCGCCTACAGCAGCTGATCGAACTGGCCGTCGCCAACAACCGCGACCTCCGCGAGACCGCCCTGAGCATCGTCAAGGCCCGCGCCCAATACCGCATCCAGCAGGCCGGTTTGTTTCCTGCCGTCACCGCCGATGCCGGCACCACGGCCCGGCGCACCCCTGGCGACCTGTCCGGCAGCGGGCAGGCGCTCACCAGCCGCAGCCACAGCGTGGACCTGGGCTTCAGCAGCTGGGAGCTGGACCTGTTCGGACGCGTCCAGAGCCTTCGGGACCAAGCCCTGGAGAACTACCTGGCCAGCGAGGAAGCCCTGCGCAGCGCGCGTCTCAGCCTGGTGGCCGAAGTGGCCAACGCCTATTTGAGCCTGTCCGCCGACGAAGCCCTGCTGGCCCTGGCCCGGGAAACCCTGGACAGCCAGCAGGCCAGCCTGGGGCTGACCCGCAGGCGGGTCGAGCTGGGTGTCGGCACCGAGCTGGAATTGCGCCAGATCGAGACCAGCGTCGAGACCGCGCGCCGTGATGTGGCCACCTATACGGCCCAGGTCGGCACCGACCGCAATGCGCTGGTGCTGCTGATCGGCACCACGCTGCCCGATGCGCTCCAGCCGCCCGCCGGGCTGGAGCAGGTCACCACCCTGCGCGGGATGCCGGTCGGCCTGCCCTCCTCGGTGCTCCAGCAACGCCCCGACGTGCTGGCAGCCGAGCGCCAGTTGAGGGCGGCCAACGCCAACATCGGGGCGGCACGGGCCGCCTTCTTCCCGAGCATCAGCCTGACTGCCAGTGCCGGCACGGCCAGCAGCAGCCTCGCTAGCCTGTTCGCGGCGGGTTCGGGAGCCTGGACCTTCATGCCCCAGGTGAGCCTGCCGATCTTCAATGCCGGCGCCAACCGGGCCAACCTGCAAGTGGCCGAGGCCGACCGGGACATCTATCTGGCGCGCTATGAGAAGGCCATCCAGAGCGCTTTCCGGGAGGTGGCCGACACCCTGGCCCAGCGCGCCACCCTGGATGCCCGCCTGGACGCCCAGCAGAAGCTGGTGGAGGCCACCGCCGCCAGCTACCGGCTGTCCGAGGCCCGCTACCTGAAGGGCGTGGACAGTTACCTGAGCACCCTGGACGCACAACGCAACCTGTACGCTGCGCGCCAGAATCTGGTCAGCCTCAGACTGTCCGCCGCCAGCAATGCGGTGACCCTCTACAAGGTGCTGGGCGGCGGCGCCTGAGCGACCCAGAACCACGCCGGACCCGGCCTTAAGTGGGGCTTAAGCCCAGGCTGGCACATTCCCCCCTTGATCTGTCTGGAACGCATCATCATGAAACGCCCTCTCCTGCTTCTCGCCGGCCTGCCGCTCCTGCTGTGGGCCCTCTTCTCCCTGCCCGATGTGACGGCCTCGGCCAAGGGCTTCTGGGACTGGCGGCGGGCCCTGATCTTCCTGTCCGGCACCCTCGCCCTGTGGTGGATGAGCGCGGGGATCGTGCTGGCGGCCCGGCCGCCACGGCTGGAGCGCCACTTCGGCGGCCTCGACCGCCTGTATCACCTGCACAAGCACATCGGCATCGGCGCCGGGGTGATCGTGTTCACCCACTGGATGTGCGAGTGGCTGCCCAAGAACCTGGCCAAGGCCGGCTGGATCGAGCGGCCGGTACGCGGCCCTCGCCCACCCAAGAGATCGGAAGAGCGTCGGGTAGGGAAAGAGTGTAGAACCAGGTCGTCGCCGTA
>CALBTT010000106.1 GCA_937967645.1 uncultured Zoogloea sp.
CCTGGGTATGGATGCGCTCGGTGGCGATGGGACGCACGCCGGTGCCGATCTGCAGACCGGAGGGGATGGTGGTCTGCTGGGTGGACTGGGCGCCAGCCTGGCGCAGGTTCTGGTACAGCAGATCCTCGAACACCGCCCGGGCACGCTTGAAGCCGTTGTTCGAGACGTTGGCGAGGTTGTTCGAGATGACGTCGAGCTGGGTCTGCTGGGCGTCGAGGCCGGTACGGGCAATCCAGAGGGAGCGGATCATGGGGAGCTCCAGAGATATCGGTTCAGGTCGCCAGGTCTGGCGGTTTGGCTAGGGTTTGATGCTAGCCATTGCAAGAGCCGTTCCAGGGATGGATGAAGCGGGCAAACACCCGTCAATTCAGGCGCCACCCCGCCGGGCCCGGCCCTTCAGCGCCCACCGGCCACGCCAACGGACGCTCAGCCCTTGGCGACCAACTGGCTGGCGGAGCGGTCCATTTCCTGGGCCACCGACAGCAGGCGGGTCTGGGTTTCGTAATGGCGGGCCAGGGAGATCATGGTGACCATCTGCTCGACCACATTGACGTTGCTGCCTTCCAGATAGCCGGCGGCAACCCGGACGGCAGGATCTGCCGGCGCGGGATTGCCGTCGGCAAGGCGGAACAGGCCATCGCCGCCGCGGCGCAGGTCCCGCTCGGGCGGATTCACCAGCTTGAGCTGATCGACGCTGGTGGTGTTGTTCTTGGCCCCGGTGCGCGGCACCGTGGAAATCGTGCCGTCGGCGCCGACCGCCACTTCCACATCCGGCGGAATGGTGATCGGGCCACCGGAGCCGAGCACCGGCAAGCCACCGCGGGTCTGCAGCACGCCGTTGGCGCTGACCTCGAAGCTGCCGTTGCGGGTGTAGGCCTCGGTGCCATCCGGCAGTTGCACGGCAAACCAGCCCTTGCCCTGCACGCTCATGTCCAGGCTGCGGTTGGTGTGCTGCAGCGGGCCGGGCGTGAAGTCGTCCGCCACGCTGGCGTCGGCGACGAAGGCGCGGGTCTTCAGCTCGGTGTTCTGCAGCGGCACGGCGCGCAGGCGATGCAGCTCGGCCTTGAAACCAGTGCTGGTGGCGTTGGCGAGGTTGTGCGCCACGGCCGCCTCCTGCCCCATCGTGGCAGAGGCGCCGGTCATCGCGGTGTAGATCAGGCGGTCCATGGCGGGGAGTCCTCAGGCGTCAGCGCAGGTTGACCAGGGTCTGCAGGATCTGGTCCTGGGTCTTGATGGATTGGGCGTTGGCCTGGTAGGAACGCTGCTGGGTGATCATGTTCACCAGCTCGGCGGTCAGGTCCACGTTGGAGTCTTCCACCGCCGCCGACTGCACCACCCCGAGGCTGCCGGTGCCCGGTGCATTGGGCTGCTCCGGACCGGAGGCATTGGTCACCGCCCACTGGTTGCCGCCCAGGGACTGCAGGCCGTTGGGGTTCTGGAAGGTCGCCAGCCAGACCTGCCCCATCACGCGGGACTGGCCGTTGCTGAAGTTGCCCTGGATGGTGCCATCGGCATCCACCGTGAGGCCGGACAGCTTGCCGGTGGTATAACCGTCCTGAGTGAGCTGGTTGACCCCGTAGCTGTTGCCGAACTGGGTGGTGCCGGCCAGCTCGACGGTGAAGTTGAGCGGCTGCACGGCGCCGGTGGACACCGTGTAGGAGGACGCGAACGAGGTCGGGGTCTGGAGCACGCCGTTGGAGTCGAAGCTGATGGTGATCGGGGTATGCGTCCCGGTCAGGGGGTCAATCTCGGGCGGGAAGCCGCCATCCAGGCTGGTGTAGACATCCCACACGTTGGACTGGGCCGTCTTCACGAAATACAGGGACTGGGTGTGGGCATTGCCCAGGGAGTCATAGACCGTCTGGGAGGTGGTGCTGGTGTAGCTGGTCGGATCGGTGGTGCTGAACGCATTGTTGTTCGACGTGGCGGTGGTGCCCGGCACGTTGAGCGCGCCAGCGGCTGCGCCGGCGACGGTGATGTCGGAGAGGCGGCCGCTGCGGGCAGAGGCGAAATTGATCACACCGGTGCTGTCGCTGCTGACATTGACCCGCCCCTTGAGGGTGGTCTGGTCGACCGCAGTCTGGATCGCGGTGACCAGGGAGCCCACGTCGGCGTAGGTGCCCGGGGCCACCGTAACCGTCACGGGCGTGGTGGCGCCATCCACCGCAATCGTCAGCACGTTGGCCGGCGCGGCGGCCACGGTCAGCGACGGGGCGGCGGTGCCAAACACCGCGGCCTTGCTCATCGCTGCCGGCGTGTTGGAGCGGGAATCCAGGTTCACGTTGTAACCGGCGCTGGTGGTGGCGGCCGGCTTGGCATCGCTGAAATTGAGCTTGATGTCGCCCGTGGTACCGGTCAGCACGCCATTCGAGTCGGCCAGCTTGCCGGTCAGGCGCAGGCCCTGGGCATTGACGATGTAGCCGTTCTTGTCGGTCTGGAACTGGCCATTACGGCTGTAAGAGATCGCGCCGTTGTTGCTCATCCGGAAGAAGCCCTGGCCGTTGATCGCCAGGTCCAGCGCATTGCTGGTGGTGGAGATGTTGCCTTGCGTGAACTGCTGGGACACCTTGTCGATGGCCGCGCCGATACCGACCTGGGTACCCCCACCCGCCAGGGAGGCGGCGAACACGTCGGAGAACTGGGCCGTGGACTGCTTGAAGCCGACGGTGTTCGAGTTGGAGACGTTGTTGCTGATCGCGTCGAGGGCCTTGGAAGCGATGGAAAGACCGCTCAAACCTTGTTGGAATGCCATTTTTTCCTCCGCTTACAGAATTTGCTTGATATCGGTCAGGCTGACGAGATTGCCCGAACCCACGTCCAGGGACACCTCGCCCTTGCTGGTGCGCAGCACGCTATTGACCGTGGTGAGTTGCAGCGCGATGGGCTTCACGTCATCCGAGCCACGGGTGGCGGTAACCGACATGGTGTATTTGCCATCGACCGCCTGGGTCCCGTTGGTGGTCTTGCCGTCCCAGGCAAAATTGAAGACGCCGGCATCGAACGCGCCCAGCTCCATCTTGCGGATCTCGTTCCCCCCGGAGTCCTTGATGGTGACCGTCACCTTGTCGGCCGCGCTGGTCAGCTCGAAGCCACCGTAGGCCTTGCTGCCGGACAGGGTCAGCGCCTTGCCCTCGACCATCACGCCCTTGCCCACCAGCGCAGCAGCCTGCATGGCCTCGCCGGACTGGGAGTCCTGAAGGAGGGCCGTCAGGGTGGTGTTGAGCTTGGAGATGCCATCCACCGTGCTGATCTGGGCCAGCTGGGAGGTCATCTGGGCGTTGTCCATCGGATTGAGCGGGTCCTGGTTCTTGAGCTGCTCGGTAAGCAGCTTCAGGAAACGGCTCTGGGCTTCGTCGGTCTTCGAGGTGGACGACGTGGAGGACTTCTGAAGGGCCGCGATGACGTCGGCGGAGGTGGCGGAATTGACGGTGCTCATGATCGCTTTCCAGTGCTTACTGACCGATGGTCAGGGTTTTTTCCATCAGGGTCTTGGCCGTGCCCATCACTTCCGCGTTGGTCTGATAGGCGCGGGAGGCGGAGATCATGTTGGTCATCTCCTCGACCACATTCACATTGGGCATGGTCACGTAGCCTTCACCGTTGGCCGCCGGGCTCTTGGGGTCGTACACCATGCGCATCGGCGCGGCGCTCTCGACCACCTGTTTGACCTGCACCCCCTGCGCGGCCGGCGACCCCATCGGGGTGGCCGCAAACACCACCTGCTTGGCCTTGTAGGGCTGGCCGTTGCTGGAGGTCACGCTGTCGGCGTTGGCCAGGTTGCTGGCGGTTGCGTTCAGCCGGGTGGACTGGGCATGCAGCGCGCTGCCAGCCACGTGAAAGACGTTGAGCATGCTCATGATGTTTCCTTACTGACCCTGGATGGCCCGCTGCATGGAGCTGAGCAGGCCGTTGATGAAGGTCACGCTGGCCTGGTACTGCACCGAGTTCTCGGCGAAGGCGCTGCGCTCCACATCCATGTTGACGGTGTTGCCGTCCACCGCGCCCTGCTCCTCCTTGCGGAACTTGAGGCTGGCCTCCACCGGAGTGCCATTCACGCCGGGGAGATGACGGCCGGAGGTGGTCGCGAGGGGCAGGTTGGCGGGCTCGCCACCCAGGGCCCCCTTCAGGGCCTGCTTGAAATCCACATCGCGGGCCTTGTAGTTCGGGGTATCGGCGTTGGCGATGTTGGACGCGATGACCTGCTGCCGATAGGCGCGGAGATTCAGCGCGGTCTGGTGAAAACGCATCGTCTCGTCGAGTCGGCTGGTCATGCTGGTCACCTCTAAAGTTCGTTTCCTCTGGCGCCGTAAAGCTTGGAGAAGTTCTGCGACGCGGGTCTCGCCCTCACCTTTGCACCTTCCATGCCAGCCATGCTAAGGCCCCGCGATGCCCCGGCATGGCCCGAACAGGCGGCAATTAGCACCCCTATTTGACCGGGGCGGCAGCCATGCACTGCCGGCCCGGCAGTTTTTGCCGCCGGGATCCGGAACGTGCCACCAAGGGTTTGACTGGCATCTCGGCGCCAACCGTGATCGAATGGCAGCTGAACCGCTTGTCTCAGCTCCCATGTCCCGTATCTTCGCCATCGCCCTGCTCGGAGCCCTGCTGCTGCCACCCGCCGTGGAAGCCCGCCAAGATCCGGCTCCGGTGCGCGCCGAAGTCGCCCGCTTCCTCGATGCCGAAACCCGCAGCCTGCCGGGAGAAGTCCGGATCCAGGTCGGCGACTTCCGTGCCGACAATCAACTCGCCCCATGCGTACAGTTCGAGACCTTCCTGCCCGGCGGCGTCCGCCCCTGGGGCCGGATCTCGGTCGGCATCCGCTGCCTGGCCCCTTCCCCCTGGTCTGCCTATGTCCCGGCGGAGATCAAGGTAATGGGGCTTTACCTCGTCACCGCCGCCCCGGTCTCGGCGGGCCAGATCCTGGGGCCTGCCGACATCCGCCGGGAGTCGGGCGAGCTGACAGCCCTGGCCGCCGATGTACTGACCGATCCGAGCCAGGCGGTCGGCCACGCCGCCAAGGTATCGCTGGCCGGCGGGCGCCCCCTTGCCGCCAGTCACTTGCGGCTGCCCCCCGCAGTCGTCCAGGGGCAGCCGGTCAAGGTCATCTCCCGGGGCCCAGGCTTTCAGGTCGCTAACGACGGCACGGCCCTGAGCAGCGCGGCCGACGGCCAGGGGGCACAGGTCCGGCTGGCAACGGGTCAGGTCGTCCGGGGCACGGCACGCAATGGTGGAATTGTTGAAATTACGCTACCTTGAGAACCTCCCCGCCATACATGAATCGAATGGGTTAAAGTTTGGCTTCCGCTGGTCGTAGACCCCTGCGACACAAGGAAGAAAGGGCTACGCCATGAAGATCGATAATTCAGTAAAGTCGACCGGAGGCCTGCCGCCCAACGACGGGCGCACGCGCTCCGCCAAGGAATCAACCAAATCCGAAGCGGCCGGTGGTGGCAGCGAAAAGGTCGAGATTTCGTCCCTCTCCGCTCGCCTGCAACAAATGGAAGAGACCGTCGCCAAGACCCCTGTGGTGGATAGCGCGAAGGTTGATGAAATCAAACAGGCCATCTCTGAAGGCCGCTTCAAGGTCGACACCGGCCGGGTCGCTGACGGCCTGATCGAAAGCGTCCGCCAGATGCTGTCGTCCCAGACCGGACAGACCGGCCAGGCCTGACCACAGCCCAAGGTCTTCCGAGATGGCCGCAGATCCAGGACTCTCCAACCGGCTCGCCCGTCTGATCCAGGACGAGCGTGCTGGCATGCGGGCCTTCCTCGAGCTGCTGAAGCGCGAGGAGTCTCTCCTGATTGCCGGCCAGATCGACGCACTCAGCAACATCGCAGAAGAGAAGACCCAGCTATACCGCAGCCTCCAGCGCCTGTCCGACGAGCGCACCATGATGTTCGCCAGGGTTGGCGCCAAGGTCAGCAACGAGAACATCCGCATCGTCCTCGCTCAGGCCCCTGATGCGCTGACGGGCTGGGAAGAAGTGGTCGCCATGGCCGAAGAGGCCAAAGAGCGCAACCGAGTCAACGGCCAGTTGATCGTCGAGCGCCTGCAGAACAACCAGCAGGCGCTGACCACCCTGCTCTCAGCGGCAGAACATCCCCAGATCTACGGGCCCGACGGCCAATCCAGACCGACCGCCTCAAGCCGTCACCTCGGCTCGGTCTGAGCCTTCACGCTACATCTTTCATCATCTCCAGCCGCCGACTGCGGGCTGGTGTTGAATCACGCTTGAACGGTGCCATCGGGCACGCATGCGCGCCCCTCAAGGCTTCGCGGGAGCCTCCGGCCCGGGCTGCGTGGCAGGCGGCACCGGCGGCGCCGCATCCGGCGGCAGGATGGAGTCCGTGACGCCCGACGCCCTCACCGGCCGGGACGGCGGCTCGGCGTCGACCACGCGTGACTCGATGAGTATCGTCACCCGGCGATTGCGCGCACGCCCGTCGGCGCTGGCATTGTCCGCCACCGGCCGCTGGTCTCCGTAACCCGCCGCGGTGAGACGGGAGGGACGCACGCCTCCTTCGACAAAAAGCCGCACGACACTCGACGCACGGACCGCCGAAAGCTCCCAGTTGGACGGAAACATGGCGGTGGCGATCGGCGTGATGTCGGTGTGACCTTCCACCGTAATGGGAAACTCCGACCCCGCCACCACCTCGGCCACGGCCCTCAAGGCGCGCTTCGCGTCCGGCCCCAGACTCGCCTCGCCCGGGGCAAAAAGCACGCTGGCGTTGATCTCCACGGTGATCCCGAAGGCCCCTTCGGTGACCCGCACCTGCCCATCCGCGACCAGCGGCGCGAGCACCTTGCGGATCTCCTCCGCCATGTTCTTGACCCGCTCTGCGCGGGACTTGCGGGCCTCTTCGGCGGCCTCCGAGGGCGGCGGCGGCACGCTGGGCCGGATCGACGGGATGGGACTGGAGACGATACGCTGGCCGTCGCTGTTGGTGGCGATGTTGCGGAAGGCATTCACCACCGAGTCCGACATGATGCGGTACTTGCCCTCATTGAGGGACGACAGGGAGTACATCACCACGAAGAAGGCAAACAGCAGGGTGATGAAGTCCGCATAGGAGACGAGCCAGCGCTCGTGGTTCTCATGCTCTTCCTCACCTTTCCTGCGCCTGGCCATGATCGGTCTAGCTCGCGTAGCCCTGCAGGCGGCTCTCGATGATGCGCGGGTTGTCGCCGTTGGCAATGCCGACCAGCCCATCCACCACCATCTCGCGTAGTGAGGTGAGGGTTCCAATGACGCCGAGCAGCTTCTTCGACACCGGCAGGAAGATCAGGTTGGCGGAGCCCACCCCATAAATGGTGGCCACGAAAGCGACTGCGATGCCGGAGCCCAGCTTGGACGGGTCGGAGAGGTTCTCCATCACATGGATCAGCCCCATCACCGCCCCCAGGATGCCGATGGTCGGCGCATAACCGCCGGCCGCCTCCCAGATCTTGGCGCCCTGCTTCATCTGGCCTTCCCAGGTGTCGATCTCCACCTCCAGCACCTCCCGGAGACGCTCCGGCTCCACACCATCCACCAGCAGCTGCAGCCCCTTCCTGATGAAGGGGTCATCGATCGAAGGGATCTGGCTCTCCAGGGAAAGCAGCCCCTCCTTGCGCGCGACATGGCTCCAGTTGACGACATCGGCGATCATCGCCGCATGATCAAGGCGGGGAGGCACAAAAACCCAGCGAATCATCTGCATGCCGGTCTTGAAGACGCGCAGGGAGCTCTGCAGCATCACCGCACCCAGCGTGCCGCCAATCACGATGAGGAAGGCCGTGGGCTGGATCAGGGAGCCGACATGCCCCCCCTCCAGAACCTGCCCGACGAGAATCGCCGCCAGGGCCAGGGTGATGCCGATCAGGCTGATGCTATCCATGGGCGGAACCTGTATGCGGGTCAGGCCGCCGGCCGACGGCCGCGACCACGGCCGTCAGACTTGGCCTTGGCAGGATTCTGGATCGCGCCGGAGATACGCGAGCGCAGACGGGCGATGGCCTGGCTATGCAGCTGGCAGACCCGTGACTCGGACACCCCGAGCACCTCGCCGATCTCCCGCAGGTTCATGTCCTGCTCGTAGTACAGCCCCATCACCGTCTTTTCCCGGTCTGGCAGGTCGTCGATCGCCTTGATCAGCACATCCCGCATGTTGCCCTCGAGCAGCAAGGTCAGCGGATCATTGCCTTCGAGGGTGATGTGGCGCTCCAGGTAGTCCTCTTCGCCGTCGCCGGCAAAGTCTTCGAAATAGACGAGCTGGTAGCCGCGGGCCTCCTGCAGCATGTGCTGGTAGTCGGCGAGCGGCAGGCCGAGGGAGTCGGCCAGCTCCTTTTCGGTGGGATGGCGGCCATGCTGTTGTTCAAGCTGATGAACCGCCGCCTCGATACGGCGCATGTCCCGGCGCAGGCTGCGGGGCAACCAATCATTCTCGCGCAGGCCATCCAGCATGGCGCCGCGGATACGCTGCACCGCGTAGGTTTCGAATTGCGCCCCCAGGCCTTCCTCGTAGCGATTGATCGCATCGAGCAAGCCCAGCATGCCGTTCTGGATGATGTCCTCCACCTGCACGCTGGCCGGAAGCTTGGCCATCAGATGGTAGGCAATGCGCTTGACCAATGGCGCGTACTGGACGACGAGCTGCTCTTTATCAAGGGTTCCGGAGGCGGTGTACATCAGTGTTCAGCTTTCTGGTCTGGTTTTCCGGGCGATGCGCTGCGTCATGGAAGACTCATCGGCAACGACAGGCTTCAACGCGACCCACGAAACAATATCTCACAAAACGGCACATTCAGCCCGTCACACTCGCCTGCGAGGAACAGGCCCGCAGGCGCCGGATGAACGCACTGGCCCCCTCCCCCGGATGTCGCTCGCCCAGGGGGGCCGTCATCGACTCGGCCAGCGCATCGCGCTCCACCTCGCCCCGCCAGACCAATGGCAAGCCCACATGCCTGCCGGTGAAGTCATTGAGACTGGCAAACAAGGCGGTCGCGTCAGCCCGGTCACGGGCGCCGCTGACCGCCACCTCCAGAGACCCCGCCCCGGCCGCGGCCAGGCCCTTGATCCACTGGCAGGCACTGCGTGCCCCGACTCCGCTGGCCTCCACCACCAGCAAATGTCGTGCCGCTGCGCGGGCGAAGGGCGTCAGCTGGCGCGGGTCACCAACGGCATGAATGGCGAGCAGATCGGCGCGCCGCTGCAATTCGGTCAGGCCGGCCTCCAGGCGAGCATGGTGAGTGTCGTCGAGCAGGGCAGCGGCCTGGACCGTCGCCGCGGCCGGCACCACCCAGAGTCCATCCGCCAGCTCACGCATGGTCTCGGTGACATCGTGCCGCCCTTCCAGAGCGCCCAGCAGATCCCCTCCTTCCGGCAAGCCGGCGGTGCCCAGCAGCGAGCCGTGCCCCGGAGCGTGCTCATCGATCACCACAACCCGATGCGCCCCTTCGGTCAGGGTCACCAGGGTCTGCAGGGCCAGCGCGTGCGGACGGCGGCCACAGGCAAAGACGGCCACCACCGCCGAGTGGGTACGACGGAAAAGACGGCGCAGGCCGGCGGCCTGATCAGAGGCATGCAGCATCTCAGGCCCCTCCGTGCAGACCGTTGGTCGCCGCCTTGCCGGCAGAGGCCATCAACAGGCCGGCTTCAAGGGGCTCCAATCGAAAGGGGGAGCTGGCAGGCAACTCATGCAGAGCCTGGGTCAGCAGCTTGTCACGGTTGGGCAGATGCAGGTCTTCCGGCACCCGTTGCCCGTTGGCCACGTAATAGACCTGGACGCGGTGGCGAATGGCCACATCCAGCACCGGCGCCAGGGACATGGCTTCGTCCATCTTGGTGAATACAACGCCAGCCAGGTCATCACCGGCATAAGCGCGGATCACGTCATCCAGGGTGTCGCCACGGCTGGTGGCGTTGAGCAGCAGCAGGCGGGACACCTTGCCCGCCCCGGTCAGCATGGCGGCCTGCTCGGCCACCATCTTGTCGCGCTGGCTCATCCCCATCGTGTCGATCAGCACCATGTGCTTGTCGCGGAGCCCGGCCAGGGTCTCACGCAGGTCGGTCGCATCGCGCACGACAAACACCGGCACGCCGAGGATGCGGCCGTAGATGCGAAGCTGCTCATGGGCGCCGATCCGGTAGCCGTCGGTGGTGATCAGGGCCAGCTTGTCCGCACCGTGGCGCACCACGCAACGGGCGGCCAGCTTGGCGGTGGTGGTGGTCTTGCCGACGCCGGTCGGCCCCACCAGGGCGAACACCCCACCTCGATCGATGATGTCTGCGTCGCTGGCCATGGCCTGGAAACGCGCATCCAGTGCGTCATGAAGCAGGCGGTGGGCCTCTTCCGGCGCCTCATCCTCGGGGACGCTCTCTGCCAGCTCGCGGGCCAGCACGGCGGAGAACCCGGCCTCGAGCAGATCACCGATCAGCCGGGTACGCCCGGGCGCATTACGTCCCATCTCGCCCCAGGCAAAACCGGCCAGCTGGCGTTCGATCATGCCGCGAATGGTCGCCAGTTCGTTGGCCATCTGGGAGTTGGCCGACTCCAGGGCGCGGATGCGGGCCTCTTCCTCGACACCGGTGGGACGCGGACGAGGCGCAGCCTCGCGGGGTGCCTGCGGCGCATCGGAGCGCAGGGGCGACCTGGGCGCGGCCGCCGGTTCGGCGGGCGGACGACGCACCTGGGAGGTCGCCGCATTGAAAACATCCCGCGACAACTCCACCCGCGGGGGGTTGAAGGGTTGCATGTCGGCCGGCCGCTGGGGCGCCGCTGCAGGGCGTGCAGGTGCCTGTCCGGCGGAAGGCTGAACGGCGGGCTGGACGGCGGCGGGCGGCGGTGCTGCCGGCCGCGGCCGGCTCTCCGCGGCACGGGAGAGGCTGACCCGGAAATCGTCATCGAAGAACTCCCCGGCGGTCTTGGGCAGCGGAGCTGCCGGCGCGGGGGTGGGGGCGGGACGGGGCGGGGCGACAGGCGCAGCAGCCGCTGCAGCGGCAGCCTGATTGCGCGCCCGCTGGGCCGACTGCAAGGCCGCCACATCATTGGCGGGCAGGGCCAGGATCTCGACGCCACCGTTCGCGGCCCGATTGGAGAGCACAACCGCATCCGGCCCGAGATCATCCTTCAGCATGCGAAGGGCCTCGCGGGCGGTTTTGGCAAAGTAGCGCTTGACGTTCATGCTCCTGTCTCCGGGGTACGAAGGCTTTCATGGGCCCATGATGGGCACTTCGGTAGCTTCGATTATCGCCACCGGAAAGGAAATCGATCCCACGGATAAGAAGGGTTTTAGGGCGCTATTCCCCTTTCTGCGGCAGGCCCTTCCACAACCAGCCCGACAACCCGCGCTGGCGGCGGCCCCGAGGCTCGGCCCCGCCAGCCCCTCATCAACCGTTTGCGGAGATCAGGGCAGATACGCGGATCAGGCGGGTCTCGGGCACTTCGGAGTTGGCCACCACCTTGAGGGCGGGCACCGCACGGCGCAGGAAGCGGGACAGCAGCCAGCGCAGCGGGGCCGGTACCAGCAGCACCGGCGGCAGGCCGGTATCCTCCATGCGCATCGCCGCGGCAGCGGTCTCCCGCAGCAGGGTGTCCGCCAGGCCCGGCTCGATGGCTCCACCATCCGGCCCGCCGCCAGCCATCGCCTGCATGAGGACACGCTCGAGCCCTGGATCGAGGGCCATGACCTGGACTTCGCCGTTGCCGGGGAAGAGCCCCTGCACGATGGCCCGACCAAGGGACTGACGCACCCGCGTGGTGAGCTCGAGCGGGTCCTGGATCCGTGGCGCATGCTCCGCCAGCACTTCGATGATGGTGCGCATGTCGCGGATATTGACTCCTTCGTCGAGGAGGTTCTGCAGCACCCGCTGCACCGACGCGAGGGGCAGCAGCTTGGGCACCAGATCCTCCACCAGCTTCGGGGTCTCCTTGGAGATGTGATCGAGCAGGGCCTGGGTTTCGATGCGGCCGAGCAGCTCCGAGGCATGGCTGAGGATCAGGTGGTTCAGGTGGGTGGCCACCACGGTGCTGGCATCCACCACGGTGTAACCGAGGGCATGGGCCTGCTCCCGCTGGGTGGCGTCGATCCACACGGCGGGCAGGCCGAAAGCGGGGTCGGTGGTCTCCCGCCCGTTGAGCGGGCCGGACACCCGCCCCGGATTGATCGCCATGAACTGCCCGGGGAAGGCACTGCCAACCCCGATCTCCACGCCCTTCAGCACGATCCGGTAGGCGTTGGGCTTGAGCTCCAGGTTGTCCCGGATATGCACCGGCGCTGCCAGAAAGCCGATGTCACGCGCGAACTTCTTGCGCAAACCCCGGATCCGCTTGAGCAGCTCGCCATCCTGCCCCTTGTCCACCATCGGGATCAGGCGATAGCCCACCTCCAGGCCCAGCACATCCACCGGCGTCACATCCGACCAGCTCGCCTCCTGGCTCTCCGCCGGCATCACAGGTGCGGCAGCCGGTGCGGCATCCCCCACTTCCTCTTCCTGTACCGGACGAATGCCACCCCGCCACGCCAGGAAACCCAGCCCCCCCGCAATGAGCAGGAACACGAAGTTGGGCATGCCGGGGATCAAGCCCAGGACACCCAGGATGGAAGCCGTGAGGATGAGGACCTGCGGATTCGAGAAGACCTGGCCAATGACCTGGGAGCCCATGTCCCCTTCGTCACCGACTCGGGACACCACCAGGCCCGCGGCCACGGAGATGATCAGGGCGGGCAGCTGGGCGACCAGACCGTCACCGATGGTGAGCAGGGTGTAGTTGGTGGCCGCCTGGCCCAGCTCCATGTTGTGCTGCAGGACCCCGACGATCAGGCCACCGACGATGTTGATGGCCAGAATCAGGATGCCGGCCACGGCATCGCCGCGCACGAACTTCGACGCACCGTCCATGGCGCCGTAGAAGTCAGCTTCCTGGGAGGTCTCGGCACGCCGCCGCTTGGCCTCCTTCTCGTCGATCAGGCCGGCGTTGAGGTCGGCATCGATGGCCATCTGCTTGCCCGGCATGGCGTCCAGGGTGAAGCGCGCGCCCACTTCGGCGATCCGCCCGGCACCCTTGGTGATCACCACGAAGTTGATCACCGTGAGGATGATGAAGACGACCAGGCCGACAGCGGTATTCCCCCCCACCAGGAAGTGACCGAAGGCCTCGATGACCTTGCCGGCCGCATCGGGCCCGGTATGCCCCTCCAGCAGCACGATCCGGGTCGACGCCACGTTGAGGGACAGGCGCAGCAGGGTGGTGACCAGCAGCACGGTCGGAAAGACCGAGAAATCCAGCGGCTTCTTTGTGTACATCGCCACCAGCATGACCATCACCGACACGGCGATGTTGAAGGTGAACATCAGGTCGAGGGCGAAGGCCGGCAGGGGCAGCACCATCATCGCCAGGATCAGCACGATGAGCAGCGGCCCCGCCAACTGTCGGATGTTGCTGGGCGAGAAAAGCGCGCGGAGATTCAGGCTACCATTCATGGTCGACATGATCCTCCTCCGCGGGATGTCGGAAAGACTGGAAGAAACAGGGATTTACCACCTAATTCGGAGGCCGCTCAGCGGGGGGCCTCGGGATCACCGGCGGCAGGATCGAGGCCGGGAGGCACCGCCAGTCCGGCCGGCTGCTCGGGAGGGAGCCCCCCTTCGGCGATCCAGTGGTTGAGCTGGAAGACCCAGGCCATCACCTCGGCGACCACGGTGTAGAGCGCCGCGGGGATCTGCTGGTCCAGCTCGCAGTTGGCGTAGAGCGCGCGGGCCAGCGGCGGCGCCTCGAGGATCGGCACCCCGTTTTCCTTGGCCAACTCGCGGATGCTCTGGGCCACGAGGTCCGCGCCCTTGGCGACGACCACCGGCGCCCCGCTCTTCTCCGGATCGTACTTGAGCGCCACGGCGTAGTGAGTCGGGTTGGTCACCACCACGTCCGCCTTCGGCACCTGCGCCATCATGCGCTTGCGTGACATCTCCCTTTGGGCTGCACGAATGCGCGCCTTGATCTGCGGGTCACCTTCCTGCTCCTTGTTTTCCTGCCGCACCTCTTCCTTGCTCATGCGCAAGTTGCGGTGATACTCCCACAGCTGATAAGGCACATCGATCGCGGCGAGCAGCGCCAGGCTGCAGGTGATCAGCAGGGTGGCAAACAGGACCAGGCTGGCGAACTCGTCCATGCTGGCCTCCAGCGGCTGCAGCATCAGTCCGAACAGATGATCGCGCTCCCGCCATACCACCCAGGTGCCGACACCGCCCACCACGGTGGCCTTGAGGGTCGCCTTGACCAACTCGGCAAGACCATGCGTGGAAAACATCCGCCCCAGTCCCTGCATCGGATTCAGGCGAGTCAGATCGAAACGGAGAATGTTGGTCGAGAAGACCCAGCCGCCCATCACGAAGGGGGCCACAAGCGTGGCCAGCACCAGGGCGATGAGCATGGGCGCCACCGTCAGCAGGCCCTCCATCGCCACGTCGTACAGGGCGAGGATCATGCCCGTCGTATCGAAGGCTTGCGCCCGCTCAAAACTGAGGCCGGTACGCAGCATGTGCAGCAGGCGTTGCCCTCCCCAACGGCCGAGCACATACAACGCGGCTACGCCGACGATCAGCAGGATGAAGGTGGCAAGCTCCCTGGACTGCGGGACCTGCCCCTCTTCCCTCGCCTGCTCCAGTCGCCGGCCTGAGGCTGGTTCTGTCTTCTCGAGGTCGCTGTCGTCGGCCACGAAACGCTACCCCGTAGTTGTGATGGCCGGAGGATACCTCGACCGGGCCAGCCTGCGGGGGTAAAACAGGAGGCGTTTGGCCGGGCTATTCCGCCACCCATCTGCGGTCAGCGCCGCCCGGAACGCGAGGTGAGGAAGTTGCTGATACCGGCAATCTCCCGCTGCAGATCGGCAAGCTGGGAGGACAGCAGGGAAAGATTGTCTCCGACCTGCCCCAGGATGTCCCGGCAGGCCTGAACGGGCGTGCCGGCCATCACCCGTGCGGAGTCGATGCTCTCCTGGAGTTCGGACAGGGAGGAAGCCTGGTCGGGGTGCTGGTCGATGAAGGACCGCAAGGTCCGTTCACGGAGCTGGAAGTAGGCCTTCGGATCGCTCTCGGCGAGATGCCGCCAGTACTCGAAATCGAAACTGCCCATCAGAGGCCTCCTTCCGCCGACTCGAGTCGGGCAGCGGAAGGCGGCCGGACAGGCAGTCAGGAACTTATCCTAACCGCCCGCCGCGTCCAGTGGCGCGTTTTAAATCACATCAAGCTGTTGCACTGTGTTAATTGGCGCGACGCCCTACCCCGCTCAGGCAGCCAGCGCGGGGACATCCATGGCCGCCAGCAAGGCCCGGCGGGAAACCCCACCACGGCTGTCGCCCAAGGCACCCAGCAGCTCCTTCATGTCGAGGATCAGCACGATCTGGCCATTCGACAGGGTAGTCACCCCGGCCACGCCCTTCGGGCGGAAGTCGTCGAGCGACTTGATCACCGCATCTTCGCGACCGGCAAAGCTGTCGATGGCGAGGATGAAGCTCTGCTCCGCGCTCTGCATGAGCACACCATACTCCGGCGTCTGCACTGGATCCCAGCCCAGCAGCGACGACAGGGGCATGATGGGCAGCACCTCGCCGCGCACCACCATGGTGGCGCGCCCGCCCACCTCCTGAACTTCGGCCGGCTCGATCGGCAGGATCTCCCGGACCATCGAAAGCGGCACCGCAAAGGGCTGCTCGCCCAACCGCACCAGCAGGACCGGCAGAATCGCCAGGGTCAGCGGCAGGCTGATGATGAAGGTAGTGCCCTTGCCCATGCTGGAGCGGATCTCGATGGAGCCGTTCAGCTTCTGGATGTTGGTACGCACCACATCCATGCCCACACCCCGGCCGGACACGTCCGAGATCTGGCTAGCCATCGAGAAGCCCGGCAGGAACACCAGATTGAAGCTCTGGCGCTCGTCCATGGTGTTGGCTTCCTCATCGGTGATGAGACCCTTTTCGACGGCCTTGGCGCGCAGGCGCTCTGCATTCATGCCACGGCCATCATCGGCCACCAGGATAACGATGTGGTCACCTTCCTGACGGGCCTCCAGGCGCACGATGGACTTTTCCGGCTTGCCATTGGCGAGACGCTCCTGGGTCTCCTCGACACCATGGTCCACCGCGTTGCGGATGAGGTGGATGATGGGATCGGACAGATCCTCGATCATCGTCTTGTCGATCTCGGTCTCTTCACCGGACAGCACCAGCTCCACGTCCTTGCCCAGGTTGCGGGCCAGGTCACGGGCAATCCGCGGATATTTCTGGAACAGGCGTCCGATCGGCTGCATGCGGGTCTTCATGACCGCGTTCTGCAGATCGGAGACCAGCAGGTCGAGCTGGCTCACCGCCAGATCGAGGGCATGCAGGGTCTCGGTGTCGTTGCGGCCGTTCAGGATGTCGCTGCGCAGTGCATTCAGCCGGTTCTTGGTCAGGCCGATTTCACCGGACAGGTTGAGCACCTGGTCGAGACGGGCCGTATCGACGCGAATGGAGTTGTCACGCTGCTTCTCGCTGTCGCGCCGGCCAACCGGACCGGACGCCCCCGGCTTGTCGGTGACACGCCGGCCCACCGCGGCCTTGATGATCTGGTCCGGCGACTTGCGCGCCAGATCCTCGTCGGTCTGGTGCATGACCACGGGCGCGGGCGGCTCGACCGCGGCGGGTGCCGCCACGGCGGTGCCTGTCACCGTTTCGAACAGGACGTTCCAATCCGGCTCCGAGGCCTGTACGGCCACCGGGACAGGCGCTTCAGCAACGGCACGCGGCGGCTCGGCAGCCCGTGCGGGCTCCGGGGGCGCAGACGGCGCCGCTGCCGCGTGGGACAGGCTTCCGGCAATGGCGAGACGGAGGTTCTCGATCAGATGGGGATCGGCCGCACCGGGCTGCACCCCCTGCTCAAGGTAGCCGAACATGTCACGTACGGCACCGGTGGAGGACAGGATCACGTCCATCACCTCGGGCGTGATCTCCAGCTCACCGTTCCGCAGCTTGTCGAACAGATTCTCGGTCAAGTGACAGAGGGTGACGAGCTCGGCTGCATTCAGAAAGCCGGCGCCCCCCTTGATGGTGTGGAATCCGCGAAAGATGTCGTTGAGCAGCCCCGTGTCATTCGGCGCGCGCTCCAGGTCCACCAGCTTGTTGTCGACACCTGACAGGAGGTCACCCGCCTCCACGAGGAAGTCCTGCAGCAGGTCTTCCATCCCCGAAAAATCGCTCATTGCATTCGCTCCTTGCGGGCTAGCCCGCTACCGGCCGGGTCAGAAACCCAGGCTTTCCAGCAGGTCGTCCACCTGTTCCTGGCTGGACACAACGTCGTCTCGTCCCACCGCATTGATCACCGGCCCATTCATCAGGGTATCCGGCGCTTCGGCCTTGCGTTCGGCGGGCATGGCCTCGATCAGCACCTGCAGCAACTGCTTCTCCAGCCCCTGGGCCAGATCGACAACCTTCTTGATGACCTGCCCCGTCAGATCCTGGAAATCCTGGGCCATCATGATTTCCATCAGCTGGGCACCGGTCTCCCGGCTGCCCTGGGCCACCTCGCCCAGAAACCCGCGGGTCTCGCCGGCCAGCACACGGAACTCTTCCGGCGACATCTGGTTGGCGTAGAGCCGGTCCCAGCGTGCCTGCAGGGCGCGGGCCGAGGCTTCGGTGCGGTCCTGGATGGGCTTGGCGATATCGGTGGCGTTGAGCACCTTGCTCGCCGCCTGCTCGGTCATCTCGGCGATGTAGGTGAGACGCTGACGCGCGTCCGGGATCGCATGGGCGGCCTCCTGGAGGCTGCGGTCATAGCCGAGTTCGCGGAGGGTGTCGTGGAGTTGCCGGGTCATCACGCCGATCCGGTTGAAAACCTTGTCGCAGCTGTGCGCCGGCGCATCCGGCTGGGCATCGCCAGGAGCCTCGTACTCGCTGGCAACGGTGTCGAAAAGGGCTTGCAGATCGTCATCGTCTCCACCCGACGATGTCTTCGGGGAAACCACCTCGAGATGCGGCTGAGGCGTAACGGCCGGGGTACCCGCAATGCTGTCGAACAGGGCTTGCAGATCGTCACTGTCGCCCGATTCATCAAATTTGAGACGTTTTGCCATGATGAAGCTCCGTCTTGGTCGGCGGCCGTCAGGCGGCCTTCTTGCCCATCTTTTCGAAGATCTTCTCGAGCTTCTCGGACAGGGTCGCCGCGGTGAAGGGCTTCACGATGTAGCCGCTCGCGCCCGCCTGGGCGGCTGCAATGATGTTCTCCTTCTTGGCCTCGGCCGTGATCATCAGCACGGGCAGATGCTTCAGGGAGGGCGTCGCGCGAATGTTCTGGAGCAGGGTCAGGCCGTCCATGTTCGGCATGTTCCAGTCCGTCACCACGAAGTCAAAGGGCAGGGAGTTGAGCTTCTGCAGCGCGATCTGACCGTCTTCGGCCTCATCCACGTTGGTGAAGCCGAGCTCCTTGAGCAGGTTGCGAACGATTCGCCGCATGGTCGAAAAATCGTCAACAACCAGAAATTTCATTTTGGGGTCCGACATGTTGTAAATCTCCGTTCAATCCCGGTAGGCCCGCATGAGCAGGGGGCGCAGGGTATCCGCCAGGACATCGGCATCGAACTTCGCGACATAGGAGTCGACGCCGACACTCTTGCCCATCGCCCGGTTGGCTTCCGACGACAGGGATGAATGCATGACGACGGGAATGCCCTCGAATCGGGCATCCGCCTTGATGTTGCGGGTGAGGACGTAGCCGTCCATCTCCGGCATTTCCGCATCGACCAGGATGAGGCTGAGTTCTTCGCGAAGGGGCACGCCCCTTTGCTGCGCGTGATTGGCCATGCCCTCGAGCCGGGTCCATGCTTCCAGGCCGTTGAGGGCATGCTTGTGGCGGACGCCGAGCTTGTCAAGGGTTTCCGCAATCTTCTTGCGCGCCACGGCGGAGTCGTCGACGAAAAAGAGATTGACGTCGTGCCCGCCTTCGAGAGGATGGATCTGGCCCACCACGGCTTCGCCGAAGGTGCTGGCGAGGATCGTCTCTACGTCCAGGATGGACACCAGCTTGCCGTCCTGCAGCTCGGTGATCGCGGTAATGAAATGATGGGCACCGGACGTCACGTTGTCGGGGGCACGAACCTTGTCCCACTCGACCCGGATGATGCGGTCCACTTCATGGACCAGGAAGCCCAGGGTGCGCTTGCTGTACTCGGTGACCATCATGGAGCCGCCGAGGGGGTCACTGGGGGAGGCAATGCCCATCACCTTGGCCAGCGCCAGAACGGGAATGACATTGCCGCGCAGGGAAATCAGCCCCTCCACACCATTCGGCATGTTCGGCGCCTTGGTGATGAAAGGCGTACGGGAAACCTCCCGGACCTTGAATACGTTGATCCCGAAGATCTCCTGGGTGCCCAGGGAGAACAGCAGGATTTCCATGCGGTTGGAGCCCGCCAGCTTGGTACGGGCATCGACGGCTTCGAGGAGCCCGCGATCGACATGATCCATGTTCATCATGATCCTCTGTACTCAGGCAGTCTTGGTGGCCGCGGCGCGCTGGGTGATCAGGCGACGCAGCACTTCCGCGAGACGCTGGGGTTCGAATTTGGCCACGTACTCGTCGACACCGACCGAACGACCCAGTTGCTGGTTCGACATGCCGGACAGGGACGAGTGCATGATCACCGGGATCCCCTCGAAACGGGGGTCGGACTTGATCTTCTTGGTGAGGATATAGCCATCCATCTCCGGCATTTCCACATCGGTGAGGATCAGGGCCACCAGATCCTTCACCTTGCGGCCGGAGGAGGCCGCGTAGGAGGCCAGCTTCTCCAGTTCGTCCCAGGCCGCCCGGCCATTGACGGTACCGACGTAGCGCACCCCCAGCACATCCAGGGTCCGCTCGATCTGCTTGCGGGCCACGGAAGAGTCGTCGGCGAAATACACCGTGAGCGGCTCATCCACGACGATCGGCTCGATCCCCTTGAACAGGAACTCGTCGTCGTAGCGGGTGGTTTCGGAGAGGACCTTCTCCACATCCAGCAGCATCACCAGCTTGGGGCCAGGCAGTTCGGTGACGGCCGTGACCAGGCCGCCGAGGTTGGCCGTCAGCATGTCGGGGGGCACCCGCATCTGGGACCAGTCGAGTCGCAGGATGGTATCCACCGCCTCGACCAGGAAGCCCTGGGTATGCCCGTTGTATTCGGTCACGATCATGATGTCGCGAGGGCTGTCGGAGCCCATGCCCGCATACTTGGCCAGATCGACCACCGGCACCAGGACGCCACGCAGGCTGACCATCCCCTCAACAGAGGAAGGCATCTCGGGTGCAGCGGTGATCGGCGGCGTACGCATGACCTCACGCACCTTGAAGACATTGATCCCGAAGGTCTCCCTCCGCCCCGTGCGGGGGTCGACCCCGAGGGTGAAGAGCAGGATCTCCAGCTTGTTGGTACCCGCCAGCCGGGTGCGTGCATCGATGTTCTTGAGAAGTTCGGACATGCTCAATCTCCGTCTCGGTCCCCTGCCGACCCAATGGTGCAGGTTCCGATGTGCAAGCAATATCGGCGGGGGACAAACAATCTTGAGGCTTTGGAAGTGACCTGAGGCAGGTACTTCCACCCATCTAAAAGGCCCGCACGCAGGCGGGCCAGGCACATCCCGACATGACGGGGCGCTCAGGCCCGGTAGCCGATCCGGAAGCCCCCCCAGTGCCGCCCATTCACATATACGGGCGCGGAGATGTCATGCATGATCTCCCCCGTGTCGCGCCGGTAGGTCTGGATCAGGAAAGGCATCTCATGCCTGCCACATTCCTTGCCGACCGGATCATCGAAAATGCGCTTGCTGCGGTTGCCGACAAAATCCTTGTCGTAGTCACCCGTGAGCGGCAGCGCGAATCGCTTGTTATGGGTCGGAACGTAGCCGTTTCGGTCAGTGGCGATGGCATAGACCATTTCGGCATTTCCATCGAGCAGGCGCTCCTGCAGGATAGGCAGGATGCGATCGGTCAATGTATCGAAGCGGGTACTGTACTTCTGCGGTCGCGTATTGGCGATGGGGCGGTAAGCCTCGTCAAACAGATCCTCCGTGCGGACCTGCCCCGAAACCACAGCCTGCTCCAGCAGCATGCCGACCTGTCTTGCGGCCTCCCGGACGAGCTCGGGCATCTTCTTGTGTGTCACCATCGCCCGCTCCCCTTCGGTCCCCAGCTTGAAGACGCGGCGGATATCCTTGAGGTTGGCGGCCAGGCCACTGAGGCTATCGGCCTCATCCAGGGTTTCCCGGGCACCGGTCGAGTTACGCCCGACCAGGTCCATGATCTGACGGACATGCCCGACGATCTGCTCCGCCTCGCGACGGTGTGCGTTGATGGCCACCGCGATGGCGTCCACCTTCTCCATCGTCCCCTGGGCACCTTCATTGATCTGCTCCAGGGAGCCTGCCGCCCGCTGCGCCAGGGCCGCCCCCGAGCGGGCTTGCGCGCTTCCCGCATCGATGGAGGCAATCGCCGTCCGGGTCTCCTGCTGGATGGCGGAGATCATCGTGCCGATCTCCGTCGTTGCCGTCGAAGTACGCTCGGCGAGCTTGCGTACCTCGTCAGCCACGACAGCAAAGCCGCGCCCCTGCTCGCCGGCCCGTGCCGCCTCGATGGCGGCATTGAGCGCCAGCAGATTCGTTTGATCCGCAATCTCGCGAATCACCTTGACGATGCCACTGATCGCCTCCGAGCGCTCGCCCAGGGCACTGATGACCCGAGCCGACTGCTCGACCGAGCGGGCAATCTGCTCGATCTCCGCGGACGCACTCTCGACGATTTCAGCCCCCTTGACCGACAGCTCCCGCGCCGACTGGGCATTCACTGCGGTGTGACTGGCGTGCTCTGCCACGGCGCTGACGCCAGAGGTCATTTGTTCGATGGCCAGCACCATGCTTTCGGCGGCGGCCTGCTGACTGCTGGACCCCTCGACCACCCTCCCTGCGTGCCCGGACAACATGCCTGCAGCCTCGTGAACCCGGTGGGCGTCGAAGATCACCTTGCCCACGATGCCCTGAAAGCTCGCGATCAGCTCATTGAAGACGGACTCCACCTCACCCATGGCACCTCCCGAGACGACAGCTCGCCGGGAAAGGTCACCATCCCTGTGCATCGCCCTGATGGTATCGCGCAGGTCGCCCAGAGGCTGGACGAACAGGGCACGCGCCGAGAAATGACTGACCAGGCCGACGATCACGCCAAGCGCAACGCAGACACCGGCAAAGGCAAACGAGAAGGACACGCCGAAAGCGAGCCCCGCGCCGAGCGCCCCACCTGCAGTGAGAAGGGCACTCAACAGCGATACGAGATGGGCATGCATTGATAGGAGAACCCGGAAAATGGTGAGGGCAGGTCTGACCAACCCAGCCCCGGGAACCAGGCCTCATACCCGGCGCCACGCTCGCAGGCCACCCCTAGCCGGCCTGCAATTGTCGCGAAGTCTAACGGCGGGGGAAAAACGAACTTTAGAGGGGGAAAGCAGGCAAGTTACACACTATTTCACACTCCAGCCACTTCGCTCGGCGAGACGGAAAAGCACCTCGACGCGATTGCCCACCCCACAGTAGCGCACCTCATCACACACCTGGAGCAGCAAGGGAATGCCGCGACCATGACCTTTTACGAGGTCGTCCCCCGTGGGCTCGGCCCTGGCCGCTCTCACCTGCGCCTCATGGTTGAAACCCGGCCCGGTATCGGCACAGCTGATATGCAGCACCGGGGGCTGCGCTGGATTCTGCCGGAGCGTCAGCTCGAACTCGATGGCACCGACGGCGAGGCGATCAAGCCGGGACGCACGCTCCTCCAGGAACACGTCCATGCCCTCGGCCCCCGCCTTCAGGGATGAGGGCAGGCGCAGCAAGCCATGGTCAAGCGCGTTGTTGAACAGCTCCGAAAGCACCAGGAACAGCCGACTGGAAAACGGGCGTACCCCTTCAAACTGCTCGACGACACCGAGCACCAGCGGAACCGCGTCGAGACGCTTGAGATCCGCAGCCCCCAGGCGCAACACAAAGCGCCAGTCACTCGCGAACGGCGTGACAGCCGACTCTCCATGCGCCGATTCGGGCAGCGGCTGGAGTGTGTCGGTGAGTGAGATCTGCGCAATCGAGATGTCATCCCGGGGCGGATCGCCCCCGGTGAGTTGCAGGACACACTCCGTGAGATGCTCCAGACGACACTCCGGGTCCTGCCCAAGCAGGGCCGCCTTCAGGCCTTCGACCCCCAAGGCCTGCCCGGCGTCGTCCTCGAGTTCGATAAGCCCGTCGGAAAAGAGCAGGAGGTGGTCGAGGGGGCTGACCACATGGGTATCGACCGTCCCATCGAACTCGTCATCGTCCACCACCCCGAGGGGAAAATGGTGATGATTGAAATGCCACCCGACCTCACCATCCGGACGGACCAGCAGGGGCCCCGGATTGCCGCCGTTCCAGACGGTCACGTAGCCCTCCCGGAAGTTGACGGCCACGAGCGTCGCGGCAATGAACCGGTCTCTCGGCAGCAGGGCCCGCACCCGGCTGTTGATCTCGCGGGCAATCGCATCGATGCCGAAACCGCGCTCGGTCATCCGGTAAAAGGGAGCCGTCACCGGCAGGACGTTGAGTGAAGCCGCCAGGCCATGTCCTGCGCCGTCCGCAAGCAGGACGTGCAGCACATTGGCGGGGGTACGGGCGGCCGCGATCAGGTCGCCGCTGAATTCAGCGGCAGGCGCGATCCAGTGGGAAACCGCCGGATCTCCCAGGGCCTCCCGGTTGATCAGGCGCTCCATCACGAAGCGCGCAAGACGCTGCTCCTCCTCCTGCATGCTCCGGTAGCGAGCCAGCTCGCGATTGCGCGCTTCCGCCTGGCGGTGCATGGACTTGAGCCGGAGAATCACACCCAGTTTGGCCTGCAACATCTGCCGGGAGGCCGGCTTGCAGAGGTAGGCGTCGGCCCCGGCCTCGAGGGCCCGCATCTGGGTGGCTTCGTCGAGACTGCCGGTAAAGACCAGGCTGGGGATCCAGACGCCTCCCGTGCGGGCCTTGACGGTCTGGAGCAATTCGATACCGTCCATGCCAGGCAGACCGACATCGGTCATGAGCACATCGGGATGGGCCCGGGCAATATGCGCCAGGGCATCCTGCGCGGTACCGACCCCGGCGACACGATGCCCCAGGGCCAGCAGGTCCCTTCTGATCAGGAAAAGATCGTCGGGGTTGTCATCGACAACAAGGATGAAAAGGGATTCGTTGTCGCTTCCCGGCACCGTCAGACGATCGGGAACAGCTTGCCAAAGTTGGCGATATCAAGAACCTGGCGAACACTCCCCTTGGCATTGGCCAGGCATACCGTCTTGCCCGAACTCTTGGCCTTGTCGCGCAGCATCAGCAGCATGCCAAGGGCGGAGCTGTCCAGATAGGCAACATTGCCCAGATCCACCGCCACTTCCGTCGTGCCAGGGCTACCAAGGGCACGGTCGACCGCCTCCCTGAATTCCCGGTGGGAGTTGAAATCGAAACGCCCGGAGAGCTGAATCCTGGCCTGACTCTGCTGGGTGCTGACACTGGTATCCATGTATTGCCTCTGTTCTTGACTGACACGTGCGACTGAGCCGGACCTCTCCGGCCATACCGCCCGACTATCCCTTGATGCCTTTGCCCGCCGGCGAACGCAGACGGGCAAGAACGCGTTGTCCAATTTCCTTCAGGGGCGCCACCTCATCCAGCGCCCCCACTACAGCCGCCTCCCGTGGCATGCCATAGACCACACAGGACTCCTGATCCTGCCCGATGGTCCAGGCGCCCGCCTGATGCATGGCAAGCATGCCCTGGGCACCATCCTTGCCCATCCCGGTCAGGATCACGCCCACCCCGTTCGCCCCAACCTGGGTTGCCGCCGAATGGAAGAGCACATCCACCGCCGGACGGTGCCTGTTAACAGGCTCGCTCTGGGCAAGCTCACACTGGTATCCGCCGGGCACACGCCTGACCGATAGGTGTGAATGGCCTGGAGCAAGATACGCTGTCCCGGCAACGACCTTTTCACCGTGGGTGGCTTCCTTGACACGCAGACGGCACAAGCCGTCGAGGCGCTTTGCAAAGGACGCGGTAAACATTTCGGGCATATGCTGGACCAGCAGAATGCCCGGCATTTGTTCAGGCAGCGAACATAGCACTTCCTTGATCGCCTCGGTGCCCCCCGTGGAGGCTCCGATCAACACCAGGCGTTCAGAAAGGGCCCGCTCTGACAGCCCGGACGAGTTAGTTCCAATCACACCAAGAGGCTCTCGCAGCAAGGGTTTCGAGGCGTCCGCACCTCTCACCGGAACCCTCGGTCGGGCACTGTAGGCGGCACGTACCTTGTCACAAATTTCTACACGGTAAGCTTCTATCCCGGCCATCGAATCGAGCCGCGGCTTTGCGACAAAGTCCACGGCACCGAGCTCGAGGGCCTGCAAGGTCGCCTCGGACCCCCGCTGGGTGAGACTGGAAATCATCACCACCGGCATGGGTCTCAACCGCATCAGCCGCGCGAGGAAATCCAGGCCATCCATGCGGGGCATCTCAATATCCAGCGTCAGGACATCAGGGCTGAGGGTCTTGATCATCTCCCGGGCCGCAATGGGATCGGGAGCCGCCCCTACCACCTCAAGGTCAGGCGCAGAATTGATGACTTCACTGAGGACTCCGCGCATCACCGCGGAGTCATCGACAACGAGAACCTTGATGGCCATGCTTTGCTTCCAGTTCCAGACAGAGGCCAAGCACTCCGTCACCCAAATAGTTCAACGTCACCCTGCACATTGTCGCGTCGAAGCCGGGCTTCATATTCCCGCTCGCGCGCAATAAGCGTGTCATTTTTCACGCGGACCAGCTTTTTCATCATCACCCGCCCGCTGACCGGGAAGAAATAGACCTTTCTGGGATAGATGTCCAGTAAATCCTGAGCCACTACGGGTATGCGTTCGGTATTCAGGTAATCAAGAACGAAATCTACATTCTTCTCGCCGACCTGGGCCTGACTCAGGCTGGCGAGAACACGGCCGCCTCCAAAAACCTTTGCCTCCAGGCTGCTTCGCCTGGCGCCAAGCTTGAGCAGGTGGTTGAGCAAGACTTCCATTGCATACGCGCCATAGCGCGCAGAGGACGAGAGAACATTCGTTTCACCGCCGTTGTCGGGGAGCATGAAGTGGTTCATTCCGCCCAGCCCCTTGTCCCGGTCGCGGACGCAAGCCGTCACGCAGGATCCCAGCACCGTCACCAGCACGATGTCGGAGGTGGTCACGAAATACTCTCCGGGCAGCACCTTGACGGCATCACAGCCGAAAGTGCGGTCGAAATAGCGGTTTGTAGCCAGGTGCTCCAGGTAACCGGGCTCAGCGTGCACGGGCGTCCGTCCTTTCATACACGGTGCGACCGAGTGAGCGGAACAGGTCCGCAGCATGAAGGAAGCTCTCGGAGTGCCCGGCAAACAGCAGTCCGTCCTGCTTGAGCAGCGGCACGAAGCGCTTCAGGATGCCGTGCTGGGTCGGCTTGTCGAAGTAGATCATCACGTTGCGACAGAACATCGCATCGAAGGGCCCCTGCACGGCCCAGACCTTGTCCAGCAGGTTGATGCGCTTGAACTCAATCAGCCGCTGCAACTCTGGGCGGACCCTGGCATAGCCCTCCTGGGTACCGGTCCCTTTCAGGAAGAAGCGCTGGATACGCTCGCGGGACAGGCGCTCGACCCGTTCCACGCCGTACACGCCCTTCTGAGCGGTCGCCAGCACGTTGGTGTCGATATCGGTCGCCACGATCTGCACGGGCGGGGTCAGGGTATTGAACGCCTCGCAGGCGGTGATCGCAAGACTGTAGGGCTCCTCACCGGTGGAGGCCGCGCTGCACCAGATGCGAAACGGAGTCCGGCCTCCATGGGCCTTCAGCCGCTCGGCGAGGATTTCAAAGTGATGCGCTTCGCGGAAGAACGAGGTGAGATTGGTCGTCAGGCTATTGACGAAGGTTTCCCACTCTTCGGGTTCCCGCTGGGCCCTGTCCAGATACTCAGCGAAGGTCCGGTCGCCCCTCGCCCGCAGGCGGCGGGCCAGGCGGCTGTACACCATGTCCTGCTTGATGGGCGACAGGGAGATGCCGGCGTGCTTGTAGATCAGCTCCCTGACACGCTCGAAGTCACTGCTCGAGAACTGAAACTCCCGTTCCGGCATGGGCAGTGACGGGGCCTTCACGGCAGACAGCGCCGCACGTGTATCGGCTATCGTAGTCCTCTTGGCGGGAGACGCCGACGGCGCTGCCCGCGGAAAGGGTGAATTGATTTTGTCTGTCATGGTTCGATCAGCCCCTTGAGCTTAGAACTCTTCCCACTCGTCATCCAGATCACTGCCAGCCCCACCCGCACGCCTTACCTTCGGCAAGGCCGCCCCTTTGGGCGGGGTGCTGCGGCCGCCCCTTTCAGGCAGGCGGGCAACATTGTCGGGCACCATCGGCGCTGCCGCCGGAGGGGCCACCGGAGCGCCTGAGGCGCTCAGACGGAACATGGCGACGGACCTGACCAGGCTGCGGGCCTGATCCTCCAGGCTCTCCGCCGCCGCGGCCGCTTCTTCCACCAGCGCCGCGTTCTGCTGCGTCACCTCGTCCATCTGACCCACCGCGTGCGTCACCTGCTCGATCCCGCTGCTCTGCTCCTGGCTCGCCTCCGCGATCTCCGTCACCAGCGACGACAGCTTCTGGAAGTTCGACACCACCTCTTCCATCGTGTGGCCCGCCTCGTTCACCAGCTTCGCGCCATCCTCCACCTTGTCCACGCTGTCCGCGATCAGGGCCTTGATCTCACGCGCCGCCTGCGCACTACGCTGCGCAAGGCTCCGCACTTCGCTCGCCACCACCGCAAAGCCGCGCCCCTGCTCGCCCGCACGCGCCGCTTCCACCGCCGCGTTGAGCGCCAGGATGTTCGTCTGGAACGCGATCGAGTCGATCACCCCGATGATGTCCGCGATCTTCTTCGCGCTCTCCTGGATCGAGCCCATCGTCTCCACCACGCGGCCCACCATCGCGCCGCCCTGCTCCGCAACCTCGTTGCTCGAGCCCGCAAGCTCCTTCGCCTGCCGCGCGTTGTCCGCGTTCTGCTTCACCGTCGCGTTCAGCTGCTCCATCGAGCTCGCCGTCTCTTCCAGGCTGCTCGCCTGCTCCTCCGTGCGCGACGACAGGTCCGCGTTACCCGCAGAAATCTCCTGTGCCGCCACGTTGATCGACTCCGACGCCTCCTTGATCTGACCCACCACCTCGCGCAGACGCTCCACCGTCGTGTTCGTGTCGTCCTTCAACTGACCGAACGTGCCGCCGTAGTCCGCCGTGATCTTCTCCGTCAGGTCGCCACGCGCGATCGCATTCAGTACTCGCGCGATGTCTTCAAGGTTGCCGGCCATCCCCTGCATGAGGTGATTCAGGCCAATCGACAGATCCCGGAAGAAGCCGTCCTTCCCTTCCACCACCAGCCGCGCTGCGAGGTCGCCTTCGGCGGCGGCGCTGACCAGGGCCTGCACCTCCTTCTCGGCGGCGAGCTCATCGGTACGATCCCGCCACTCACCCACGGACCCGAGCCGCTCACCGGACGCGTTGACGATCGGGCTTGTGACCACATCGAAGATCCGTCCGCCGATCGACATCTGGGTGCGGGTGGTCTGGACCAGCGCTGCCAGACGCTTGAGGGCGGCATCCGGATCTGCATACAGACGGCCGATGCTGCTGCCCACGAAACTATCCGCGCTGAAGCCTGGCGCGTCCTTCTTGATTTCACTCTCAATGGCGCGGATCGTCTTCAGCAGGGCCATGTTGGCGTAGATGACCCTCCCGCCTGGGTCGGCAATCCGGACATTGGTTTCAACACAATCCAGGGCCTGGCGGATCCGCGCATTTTCATCGCTGATCCGCTTCTGCTCGGCGATATCGGCGCACAGTTTGATCTGCATCGACTCAAGAGCCTGCAACACCCGCCCGACCTCATCATTACGCCCCGAGTCGATCTCGTTGGCGTAATTCCCATTGGCCACGTTCTGGGCGGTCTGGACCATGGCCTGCAAAGGCCTTGCCACCAGAGAGCGCATCAGCACGAAGATCAGCATCGCCAGAACCAGCGACGCGATGAGGGCCATGCTCAGCAGCATCACGCCGATGGAGCGGGAGACACTCTCGAACTCGTCCATGTAGGTGCCGCCGGCAATCACCCAGTTCCATTCAGGGAAGGATTCGAAAACTACGACCTTCTCCCTGGGCACGGTGTCATTGAGTTCGGTATTGAGCCACGGGTAGTGGATGACACCTTGCTTGCGCTCGAGAATTTCGCGGATGAACAGACGCCCTTCGGCATCCTTGGCATCGGCAAGATTCTGCCCTTCCTTCGCCGGATGCACCGTCAGCGTCCCGAAGGACTTGCCGGGCGTGGAGTCCAGCGCGTAGGCATAGCCGGAATCACCAAAACGGACGGCCTTGATCTGCTGCTTGAGCGCAGCCAGCTCATCGGAGAAACGCCTGCCGACGAAGGTCGCCCCGATCACCTTGCCAGTCGCGTCCTTGATCGGCGAGTAACCGGTGTAAGTATCGACACCAAACAAGACGGCCTTGCCGACGTAGCGCTCCCCGGCAATCAACTTCGCGTAGGCGGGATGGTCATGGGCAAGGGTGGTACCGACGGCACGCTCCCCGTTCTCCTTCTTGACCGAGGTCGCCACCCTGTAGAAATCGTCCCCCTTGCGGGCAAACAACGTCGCCACTGCTCCGCTGCCCGCCGTGAAGCGGTCCACTTCCTGGGTGCGCTGGTTCATCGCAACGCCGCCGTGGCTCAGCACCGGCATCCCATCACCGGCGGCATTCACACTAAAGCTGTCGCCGAAGCCCGCGGCGAACATGTCATTGAGCCTCTCGGTCTCGAGCTTCAGACTCTGCGCCTTGGAGGCCACCATGGCCTTGACCAGGGCCACCTTGTCGCTCACCACCGTCAGGCCTTGCCCCTCCAGGGCCTGCCCCGCTCGATCACGAACGAACCATGAGCCCAGCCCCAGGATCACGACCAGGACGAGCGTTGCCGCCATGGCCGCGCGAGTGGCAAGGGACAAATCCTTAAAGGTGGTGGCAAGACGCGTCCCGATACCGGACGAACGCACACGTCCATTGGCAATCCTCATGCCCCCTGCCTTGCCGCCACGGAACTGGGCATAGGCCGTCTCGGCCTCCTTGATCTTGGCCACTGATGCCTTGCGCCGGATCGACATGTAGCCAGTCACCCCGCCGTTCTCGATCATCGGCGTGACATGAGCCTCGACCCAGTAATGATCGCCGTTCTTGCAGCGGTTCTTGACCATGCCAGACCAGGGCCGCCCATTCCGCAGATCGCGCCACAGATCCTCGAAAGCCTCAACGGGCATGTCCGGATGCCGGACGATATTGTGGGACTGGCCGATCAGCTCATCTTCGGTGAACCCGCTCACCCGGATGAAGTCCGGATTCACATAGACGATCTGCCCCTTCAGGTCAGTCCTCGAGACAATCAGGTCTCCGTCTTCCAGCTCGATTTCACGCTGGGTCACAGGCATGTTTATTTTCATGTGTTGCTCCTGCAGGGCTTGGCCACCGGCGTGGCCCAGTCATCAAGGGATCAGAACTCTTCCCAGTCAGCTTGCGCCAGATTCGAGGCCTGCCGCTTGACCTTGGGCAGGGGGGCACCAACCTTGGCCACTTTCATGGCACCACGCATCGGCAAAGGCTGGACGCGCTCCTGGACCGGCAGTGCGTAGGCCGCACGACTATCGTCCACCGAACTCTCGCCCGCGCGGCTTTGCTTCAGCTTGCGGATCTCCTGGATCGTTTCATCGGAGAGAACGGCAAAATCATTCAGCAACAGTCGCTCTGCGCCTGCTGCGTCACCGGACAACTTGGCCTGGATCACCGCCCCCGCGCAACGGTGGAAATCGGCATGCTTGTCGCGCAACTTCTCGAAACCCGCCTCATTCGCGTAGCGCTTTCCTTCTCCGTGAATCCAGCACCCCAGGACGCACTTGTCGTCGCGGGACACCACGGCGGGGTCAAGGGCCTCGCCCTGCCCGGAGAGATAGTTGCGCAGCTTGAACTTCCAGCCCATGTGGGCCTGTATGACGCCATCAAAGTCGAGGGTCCCGGACGCCGCCGGCTGGGCCACCAGCTTGAACATGGCAACGGACCTGACCAGGCTGCTGGCCTGCTCCTCCAGGCTCTCCGCCGCCGCGGCCGCCTCTTCCACCAGCGCCGCGTTCTGCTGCGTCACCTCGTCCATCTGACCCACCGCGTGCGTCACCTGCTCGATCCCGCTGCTCTGCTCCTGGCTCGCCTCCGCGATCTCCGTCACCAGCGACGACAGCTTCTGGAAGTTCGACACCACCTCTTCCATCGTGTGGCCCGCCTCGTTCACCAGCTTCGCGCCATCCTCCACCTTGTCCACGCTGTCCGCGATCAGGGCCTTGATCTCACGCGCCGCCTGCGCACTACGCTGCGCAAGGCTCCGCACTTCGCTCGCCACCACCGCAAAGCCGCGCCCCTGCTCGCCCGCACGCGCCGCTTCCACCGCCGCGTTGAGCGCCAGGATGTTCGTCTGGAACGCGATCGAGTCGATCACCCCGATGATGTCCGCGATCTTCTTCGCGCTCTCCTGGATCGAGCCCATCGTCTCCACCACGCGGCCCACCATCGCGCCGCCCTGCTCCGCAACCTCGTTGCTCGAGCCCGCAAGCTCCTTCGCCTGCCGCGCGTTGTCCGCGTTCTGCTTCACCGTCGCGTTCAGCTGCTCCATCGAGCTCGCCGTCTCTTCCAGGCTGCTCGCCTGCTCCTCCGTGCGCGACGACAGGTCCGCGTTACCCGCAGAAATCTCCTGTGCCGCCACGTTGATCGACTCCGACGCCTCCTTGATCTGACCCACCACCTCGCGCAGACGCTCCACCGTCGTGTTCGTGTCGTCCTTCAACTGACCGAACGTGCCGCCGTAGTCCGCCGTGATCTTCTCCGTCAGGTCGCCACGCGCGATCGCATTCAGTACTCGCGCGATATCTTCAAGGTTGGTCGCCACGATCCCCATGAGCTTGTTCATGCCCTCGGCCAGGACCGCAAAGAACCCGCTCTTGCCTTCCATGTTCAAGCGCTGCGCAAAATCTCCCGACAGGGCGGCCTGGAGAAGCGCACGCAGCTCGTCTTCCGCCGTGACTTCGCTGGTTCTGTCGGTCCATTCGACAACCGACCCCAAGCGCTGGCCTTTTTCGTTGAGCACAGGCGTCGCCACCAGGGAAAAGGTACGCCCCCCCACCTTGACAGTAGCCTTGTGCTCTCCCTTGAGACTGCCAAGCAAGTTCCGCTGGTGAGCGGGGTTCTTGTGGAAGCTGTCGAAATTCCGTCCAACCAGGCCTTCTGCACTGAAGGCAGGCAGATCCTTGCGGATATCCGACTCGGCGGCGCTCATCATCGCCAGCACTGCGTCATTGCAATAAACGATGCGACCGTCGTTGTCGGCCAGCATGATGTTGGTTGAGGCACGATCGAGTGCATTACGGATGCGCTGGTTCACTGCCGCAGCCTCATGCTCGGCCGTCAGGCGGGCCAGCAAGCTGGCCTGCATTTGGTTGAGCGACTCGGCAATCTCACCAAACGCATCCCGGGACGACACCTGGACGGACTCCTCGAGGCGCCCCTCGCTCATGCGGTGGAGACCGGCCTGGATCTCACTGATTCCGCCAAGCATGGTGCGTCGGAACCCCAGGAAGAGATAGGCGGCCAGCAGCAGGGACAGGACAATCACGCCAATCGCCGTCGCCCGCGCCCGCTCCAGCTTGTCCAGACGATCCTTGAGCAGGACGCTGAACTCCTGGGCGGCCAGATCCAGCAGCGCATAGCTCGCGTCCACCGCCCGGGACCCGGCTTCAAACACCTGACTGGAAGCAAGGCTGATCTCGCTGCTGCGCAGGAGGTTGCCCCCTACCAGCTCAGCAAACGCCGACACCTCGGCATCGAACTTCTGCCGGGGCGCGTCCAGCAGGCCACGCAGACTCGAACTTTCGCTGCCCGCCTTGGTGACCGACACGTCGGCGGCCGTGCGCCCTTCGTTCATCCGGTTGAGCAGCACATGCATCGCCACCCGTTCCGCCTCATTGCTCTGATGACGGGCGGCCAGCCCGGAGCCGAGAGCACGCAACTTCCCAGCATCTTCAGCGAGCGCAGGCAGACGGGCCACGAAAAGGTCCATCAAATAATACGTTTCCAGCTCGGGATCGAGGGTCGCGTTGGTTTTGTCCGCAACGGCAGTGATGTACTCCTGGATCTTGGCGATGTAGTCGTTGTGCAACCGCAAGCTGTCGGCCGCACTCACGGTAACGGCCTTTGCCTGCACATCAGCCCATCCCTGGCGGATGGAGACCCACGCCGCCCCCGTGCCGAGTCCGTCGCCCTGCACCCGACTCACTTCATCCCCTGCCTTCAAGGCCTTGTCAGCCCTAGCCCTCAGCTCGTCGAAGCGGGCCGCAAAAGCCGTATTGCCCCCGATCACGTTCTGAGCCACCCCACGATGCCCCTGGACGGCTTGCATCAGATCCCGGGCCGGAGCGATCAGCGGCACGGCCAGGGTCTCCTTGCGGGTGAACGCGATATCGCCCTCGACCCGTTCCAGCAGCATCACGGCCAATACGATCACCGGCACCATTGCAATCAGACCGAGCAGGAACAGTTTTCCCTGCACGGAGAGACGGTTCATGACGCGTACGGCAGGCGAGAAAAAAGCGCTCATCTCAATTCCCCGGATTCACTGCGCGGCTTCGTCCACCAACGCCATCTCGCTGGACAGCATCAGCCGTTCGATATCGACGACGATCAGCATCCGCTCGCCAAGCGCCCCCAGGCCCATGATGTATGCGGTATCAACCGAGGAGGCAAAATCCGGCGCAGGCCGGATCTGCTCGGGCTTGAGCGAGATCACGTCGGACACTGCATCCACGACCATGCCGACCACACGGCCACCGATATTGAGAATGATCACCACGGTAAACGGGGTGTATTCGGCGACGCCGACCGAGAATTTGATGCGCAGGTCCACAATCGGAACAATCGTGCCGCGCAGATTGATCACGCCCTTGATGAAGCTCGGCGCATTGGCGATGGTCGTGACGGCGTCATAACCCCGAATCTCCTGGACCTTGAGAATATCAATGGCGTACTCCTCGGCACCGAGGGTAAAAGTCAGGAGCTCCTGGGCGAAGCCGGACTCTTCCGATTCCTGGCCAGTGGCGGCCTGGGCAGACTGCAGCATGACAACGCTCCTCGTTGGGAATGAGTTCTTTACGGCGGCCGGCGCGCTTTCTGAAGGCGTGGAAATACACTTCCTGACAAACGCAATCCAAAGAAAAAGCCGCCCGAAGGCGGCCTCAAGTCCCACACGGGGACGAGCGAAAAGGGGCCTTCAGGCGGCGGCCGGCATGACGCGGCGAGCCATTGCGACGAGCATCGGGACATCCAGAATCAAGGCGACCCGTCCATCGCCCATGATGGTGGCACCTGCCACACCCGGCACGCGTCGGTAATTCGCTTCCAGACTCTTGATGACCACCTGATGCTGGCCGATGAGTTGATCGATGAAAAGCGCGGCACTCTGCCCATCGGCCTCCAGGACGACCATGATCCCTCTCGACCAGTCGGTTATTGCCCCCTGAATCCTGAAGACTTCATGCAGACACACGACAGGCAGGTATTCACCACGCACCTGGATCAGGCGTTCGACACCGGACACGCTCTTCATCATGCCGCGCTCCGGCTGCATGGACTCCATCACGTACCCCAGCGGGATGATGTAGGTCTCCGGCCCGACCCCCACGCTCATGCCATCGAGGATGGCGAGGGTCAGGGGAAGACGGACAGTGATGCGGGTACCGACGCCGGACATGGAATCCAGCTCGATTCGCCCCCCCATCGCAGATATGTTCTTCTTGACCACGTCCATGCCCACACCGCGCCCTGATACTTCCGTCACCTGGTCTGCGGTCGAGAAGCCCGGCTCCATGATGAGCTGCCAGACTTCCTGGTCACTCATCGTGTCGCTCACCGCCATGCCACGCTCCCTGGCCTTGGAGAGGATACGGGCACGGTTCAGACCTGCACCATCATCACCCACCTCAATGACGATGTTGCCGCTCTGGTGATAGGCACTCAGCGTGATCGTCCCCGTCTCGGACTTACCCGCTGCCTTGCGCTTCTCGGGCGTTTCAAGGCCGTGGTCGAGGCTGTTTCGCACCAGGTGGGTCAGCGGATCGGTGATGCGCTCCACCAGGCTCTTGTCCATCTCGGTGGTTTCACCGATGGTCTTGAGTTCGACGTGCTTGCCGAGCTTCTGGGAAAGATCACGCACCACCCGCGGGAACCGGCTGAACACCACGGAGATCGGCATCATGCGGATCGACATCACCGATTCCTGCAGATCCCGAGTGTTCCTCTCGAGCTGGGCCAGACCATTGATCAGACGCTCGAACAGCACGGGATCAACGTTACTGGCCGCCTGGGTCAGCATGGCCTGCGTGATCACCAATTCGCCGACCAGATTGATCATCTGGTCCACCTTTTCGACACTCACCCGGATTGACCCCGAATCCCCTGCCGCGGCGGCCTTGGACGCCACTTTCCTGGGAGCTGGGGCCACTGGCGGAGCAACGGGCTCGGCAGCGACCACCACCGGCGGCGGCGGCTGGGGTGCCTCCGCAGGAGGCGCAACAGGCTCAAAGAAGCCATAGGCCGCATTCTCCGGCGCCGGAGCGGGAGCTGGCGTGGCCTCCAGGGAAGGCAGCTCAGTGAAGAACCCGTAGGGCTCAGAGGCCTGCTGCCTGGCCAGCAAGCTGGCAACTTCGTTTTCATCGAAGAAGCCGTATGCCTCCTCCGAGGCAGCGGCGGGCGCGGGCTGCGGCTCGAAGAAGCCGTAGGCATCCTCACTGCTCTTCCAGGTGTCGGTAGCAGCACTCCCCGCCACGTCGTCGAAAAATCCGTAGGCCTCATCCTCATCCGCATCCGCCCTGCGGGCCAGGGGTTCAATGCGCAGGGAAGCCTCATCCACGACAAAGTCAAGAACCCCGCGGATAGGTTCCTCGGCGCTATCCGAGAGAACCCTGAGATGACACTCCGCGTGCCCATCCCCGGCCTCGGCAACAACCTCCACCAATCCGAAGCTCTGCAACTCAGCCACCAGGTTCGCCAACGCAGCCGGCCATCCGTCCCGAGGCCCAGCCAGGACGAAGTAGAGATCAAAGCCCTTACCCGCCGGCTCGGCACTGCCCCCGGGAGCAGCCGGGGCATTTGGCGGCAATGGCGCGGAAACGGGGGCACCTGCCGACGGCGCATCCAGGGCACGGCACAGTGCCTCGAGGCGATGACAGATTGCCTCGGCGGCCTCCCTGTCCGCACTTTCCTCACCCTTGTGGGCGGCGAGCAGGTTTTTCAGTACATCCCCCGCCACCAGGGACGCATCGACCATGTCATCCGTCAGCGGGGCTTCGCCCTTGCGCACCCGGTCCAGCATGGTTTCCAGGATGTGGGTGACCTCCATCATGTCCTGAAAGCCGAAGGTACCGCTCGACCCCTTGATGGAGTGCGCAGCCCGGAACAAGGCGTTGACCTCCTCCGGGTCCGGCGCGCCGGGATCGATCGCCAGCAGCAACGCCTCCATGCTCGCCAGGTGCTCCGCAGCCTCCTCGAAGAACACCTGGTAGAACTGGCTCATGTCAATGGCCATGCCTGTCTCCCCTGATGCGCAAACGCCCGCCCTGCCTTAGCCGATGACCTTTTTGACAACCTCGATCAGCTTCTGGGGGTCAAAGGGCTTGACCAGCCAGCCGGTGGCGCCAGCAGCACGCCCCTGGGACTTCATCGCATCGGAGGACTCGGTGGTCAGCATCAGGATGGGAACACTGCGGTAGGCGGGCATGGCCCGGAGAGACTTGATCAGGGACAGGCCATCCATGCGGGGCATGTTCTGGTCGGTCAGCACCAGGTTGCAGTTGCGGGCTTTGGCCTTGTCGAGGCCATCCATGCCATCCACGGCTTCCACCACCTCATAGCCTGCGCTCTTCAGGGTGAAAGACACCATCTGCCGAATCGAGGCAGAGTCATCAACGGTGAGTACGGTCTTGGCCATCGTCATAATCCTAAGGTTCTGAAACTAAAACAAATCGATCTCGCCGTGCGAGACTTCCTGCTGACGAACCGGACTAACTCCGGTTTTCTCGTCAAGAACGACCAGTTGCTGCCTGACGGCACTGACAGCGCTCAGCAGCCCTGCCGAGCCCCCCCCAGCTGCCGCCTGTCGAATCCCTCCGGACAGTTGCGCCAACTCGTCCATGAGCTGGGTAAGACCATCCACCCGCCGGTCCACGTGGGCAATGAGTTGCGACACAAGGTCCTGGAACTGCAGAGCGGTCACCGCACGGTTGACCTCCTGGTCCATTTCGCGCGCATGCTCACCAAGATGGACGATGGCGCTTCCCCGCTGCTGATTCAGCCCTTCCATGGAGTGCAGCACCTGCTCCACCTGCTGCTTGGACTCCAGGGCAAAGTTCATGTCGGTCGACGCCAGCTTGGCGATCGCGTCCTCGGTGCCCTTGACCCCCTCACGCATCCCCTTCATGACCTGGGCAATCTGCTGGCTGAACTGGCTGGTACGGGTGGACAGGTCCCTTACCTCATCCGCCACCACCGCAAAGCCTCGCCCCGCTTCCCCCGCCCTGGCCGCCTCGATGGCTGCGTTCAAGGCCAGCAGGTTGGTCTGTTTGGCAATCCCTGCGATCTCGCCAAGGATGGCCTCCACCTCACCCGCACGACGCGAAATTCGGTCGGTCAGTTCAACCAGCTCCATCCCGAGCTTGCTGTTCATGATCACGCTGTCAACGACACGCTGCATGACGCTCGAGGTATTGGAAACGAATTCGTCAAACCCCATGCCGTCCTGGCGAGGGTCATCATCCTGAGCCAGGCTCACAGCAATGGACTGCTGCGCGTTCGTCGCGGCCAGAATGCCGTGAAAACTCCCCGTCAGCGTGGCAATCGCCTCGGAGAGCATCGCCTGGACCCGATCCACCTCGGAGCGGATCGCTTCATGCTGCTGCCGAGCCTGCTCGACGGACTCCCTCAGCACGTTCTCCACCGCATCCCAGGTCTCGATCTCGGATGCAGCCGCCTCAGCCACCACGACGCTTTCAGCCCCGTCACCGCGCCAAAGCGTCAGGACGGCCCAGCCCAGCCCGCCACCCACGACAGCACCGGCCAAGGCAGCGTTTCCATGCAGAAAGAAGGCCGCAACCAGCCCTACCAGGACAGACCAGGACAGGCCCAGCACAATGGTTGTCGCTCGCGAAGGCTTGCTCATGGTCTGTTCAGTTCCAAAACACAGGACAGCATATCGTCACGGGTTCATTCATTCTTTAACGGTTCGGTGCCACCGGGCGGCCACCAGCCTTGAGTCCCGCGCGCACATCCCCGGCCTCGATGCCCGTCTCTGAGCTCACGTCCAGCTTCCTCGAACCCACACTACGCAGCGCGGCCTCCGCCTGCTTGTTCAGCACGATGATGCTGATCCGTCGGTTGATCGGAAGATTGGGATTGGCCGGATCCAGCGGCTGCGTGTCTGCCAACCCGACGACCCGGACCATCTTGCCCTCGGCAAGGCCGCCCACAACCAGCTCGCGACGCGAGGCATTGGCCCGGTTCGCGGAGAGCTCCCAGTTGGAGAAACCACGCTCGCCGCCTGCGTAGCGTGTCGAGTCGGTATGCCCGGACAGGCTGACATGGTTGTCAACACCATTCAAGGTCGCGCCGATCGCCCGCAACAGCTCCTGCGTGTAGGGCTTCAAACTCGCACTGGACGAATCGAACATGGGGCGGTTCTGCTCATCCACGATCTGGATGCGCAACCCCTCCGTCGTGATGTCCAACAACAACTGGTTTTTGAAAGGCCGCAGGCTGGGACTGGCCTCGATGATCGCTTCGATCTGGCCCTTCAGATCCTCCAGCTTGGCACGCTCACGCCGCTCCTCGGCCTTCTTCGCAACCTCGGAGGCATCATCGCCATCCGGCTTGGTTGCGCCCTTCGCCGCCTCCAGGTTGATGGACTTGCGCCCCTCGACATCGCCGCGCTTGACCTGCCCCACGGACCGGGTGAGATCCTGCCCCCCGCCAATGATCGGACTCGTCGCGTCACCCGCACCCGAACCTCCGCTCATGGCAACCTTCAGGGGCGAATTGAAGAAGTCGGCGATACCCTGCAAATCCCCTTGAGCGGTGGAGCCAAGCAGCCACATCAGGAGGAAGAAGGCCATCATCGCCGTCACGAAGTCCGCATAGGCGATCTTCCACGCACCGCCGTGGGCGCCGCCGCCACCCTTCTTGATCTTCTTGACGACGATTGGCTGCTGAGTGTCGTCACTCATGACAGGCGCTCCACTCCCCGAGCCCGCTGATCTGGCTGTTCATCGCGACCGTCACTTCCGGCTCTTGATCGCCTCTTCCAGCTCGGCAAAGCTCGGCCGATCCGTAGAGAACAGCACCTTTCGACCAAACTCCACCGCCACCTGAGGCGCGTATCCATTCATGCTGGCCAGCAACACGGCCTTCATGCACTGATAGATCTTTCCGCCCTCTTCAACCTTTTGCTCCAGTTGCCCCGCAACAGGCGCCACGAAACCGTAGGAAACCAGGATACCGAGGAAGGTCCCCACCAAGGCGCCACCGATCATCTTGCCAAGCACCGCCGGCGGCTGCCCCACGGATCCCATCACGTTAACCACCCCCATCACCGCCACCACGATACCAAAGGCTGGCACGGCATCCCCCACCTTGGACACCACGTGGGCGGGCGTGTGTGCCTCCTGATGATGTGTCTCCATCTCCACATCCATCAGATTCTCGATCTCGAAGGCGTTCAGGTTGCCACCGACCATCATGCGCAGGTAATCACACAGGAAATCCACTGCATGATGGTCAGCTGCAAAGGCCGGATACTTGGAGAGGATGGGGCTGGCCTCGGGGTTCTCGATGTCTCCTTCAATGGACATCAGACCTTCCTTGCGGACCTTTGCCAGGATCTCGTAGAGCATGCACAACACGTCCACATAAAAGGCCTTGTTATAGGGAGACCCTTTGAAAATGGTGGGCAGTGCAGCAATCGTCCCCTTGATGGCCTTCGGTCCGTTACCGGCCACGAAGCCGCCGATGGTAAGACCAACGATCGCTATGTACTCCGTCGGCACCCAGAGAGCAGCCAGACTGCCGTGGACAGCGTAAGTACCCAGCGATGCCGCAAGGATGATGACGTAGCCGATGATCAGAAACATCGCCGAAACCTCAGTGTGCGGACGCGCCCCAAGGACGCCTGCTATCCCGCGTTATTCTTCATCAGGCCTATCGGCCCTGCCTGCAAAAACTTGAGCACCCGAAACCCCAGGCACGCAGCCCGAGCACAAAAAAAAACCGCCGATTTCAGACCGGCGGCATAACCTCTTGAGCTAAAAGAGGAGGGTCAGGGAGAGGCGGTTTCCAGGTTCAACTGGGCCCGACGGGTCTTGCCGGCCCTTGATGGAACGTGGCACAAGCCACATACGTACTCATGGGTAGGATCGAAGGCGTGAGCAACAAACTCACCGCCACAACACGTGCAACGCGCCGACTGCAGGAGCTTCGCATCGAAGAAGCGAATCAGCGTCCACGCCCTGGTCAGGCTGAGCACCTGCTCCATCTCGAAAGACTGGATGTGCTCGTTGTACAGGCGATACGCCTGAACGATCGCATCGAGGTCATTGAGCTTCGCATGGGTACGGACGAACCTGTACAGCGCCATGAACAACGAAGCATGAATGTTAGGCTGCCACGACATGAACCAGTCAGTGGAAAAAGGCAGCATTCCCTTCGGGGGAGAAACCCCCTTCACTTCCTTGTACAGCTTCAGCAGCCGCTCGCGGCTCAAGGAAGTTTCGGCCTCCAGCATCTGCATGCGCGCACCCAGCTCAATCAACTCCACGGCTTTCTGGATGTCGTGAGCTTCCTGCAGTACGCTCTTGTTGCGCATGGAGTGCCCCAGGCCCGACCGGATCAGGCCAGACTCTCGACGGGACGACCGGCCGCCAGGATTGCAGCATGGAGATGCGCGGCGCCACGCTCCCGGCCATGCGAGGAGAGCAGATCCACCAGCATCGTGTCATTGAAGCGGAACTGGCACAGCAGCATGTTCGAACTGGCCATCCGGAGCACCTGCGCAGAGCTGAGTCCCTCAAGCACCTGTGCCACGTCCTCACCAATGCCAAGGCGGAAAATTGCCGCCGCACGGTCTTCTCTCAGCAGCTGCTGGGCGAGCATCAGGTAGGCCAGATTGAGTTCCCTGATTTCATCGTGCATATCACTGGCGCGCATGTTCATCTCCTCGGATTTCCGCTTTTCTATGCGGCAAATTCTGCCGATTAGCGGCAAAACTCTCCATCCGAGGGCTTCGGATTCTCACGTAGGGCGAATCACTTAACAAGCAGTAAGAAAAAGACTTACACAAAAGCCCAAATCGGGCAATCAGTTAGGTGCCACGGGCCCCGGCCGTGGCGCCTGGGCCGTCATGACGCAATTACGCCCCTTGCTCTTTGCCAGATAGAGCGCCTGATCAGCTCTCTTTATGAGCGAATCCGGCTCCTTCATGACATTATCCCGCGTAGCAACACCAATGCTGACCGTTGCACCCAGCAGACGCCCCTCAAAAAGAAGCGGCGCACTCTCGACTGCAAAGCGCACCCTCTCTGCGCACGCCAGCGCCGCATCAAGGCCGGTATCGGGGCAGATCACCAGAAACTCGTCCCCTCCCGTCCGAGCCACCACATCCTGCGCACGTAACGCGCCCTTGACAGCCCCAGCCACCTGCTTGAGCACCGCGTCACCAATGTCATGGCCATGGGTATCGTTGTACATCTTGAACATATCCACATCGATCACCATCGTGGACAGCGGCCTGCGATTACGCGATGAAACCTGCCACTCCTGCTGGACCCGCTCGATTGCGTAACGCCGATTGGGAAAGCCGGTGAGCGCGTCGGTCAGCGCAACCTCCTGGAGACGGCGATTCGACACAGCAAGTTCCGCGGCAAAACGGCGAATCTCCTCCCGATCCCGGTCAAGCTCCTGCTGAAGCCGGATGACGCGCTGACCGGCCCGCAAACGGGCCGCGAGCACACGCGGATTGATCGGCTTGCTCATGAAGTCATCGACACCGTTCTCGAAGGCCTCGATGAGTCGCTCGTCAGCTTCGAGGCTCGTCATGATCAGGATGTAAACGCCACGACCGATCTTGGTCTGGCGCAGGGCACGGGTGAGCTCGATCCCCGAAATACCCGGCATGATCCAGTCGACGATCATGAGGTGGGGCTGAAACTCCAGGGCCATTTCCATTCCCGACCGGCCATCCGGCGCTTCGATGACCTGATGCCCGACAGCCTCCAGGATCTTGCGTACAAACACACGCATGGAGGCATCGTCATCCACGATCAAGACACGCATTGCCCGAGGCGACGCCGAATCCCCATCCAAGGAATCCACTGCAGCCGCTTGGGATGGGCTCCCCGCCGCCGCCTCATCAGTCGTTACGGGAGACTCGGGGCTCAAACCCGCAGCCAACTCCTCCCCTCTAGAGGCCAGCTCTCCGAAGGGCGGAACGGTTCGCGTCTCCAACTCAAGGAGACTCCCCCAGGCCTGCCACTCGTGCACCACCCCATCACACAACTCATTCACGGCCGCCCGATCAAGCCCAAGCTCCGAACCAATCGCAAAGAGACGCGCCATGAGGTTGGGGCGCTCCCTCTCCTCAGCCAGACACACATCTGCAACATAAGCCGCCATTCCCAGGGAGCGGGTAATCACATATTCGCGCGAGCCTTCCGAGTACCCAGCCTCTTCAGGAGCTTCGGCGAAATAGGCCGGCTCGTGAAAGACACGTGGCAGCCCCCAATCCGCCAACATCGCCGCTCCCAGCTCCCGGTGATTCAGCGCAAACGCCTGCTGCTCCAGTACAACGAGCGGAACATCCCGAAACTCGAGGGTCTGCTTCAGAACCTTGTCATACTCCACAGCATACAAGGTCGCCAAGGCCAGCTCGCCGACCCGCGCGAGCAAGCCGAGACAAAAGACCTCCTCCGCCGCCGCACTCCGCGTCCTTTGGGTGATCGCCTGCATGGCCAAAGCCTGGATAAGGCATCCGGTCCAGAACCGGTCGTAGTCGAACGCCTTGCAGTTGCCATTGCGATAGCTGGACAGCAGCGAAAACCCGAGGGCCAAGGTGCGCACCGCAGGCAAGCCCAATACAAGCAGCGCCTCCTGAACAGAGGCGATAGCCCGGCGGTTATAGCCCGCCAGGCTGTTGGCCGCCTTGATAAGGCGGCCAACGAAGGCCGGATCCGTCTTGATGACCCTGGCCAGGTCCCCAATCGCGCTATCTTCGTCCTGGATGATCCGGATGATCGCCAGTGCAACCCCCTTGGGAGTAGGGAGATCACCCGAGGCCTTCAGGTGCTCGAACTTAGCAATATCGATCGGCAACGCCATAATGGATCCAATGACACAAGTACGGCCAGATGCCGCTCATCCTCAGCATTATCGGACAATCAGCCATCAGGCTTGAGGAAAAGTCCTGCCGCCCGACTGCAGTCCCCGGCTGCCTTGATTTAGAATTGAACATTCCCAATAACACCGGCTCGCCATGAACTTCTGCTCCCACTGCGGCGCCCCCGTCAGTCTGAAGATCCCGGCTGGCGACAGCCTGCCCCGCCACGTCTGCGATCAATGCGGAACAATCCACTACCAGAACCCCAAGGTGGTGGTCGGCGCTCTCGCGGAATGGGAAGACAAGATCCTGCTGTGCCGTCGTGCCATCGAGCCCCGATACGGGTTCTGGACCCTGCCGGCCGGCTTCATGGAAAACAACGAGACCTGCGGCGAAGCTGCACTCCGGGAGACCCGGGAAGAGGCAGGAGCGCGCATCGCACTGGGCCCGATGTTCACCTTTGTGGACCTGCCCCACATCAGCCAGATCCATATCATTTATCGAGCCAGCCTGCTGGACCTGGACTTCCACCCGGGCGAAGAGTCCCTTGATGCCATACTGCTTGGGGAGGAAGACATCCCCTGGGATGAGATAGCATTTCGGTCGATTGACTACACGCTGAAGTGCTTCTTTGAAGATCGGCGCAACGGGCAGTTCCAGCTCCACAGCACCAGCTTCGCCATTCCCAGCCCAGGCACCTATCGCTGACCCCCAACGCCGGGATCAGTCCGAGGAGCAGCGCGGTCAGCCTCAAAAAGCACCGACAAACGCACTGCGCCGGGGATACCCGGCCAGGGCAGATTCCTGACTCCTTCATCCGCTGCAGCCACCGCCGCTTCATCCAGCGCCTGCAGCCCGCTCGAAGCGAGCACCGAAATGGCCGGCGGTAAGCGATAGGGCTCGGGGAAGCTGATCTTGAGTTCCACAATGCCCCCGTACCCCCGCTCCAGCAGTTGCCCAGGATAGCGCTGCAGCCTCAGGACCTCCTTGGCCAAAGTGAAGCGATAGGAATCCAGGCTCACCGACTCAGTTCGCGATGCCATGGAAACCTCCGGAGCATGAGGTCTCGCAAGGGGGCCTGCATCTTCGCTACGACCAATGTCCTTTGAGGCCTCCAGGCTCACTGCGCCCACCCCCTCAGCAAGCGGCAAAATCCGCCCCCGATTGGGCTCCCCGGCCTCCCGCCCCACCAACGCACTCTCCCCGGCCGTCAACTGCTCCTCTACCGGCAAGGCCCCCGGTGGTTGAACAGGCGTCACCAAGCTGACATTCAATACCCTGTCGCCCGCATCTGGAAAGTGGATGACTGGCAGCGGCCAGAACAAAGCCATATGCCCGAGAACCGACGCACCGACAACACCAATCCAACCCCGCCAGTGCATAGCCCCTCCCAGACAATCCCATATGCATTATCCATGAAAAGACTGAGCTTAAAAGCACAAACCCCCTGTCGCCTCATGGCGCAGGGGGTTGTATGGGGTAAGTCTG
>CALBTT010000107.1 GCA_937967645.1 uncultured Zoogloea sp.
CCGTTTGCGCTGCAGCGAAGGAGGCGAATTATATAGAGCTATCAGAAAGCGTCAAGAGGATTGGGAAAATAAATCTTCTGACCCCCCGCCCCCCTGCCCCCCTGCCCCCGGACACTGTCCAGGCTTCAGGACTCAGACGGTTGCCTGATCCACTCTAAGAGGCATCGCGAACACATAGCCCACGCCGCGTACCGCGCGGATGGGGCTCTTATCCGGACAAGCCTCGTCAAGCTTGTGGCGAAGTCGGCTGACCGCAGTATCAAGACGCCGCTGATCGAAAAGCAGGTAATCATGGCCGAGGGCTTCGATCAACTGCCTGCGCGGCACGACGTCCATGCCCTGCGTGGCCATTTCACGCAGCAGTGTCGCCTCCATGCCGGAAATGGAAACGACGGTCCCGTCGGGCGAGACGATCTCCATCGCGCGAGACCGAAGCAGCCATTCCTGTTGCCCGGGAGCCGGAGCAGGCGCAACCAGACGCCGCACTACTGTCTGGATGACGGCAATCAACTCCCTGATATCGACCGGCTTGACAAGATAGGAATCCGCACCGCACTCAAGCCCGCTCAAGCGGTCCTGGAGCCGCCCCCTGGCGGTCAGCATCACAATTCCCAACCCGGGGCGCTCGCGCCGGAGCCGAGTGGCGATCGACAGGCCGTCCTCGCCCGCGAGCCCCAGATCCAGCACCACCAGTGCGCAGCCATGCTCCCGCAGATGCCTGTCCAGGCTCACCCCGTCCTCACAACCGAAGACAGAAAAGCCCGCCCGGCAGAGCTGGAAGCACATTTCGTCACGAAGATCCTCGTCATCCTCGACGAGGGCAATGGAAGTGCTCATGAAACGGCGACCTCAGAGGCCAGCGGAAGCCAGGCTTCCAGGCACGCACCGGCCCCGGCGGGTCGCGGCACCACCTCGAGACGCCCACCGTGCCGGGTGCAGATGAAACGCGCAAGAAAGAGGCCAATCCCCAAGCCTGGCTGACCCGCCACATCGGCACTCCGAAAATACTTCTGGAAAATCATTTCCTCCTGCCCTTCGGGAATCCCCGGTCCACAGTCAATCACCTGGATGAACAAGCCCGGAACGCCTGCCACCTCTCCCAAAGCAGTCTCTATATATATAGGCGCCTCCTTCGGACTGTACTTGAGTGCGTTCTCCACCAGATTGATCAGCATCACCCGAAGCATCCGGGCATCGCCCTTCAGCTTGGGCAACTGAGGTGCAAAGCGGAAGCACAGGCGCCCTTCATCTGCAGAACCGAGCATCCGCGAGAGCTCAACGATCAGCGCGGGAACGTCGATGTCAGCCAGCTCCATGCGCCAATCGTCCACGTTCGTCCTGTCCTGCATCAGGGCGATCTCGAGCAGGGCATTCAGTCGCTGAAGGGCACGCTCGATCCGCTGATAGCGCTTTTCCCGCTCAAGAGGGGGCGGAACCGCGTCCATGTCCTGCAAAGACTGGACGGCGGCCTTGATGATGGCCAGGGGTGTGCGTATGTCGTGGGCGATCATCGCGATGAAGTGAGACTGCTCCTCACGCCCACGCCGCTCGAGGGATTCGCTCTCGGCGAGCCGCTGATTGGCCGCCCTGAGCTCGCGGGTCTGGCGCACGACCTCATGCTCGAGGGCAGTCCCCCAATCCCTCAGGGTCTCGACCAGCCGCCGCTCAGCGCCTACCGCCTCCGCATTGGCCAGATCCTTCTCCTGACGCAGGCTGTTGATCCTGTCGGCCAGCGCAAGCGACAAAAGCAGCATCTCGAGCCCCGATCCGATCTGCATGATGTTGTCGGTGATCTCATTGATAGGGAGCCAGCCGAAGTTCCGCAACGCAGTCACGCCCACGCCCACCAGCAGGAACAACCAGCCTGCGAGGAAGAAGCGGGCAGACCGCTGCCCCTCCATCAGACTGAGTATCGCCAGCAATACAGCGATCACCGAAAAGCACAAGCCTGTTGCGCTGACCAGCCGCGCAAGAAATGCATAAGGCAACCACGGGCCCAGCAGGGCTTCCGCCGCGAAAAGCACGGTCAGCACCCGCACCACCCCGTCCAGACGAGGTGCGCGACGTCGGGAGTCCAGGAACCGCCTAGCAAACAAGGCCCCTGCCAGCCCCGATACTGCCAAGGCGATCGGGAACGCCAGGTTATCCGGGATGACCGCATCCCCCCAGATCAACAGGCTGCCAAAGCCCTTCATGCCGAGCAGTCCGACCCCCATCCCGAGCACCATCAGGGAGTAAGTCAGATAAAGGGGGTCCCTGATGGCGATGAAGAGCATCAGGTTGTACGTCAGCAAGGCCAGCAGCGCGCCAAAGTACAGGGCCTGCCAGGCGTAGCGGAGCTGATCTTCCTTCATCAGCGCCATGGGCTGCCAGAAGCTCATGGAGATCGCCAGGCTCCCTTCGGATTCGATCCGCAGGAACAGCACCTCATCCCTGCCAGGCTCCAGATCCACAGGAAAGACCAGGCTCTGGTGCGGATGCGGACGCTCGGAACGGGGGACATGATCGCCGGACTGGACCCTCAGCCACCGGCCCGAGACATCCTGGCGATAGAGCGTGACGTGATCGAGGGTTGGACTCCCCACCTCCAGCAGCCATGTCCGGGGTGCGTCCGCAGCCACTTGTAACGGCAGGCGGATCCACACGACCGCGGAGTCATAACCTAGATTGACCGACTGCCCGCCACGTACCCCCGACGCGCTGAAGAGCGCCGTATCGGCCGCCACCTCTTCCACGCCAGCCTTGCTCTCGCGGTCAAGCCAGACGCGCCCCGCCAGAAAGACGCCCACCTTTTCGGCGGTGGAAGACAAAGCAATCTGAGAACCCGGCTCCGCCGCGACGCCCCTTCCCGGCAGGAGCGCACTGGCAGTCAATAGCAGGACCAGACAGAGGATCCGCTGGAGCCTCCCGACGCCCACTACAGACCTGCTGACCAGAGGGCTGCCGGACAAAAGACACGGCAGCACAAGAGAAGACAGCAAAAAACGGGGGTTCAAGGAGCGCAGCATCCGTACACGTAAGATTTTGTAAGTTTTAACACAGCCGTATTTGTTATGGTGATGAAGAACGCATCGTGTTTTTTGCAAGCCAAATCAAGAAAATAAGGGAGTTTTCAGATGTTTGCAGTGAAATGCAGCACCAAGGATCGTAAGCGCCACCTGCTCGCCATTGCCACACTCGCCAGTTCCCTCCTGTGTATCGGGGGCGCCAAGGCTGCAGAAAACTTCCCGGACAAGCTGGACCGCATCCTCAAGGAACACAATCTGATGCGCATGGTGGACGCCGACGTGGCCACCGCCAACGCACAGATCGCCGTCGAGAAAACCGCCTACTTCCCCAAGCTCACGGTCGGCGCCGGCATCGGCCGTCAACATATCGACCGTGACATCGGAACCAAGGGCAACTTCGACCCCGCCGATGTCAACGTCGGCCTCAACCAGCTCATCACCGACTTCGGCCAGACCGGCCTGCGCGTCGAGGCCGCCGAGACCATTCTGAGCAAGGAAGGCAAGGAACGGGACCTGCAGCGGCAGAACCTGGTCCTTGCTGCGATCGAGGCCCAACTGCAGGTGATCCGTGCCGATCGTACCCTGCGCTATGCGCAGCAGTCCGAATCCAACATCAAGCGTCAGACCTCTCTGGAAAACGCCCGCATGGAAGCCGGCCGCGGTTACGCCACCGACGTGCTGCAGGCCAAAGCCCAACTCGCCGGCGCCGAAGCCCGCCGCGTGATCGCCGAGAGCCGAATGAGTGAGGCCCGCAACCGCTACCGTGCCGTATTCGGGGAGGCGCCCCTGGAGGTTGGCTTCCTGGAAGCCGTGGGCGTTCCCGAATCCCTGCTGCCGCGTTCCGAGACTGAGCTTGTCGACATCATCAACCGGCAGAACCCCGACGTGGTTGCCGCGGATGGCCGCGCCGAAGTGACGCTGGCCGAACGGGACGTTCAGCGTGCCCGGGAGCTGATGCCCCGCCTCGCCCTCCAGCTGAACCAGATCCACTACAAGGACTATGACGGCATCAAGGGCGACCGCAACGACACCAAGGCCATGGTCCGCTTCGACTGGGCCTTCGATCTGGGCATGAAGGCCGCACGGGTCACCGAAGCCGCGGATCAATCCGTGATCTCGGCCCGTGAAAAGGCCGGCTACGTCCGCGTCCAGGCCCTCGAGGAAGGCCGCAACGCCTGGGTAGGCTGGCAGACCGCCCGCGAGCGTACCAACTACCTGATCAATCAAGCCCAGATCTCCGGCAACTTCCTGGATCTGGCCCGCAAGGAGCGTGAGCTTGGCCGTCGTTCCCTGCTCGATCTGCTCAATGGCGAAGTTGCGCTGATCAACGCCCAGAGCGATGCCGCCGCCGCCCGGGTCGACGAGGTGATCGCCGCCCATAGGCTGCTGCGTGCCATCGGCGGGCTCAAGCCTGAGGTCGTGCGCGCGCCGGGGATGGTGATCCCGGCGGAAAAGCTGCTGCCTTTCACGACCGACGGCGCCTTCAAGACGTCCTCCGTCAACTGAGCAACACGCATTTCCCCCACGGCCGACCCGTTCCCCCGAGCGGGTCCGGCCATGAAGAAACGCCCCAGATTTTCCAGACCGCCAGAGCCACGCCCGCAGACCAGGATCCCGTCAGCGGGCGTGATGCCGTATCAGGAGTAGCAGGAAATGGCTGAACAGACCAACATCCAGATTGACACCCTCGCCCGCGCCATCCAGATCGTCACGGACTTCCTCGCAGGCCGGCCGCAACAAGGTGTCGCCTCCCTTGAGCAAGCCATCGCGCGGGCCGAGGCGGCGCTCATCAGGGCAGGTCTCAGCCCGGCCGCGGCCAAGGACATGTCCCAGCAGATCCTGCTCTCCACGGGCGGTCGGGATGGCGGCAGCCCCTCGAATCCTTTCGAAATCGCACGCGGCCTGCTGGGTGACCGGCAATCCTCCTTCCTGCAGAACGGCGATGGAGGGCGTGTCCCAGGCAGCCAGCCGGGCGATGGCTTCGGCGGTCAAGGCAACCCCTTCAATCCGGGCCAGGGCCACAGCGGCCCCCAAGGCAGTCAGCCCGGCACCCAGTTCTCGCCTCCCGCGCCCCTCGACAGCACGTACCGCCCGGAGATCACCGGACTGACCGGCGACGGTAGCGGCACCTCATCCACGGCTTCGGTACCGGAACGCACCCAACTCACCGGCGATGCGACTGGCAGCGGCATGCCGCGCCCCGGCACCCCCACCGAGCTGTCCGTCCTCACCCTCGACGGCATGAACCCGGGCGTGCTGGGCGGCAGCAGCTCCGGCACGGGCAGTGGCCTTGCCAACCAGGGCACCGGCGGTGTCACAGGCGGTGGGCTGGGCGTGTTCTCCACCTTCAGCACCGGCGCAGGCAGCGGAGCCGGCAGCAGCCTGTTCTCCGGTATCGGCGGCACGCCCGCCCCCGCCCCGACGGGCACCCCGGGCGGCAATGAGGCCCCGCCCCCTGCCACCATCGCCGAAAGCCACGCCAGCGTCAGTGCCGCCCAGACCCAGGTCGTCGAAGGCGACGCCGGCAGCGCCGGCGTGCTGGTGTTCGTGGTGACCCGCGACAACCCCTTCACCGCTGCCTCTGCCCAATGGACGCTCAACGGTATCGACGCCGCCCAGCTGGCTGACGGCGCCGTCACCGGCACGGTCAACTTTGCCGCGGGGCAGACCGAGGTACGCATCAGCATCCCCCTCGCCGGCAACCGGATCATCGAGGCCGGCCGCACCGTCACCCTGCAGCTCCAGTCCCCGACCGAAGGCCTGCTGATCGATCAGCCCGTCGCCAGCGCACAGGTGGTGGACGACGACGGCACGGTGAGCATCAGCGCAGGTCAGGGCAGCGTCATCGAAGGGCACGCCGGCACCCAGGTGCTGAGCTTCACCGTGGTCCGCAGCACCGGCACGGGTGCCTCCACGGTGGACTGGGCCCTGAGCGGCATGGACGCGGCCGACTTCGGTGGCACGCTCCCCGGGGGCACGCTGCAGTTTGCCGACGGCGAAACCACCAAGGTCATCGAGATCGCCCTCAGCGGTGACCGGACCATCGAAGCGGACGAAGCCCTCAGCGTCGTCCTGAGCAATCCGGGCGCGAACCTCACGCTGGGTACCGACCGGGCCAGCACCACTGTCATCAACGACGACGGCACCTTCAGCATCGCAGCCAATCAGGCGAGCGTGAGCGAAGGCGACGAGGGCGGCAGCCAGGTCCTCACCTACACCGTCACCCGCACCAATGCCGTGGGTGCCGACCAGGTGAGCTGGAGCACCTCCGGCCTTGATGCAGCCGATTTCGGCGGTGCGCTGCCCTCCGGCACTCTCGATTTCGCACCGGGCGAGACGAGCAAGACCATCACCGTCACCGTCGCCGGCGACCGCGCGGTGGAGCCCGACGAAACGCTCACCGTCACCCTCAACGGCAGCGGCGTCAGCCAGGCGTCCGCCTCCACCCAGATCCTCAACGACGATGGCAGCGTCAGCATCAGTGCCAACCAAGCCAGCGTCGTCGAGGGCTTCACCGGCGACAGCCGGACCCTCACCTACACCGTCACCCGGACTCAATCCGGCTTCGAGAGCAGCGTCGACTGGACAGTCTCGGGGGTCGATGCGGCCGACTTCGGCGGCACCCTGCCGTCCGGTACCGTCGTCTTCGCGTCGGGTGAAACCAGCAAGACCATCACCCTGACCCTGACTGGTGACGGGACCCCGGAGTCCAACGAGCAGCTCACGGTCAATTTGTCCAACCCCGGCCCCAACCTGTCCATCGACACGGCCAGCGCCGGCACCACCATTCTCAACGACGACGCCACGGTCAACATCAGCGCTGTCACCACCTCAATCGCCGAAGGGGGCGAGGCCGACACCCGGACCCTCACCTTCAACGTGGTGCGTGACATCGGCCTGAACGCCAGCACCATCGACTGGGCAGTCAGCGGCCTGGATGCCGCCGCCTTCGGTGGCACCCTGCCGAGCGGCACGGTCAGCTTCGGAGTCGGCGAGACCAGCAAGAGCATCACCGTCAGCTTCACCGGCGACCACGTCATCGACGCGGACAAGACCCTCACCGTCACCCTGTCCAACCCCGGCCAGAGCCTGGGCATCGGGGTCGGCAGCGCCAGCACCACGGTGCTCAACGACGACGCCACCGTGAGCATCGCTGCCGTTGCCGTTGACGTGCCCGAAGGTGACGAAGGCAGCACCCAGCTCCTCAGCTTCACTATCACCCGGGACAATGGCCTCGCCGCCAGCACCGTGGACTGGGCCGCCAGCGGCCTCGACAGCGCCGACGTGGGTGGCCCGCTGCCCAGCGGCAGCGTCAGCTTCGCCGTGGGCGAGCTCACCAAGACCATCACCGTGCCCATCGTCGGCGACCGCAGCATCGAGCCCGACGAAACCCTCACCGTCACGCTCTCCAACCCCGGCGCCAACCTGCACCTGGGCACCACCACGGCCAGCACGGTGGTGCTGGACGACGACAGCCTGGTCTCCATCTCCGCCAACGCCGTCCAGGTACTCGAAGGCGATACCGGCACCCAGACCCAGGTCAGCTTCACCATCAGCCGCGCCGATGGCAGCGCCGCGTCATCCGTGGACTGGTCGGTCAGCGGCCTCCCCGCGGCCGACTTCGGCGGCACCCTGCCCGCCGGCACCGTCAACTTCGCCATCGGCGAGACCAGCCGCGTGATCACCGTGGCCTTTGCCGGTGACCGTGTCGTCGAGCCGGACGCCGTGCTCACCGCCACCCTGTCCAATCCCCAGGGCAACCTGCGCCTGGGCGACGCCGAGGCGTCCACCAACATCATCAACGACGACGTGGGCTTCAGCCTCACGGGCGACACCCTCAACGTCGTTGAAGGGGCCAACGGCACTCAGGTCGCCGTGACCTTCCACGTCACCCGCTCCGAAACCTTCGGCCAGGAAGCTGACATCTCCTGGCGCTTCGTACGCGTGGGTGTCCGCGCCGCCGACTCCAACGACTTCGTCAGCGGCCAGGACGCTCTGGGTGGCAACGATGGCCTGCCCAGCGGCAGCATCCATTTCGGCAGCAACGAGATATCCCGCACCGTCACCGTCTACGTCAAGGGCGACGCCCTGCAGGAATACGACGAAACCTTCGGCATCGTTCTGGTCAACCCGCCCCCCGGCATGCAGATCATCAACGGGGAGGCCTACGGCAACATCTACACTGACGAGACCCAGTACAGCGTCAGCGCCGTCACGCCGTCCACCCTCGAGGGCAATGGCACCGGTGGCCGCCAGGCCTTCACCGTCACCCGTGCCGGCGACCTGAGCCAGGCGGGCGAAATCGGCTACACCCTCTCCGGCTACGGCGAATCTCCCACCACCCCCGACGATTTTGCGGTCGGCCAGGCCCTCAGCGGCACCGTCAGCTTCGCCTCTGGCGAATCCAGCAAGATCGTTTACGTGGATCTGTCCGGCGACAGCACCCTTGAAGGCTACGAGACCTTCGCGTTCACCCTCAATCCGCTCAACGCCAACACCCAGATCGACGTGGGCACCGCCCTGGCCGTGATCGACCCCGATGATCAGGCCATCTCCATCGTCGCCCGTGACGCCGTCCGCAAGGAAGGTTCCGCGGTCGCCCAGCCCCAGCAGTTCGCCATCACCCGCGTGGGTGACCTGTCCGGCAGCGCCACCGTGGAATGGCAGGTCAGTGGCAGCGGCGCCAACCCGACCGATGCCGCCGACTTCGGCGGCACCCTGCCCTCCGGCACCGTCACCTTCGCCCCGGGTCAGAGCGAGATCGTCATCTCCATCACCCCGACCCCCGACAGTCACCTGGAAACCCGGGAAGACTTCACCGTCTCCATCTCCAGCAGCACGCCGGGGGCGATGGTCCTCCAGGGCAGCGCCACCGGCATCGTCCTGAACGACGACTCGGGCTTCGTGCTCGACGGTACCGCCCTCACCACCAACGAAGGCAACAGCAACGCCCCCCGCCAGGCCAGCTTCACCGTCACCCGCAGCGGCGACCTGACCGTGGCCGCCAACGTGGACTGGGCCCTCGAGTTTGCCGCCATCGACGGCGTGGACAGCAACGACTTCCTGCCCGGCACCGTGTTCTCCGGCACCCTGTCCTTCGGACGCGGCGTCAACAGCCTGGTGGTGAACCTTCCGCTCACCCCCGACCATGCTGTCGAAGCCAGTGAAGGCTTCACGGTCCGCCTGTCGAATCCCTCCGCAGGCTCCGAGATCACCGTCGGCCAATCCGCCGGCCTGGTGCGCAACGACGACGTGGTCCTCACCCTGCTCCCCTCGGCCGCCATCAATGAAGGCAGTGGCGGCCTCACCGAGCTCCGCTACACGGTCCAGCGCACCGGCGACCTGGATGGCAGTGACACCATCACCTACAGCGTCGCCGGCAGCTCCGCCAACCCGGTGGACGCCGCCGATTTCGTCGGTGGCGTACTGCCGGTGGGCTCCATCACCTTCGCCCCGGGCGAAAGCAGCCGCGACATCGTGCTGCAGATCGCCAGCGATTCGGACCTGGAAAACGATGAAGGCCTGACCATCACGCTGGGCAGCCCCGAGCCCGGCGCCACCGTGGCCAACGGCACCGCCACCGGCACCCTGGTCAATGACGACCACCAGTTCCACATCGCCGTCCAGAGCGGCACCGCCAGCGAAGGCGTGAACGGCGCGGTGACCAGCTTCACCTATGTCGTCACCCGCAGCGGCGACCTCACCCGCACCGGCCAGGTGGCCTGGAGCGTCTCTGGCAGCGGCACCCATGCCGCCGACGCAACCGACTTCGTCGGTGGCGCGCTGCCGTCCGGCATCCTCAACTTTGCCGCCAACGAAGCCAGCAAGACCATCACCATCCAGGTGGCGGGCGACTATTCCGACGAGCGGGACGAAGGCTTCACCGTCAGCCTGTCCAGCCCGGCCACCGGCTCCACCATCGGCACGCCCAGCGCTACCGGCACCATCGTCAACGACGACACCGGCCTGGCCATCAGCGCCACCACCACCACCCTGGTCGAAGGCGACAGCGGCACCCAGGCCCACACCTTCACCGTGACCCGAACCGGTGTCACCACCGGCACCACCACCGTCGACTGGGCCCTCACCGGCAGCGGCGGCCAGCCCGTCAACGCGGCCGACTTCGGCGGTACCCTGCCCTCGGGCAGCCTGAGCTTCGCCCCCGGCGTCCTGACCCAGACCATCACGGTCTACAGCAGCGGCGACACGACGGTCGAAAGCACCGAAGGCTTCACCATCACCCTGTCGGGCGCCGACGGCAACACCGAGATCGTCACCCCCAGCGCCACCGGCAGCGTAGTGGCCGACGACATCGGCATCAGCATCAGCGCGGGCGCCACGTCAGTCCTGGAAGGCAGCACCGGCCAGTCCCGTGTCCTGCAATTCACGGTCACGCGCAGCGGCGACACCGCCTCGCCCATCACCATCGACTGGGCCGCCAGCGGCATGGACGCAAGCGATTTCGGCGTCGGCACGCCCCTGTCGGGCAGCCTCAGCTTTGCCGCGAACGAGACGTCCAAGGTCATCAGCCTCACCCAGACCGGTGACAACCTGGACGAGAGCAACGAGACGCTCCTCATCACGCTCACCAACCCCGTTGGCAACCCCGCCCACGACCGCACCTACATCACCACCGCCACGGCCAGCACCGAGGTCACCAACGACGACTCGACCTTCGGCATCACCGCCGACGCCTCCAGCCAGGCCGAGCGCAACATCGTCAACGGCGCCTCCACCGACTTCACCTTCACCGTGACCCGGGGCGGCGACCTGTCCCTGGCCCAGGACATCGACTGGCTGCTCGAACTACCAGGTGGCGCCGGCTCGGCCTCCATCGGCGACTTCATCACCGGCCAGGACCTGCTGGGCAACAACGGCGGCCTGCCCTCGGGCACCGTCAGCTTTGCCGCAGGCGCCAGCACCGCCACCGTCACCGTGCAGGTCAAGACCGACGACCAGGTGGAAGTCGACGAGTCCTTCAACATCGTGCTGCAGCCGGCCGGGGCCAACACCGCCCTCACCGGCACCACCGCCAGCAGCACCATCACCAACGACGACACCGGCTTCTCGATCGTCGCCACCAGTGCGGACAAGGCCGAGGGGCAGAGCGGCAACACCACCTACACCTTCACGGTCACCCGCGCCGGCGCAGTCAGCCAGGCCGCCACGGTGGATTGGGCGGTCACCGGCAGCAGCGCCAGTGCGGCCGACGCCGCCGATTTCGGTGGCAGCCTGCCCACCGGCACCCTGTCCTTCGCGGCCAACGAGACCACCCAGACCGTCAGCATCACCGTGGCCGGTGATCTGAACGTGGAGCTCGACGAAGGCTTCACCGTCACCATCAGCAACGCCAAGCTGGGCGACAACACGCCCCAGAACATTGCCGACCCCACCGCCACCGGGCGCATCGTCAATGACGACCAGAGCTTCGCGGTCAGCGCTGCCAACGCCAGCATCCTCGAAGGCAACAGCGGCACCACCCAGGTGGCCTACACCATCACCCGCAGCGGCGACCTGAGCGTGGCCGCCACCGTGGATTACGCCGTCACTGGCAGCAACGGCGCCAATACGGCCGACGTGGCTGGCGGCGTGCTGCCCACCGGCACCCTCACCTTCGGCGTGGGCGTCAGCGAGCTGGCCGTGACCCTCAATGTCAATGGTGACACCGTTGCCGAGGCCAACAACGAGACCCTCACCCTCACCCTCAGCAACCCGTCCGCCAACACCACCCTCGGTACGTCCACCGCCAGCACCGTCATCAACAACGATGACACCAACTTCGTGCTGAGCGCCCCGGCCAACATCGCCGAAGGCGGCAGCGGCACCACCCCGGTGGTGTTCACCGTCACCCGCAACGGCGACGTCAGTGGCACCGGCAGCGTCACCTGGGCCCTCAGCACCTCCGCCGGCCTCACCACCGCCGACTTCGTCGGCAACCAGGACGTCCTCGGCACCAACAGCGGCCTGCCCAGCGGCACCGTGAGCTTTAACGCGGGCGAGACCAGCAAGACCATCACCCTCAATGTCCAGGGCGACCTGACCCTCGAGAGTGACGAAACCCTGCAGGTGGTACTGGGCAACCCGGTCAACGGCATCATCCAGCCGGGCGACGGCAGCAAGAGCACCACCCTGCTCACCGACGACGACAACTTCAGCATCAGCACCCTGACCACCACCCGGGCCGAGGGCAACACCGACAGCACCGTCACCTACACGGTGACCCGCAGCGGCTCCCTCGACGGCGCCCGCGACCTGACCTGGACCATCACCGGCACCAACGGCTTCGCCACCGCCACCGACCTGGCCGCCGGCCAGGCGGCCACCGGCACGGTCAGCTTCGCCGACGGCCAGAGCAGCGCCACCATCGTGGTCAACGTGAAGGGCGACTCCGCCGTCGAATCCGACGAGACGATGACCGTCACCCTGTCGAACGCACCGGCCAACAGCAACATCGTCACCGCCGCGGCGTCCACGGTGCTCACCAACGACGACGCCAGCCTGACCATCACCCCCCTGCTCGCCGACAAGAACGAGGGCAACGCCTCCTACGTGGATTACACCTTCACCGTCACCCGCGCCGGTAACGGCTCGCAGGTCTCCACGGTGAACTGGGCCGTGGATAGCGGTGTCGCCAACGCAGTGAACGGCACCGACTTCTACGCCAGCCAGCCGGGCGGTGTCTCGAAGGACGGCAACGGCATTCCCTACGGCACCCTGAGCTTCGCCAGCGGGGAGACCAGCAAGACCATCACCCTGCGCATTGCCGGCGACAGCACCCTCGAGGTGGACGAGACCCTGCGGATCAACCTGTCCAATCCGTCCTCGGGCACCGAGATCCAGGGCGGCACGGCCGACGGCTACGTGCGTAACGACGACGCCGAGTTCAACATCACCGCCGGCACCGCCTCGGTGGTGGAAGGTGACAACGGCTTCACCGGTACGGCCATGACCTACACGGTGACCCGAACCGGCTATCTGTCCCAGACCAACACGGTGAACTGGGCGGTCGGACACGGCACCACCAACATCAACGACTTCACCAACGGCAGCAACGCCAACATCAACCCCAGCGGCACGCTGACCTTCAACTCTGGCGTCACCACCCAGACCATCACGGTCTATGCCTACGGTGACACCGATGTCGGAAGTATCGAGAACAACGAGACCTTCAACATCAACCTGAGCGGTGCCAACGCCGGCAGCTCCATCGGCGCCACCAGCAGCTACACCAGCACCATCCAGAACGACGACACCCAGATCACCGCCTCCATCGACGACATGCGCGTCGCCGAGACGGTGGCGGGCCAGTCGAGCACCTTCACGGTCACCTTCACCCGCTCCGGCGACCTCAACAAGGCCTCGTCCCTCAACTGGGCGGTGCAGGGCACCAGCGTTTATGACGGCGAGGAGAACGCCTGGTCAAACTCTGTCGACGCCAGCGACTTCGGCGGCAGCCTGCCCTCCGGGACCGTCAGCTTCGCCAGCGGTGAGACCAGCAAGACCATCACCATCACCGTGTCCGGTGACGACGTGGTGGAGAACGACGAGTGGTTCCAGATCGCCCTGTCCGGCGGCACGGGCGTGGACCAAGTCACCACCGTCCACAACGACCCGCGCATCAGCGGTGGCAACGCCTTCTACAACGCTGATCACATGGGTGGCTGGGTTTCCGACGGCGGCCAGTACAGCAACACCAACTCCGGCTACCTGTTCGGCGAAATCGAACGGGACGAAGCCCTGTTCGATCTGGGCAACAACGCCAACACCGGCGAAACCGGCTCCTTCAGCTATGTGAGCAGCAAGCTCGAAGGCGACACCCTGGCCGACGGCGGCCCCAGCGACGACTACATCGAGCACGTCTTCGCCGTACGCCGCACCATCGCCACCTCGGGCACCGCCTGGGTGGAATGGAAGCTCTCCAATGGCGTCGGCGGCTACGTGGCCACCGACATCAACGACTTCAAGCCGGGCCAGGATGCCCTGGGCACCAACGGCGGCTTTGCCTCCGGCCGGCTGAACTTTGCCGACGGGCAGGAGTGGGGCTACATCAAGGTCTACACCACCCGCGACAACGTGGGCGAATACGACGAGGCGTTCCGCGTCTACCTCACCACCACCAGCGGCGGCAGCAGCTTCGACAGCAACCCCGACGGCGCTGGCTACAACAATAACTACCTCGTCCTCAGCAACGACGATACCCGCTTCGATGCCAGCGCCAACGACGTCACCGAAGGCAACATCGTCACCTTCACCATCACCCGTCAGGGTGATACCCGCGGCACGGATACCGTGGACTGGTCCCTGACCCTGCCGGGTTCCGAGACCACCAACGAGGGCAACACCAATACCAGCACGTGGTACCAGCTCGACCCCAGCGACATCTCGGGCGTGACCACCAGCAATGGCACAGCGACCTTCAATGCCGGCGCCTGGACCGGCACCCTCACCTTCGAGAATGGCGAAACCACCAAGACCATCAGCGTCCAGACCCTGGACGACGCCTGGACCGAAAGCTGGCGCGAAAACCTGAGCATCGTGCTCAGCAACCCCAATAATGTGGACGCAGGCGAAGCGAATCACGACCTGGAAACGGCCTCCACCGGCTATGTGGACACCGCCCAGATCTACGACAACGACGCCGACCCCCTGATCAGCGTCACCGCCAGCACCACCACCCTCTTCGAAGGTACCGGTGCCAGCAATACCTCGGACGGCAACACCGTCACCTTCACCATCACCCGCACCGATCAGGCCGGGCTCGATGGCGCCCTGAACTACCCCAGCACCGTCGGCTGGTACCTCAGCGGCTCGGCCATCAACTGGGGTGGCTCCGCCAACGAGCTGGTCAAGACCTACAGCGGCGCCAATCGCGCCTATGAATACAGCTCGAGTACCACATACGGCAACGTGGTGTTCAATGCCGGCGAAACCCAGAAGCAGGTCACCGTCACCTTCTATGGTGACAACTACGTGGAAAGCGAGACCCCGATCACCTTCAACGTGGTCTCCGCGAGCGCCGGTGAAAGCTGGCTGTACGACGTCTATGGCGCCGGCACCCAGAACGGCTACGGTCCCGCCAACGTGGACAACACCGCCGCAAGCGTCACGGTGAACGTGCGCAACGACGACATCCGCCTCTTTGTCGGCGGCTGGGACTCCAGCGGTGGAGACACCAACGGCTACTACACCAACGTGCAGACCAACGCCTATGAAGGCAACCCGCTGACCTTCACGGTCAACCGGGCGGGGCGCCTCGACAGCGACATCGTGGTCAATTACACGCTGGTCAACGGCAGCACCGCCGCCGGCGATTTCCAGTACACCAGCGGCAGCTTCACTCTGGCCGCCCAGGCCAGCGCCTACGGCACCTACAACTACAACATCTCCCTGGCCGACATCCTGACCGACGACAGCACGGTGGAAGCCAACGAGACCTTCACCCTTCGTCTGAGCGCCCCCGGCGATGTGGCGGGCTCCTACGTCCGCTTCCAGAGCTACTACCCGGATTACAACAACGCCTACGGCACCCTGGCCAACACTCTGGATGTGCGCGGCACCATCTACGACGACGACACCACCTACACCCTGACCCCCACCGCCACCAGCCTGGTGGAAACCGACCAGGGTGCCAACCAGACCTTCTCCTTCGACGTGAGCCGCAGCGGCACGGGCTACTCGGGCGCCGCCACCCTGCGCTGGCGCGTCGAGGCCGTGGGCGCCAACCCCACCAACGCTGCCGACTTCACCAGCACCGACAGCCTGGGCACCGGCGGCGGCCTGCCCTCCGGCACGGTGAGCTTCGCCAACGGCGTACTGACCAGCAACTTCAGCGTGCTGGTCAAGGGCGACCTGATCGCCGAAAGCAACGAGACCTTCCGGGTCGTGATCTACGAGGACGTGCTCACCAGCGCCTCCCCGGCCATCACCAACACCCAGAACCTCGCCTCCAGCACCCTCACCGTGCTGACCGACGACACCGGCATCAGCATCGCCGACACGACCATCGTCGAGAGCGACAGCAACCAGACCATGAACTTCACGGTCACCCGCAGTGGTGACCTGTCGGGCGCCTCGTCCATGACCTGGACCCTGTTCAACGGCACCACGGCCGCCGGCGACTTCAGCGGCGCCACCACCGGTACCGTGAGCTTTGCCGCCGGCGAGAGCAGCAAGACCATCAGCGTCACCGTGGTGGGCGACACCGCCGCCGAAGCCGACGAGACCTTCTCGGTCCAGCTGGGCAGCCTGTCGGGCATCGACGAGGCGATCGACGTCACGGCCAACGCCACCATCTTCAACGACGACTCGACCTTCGCCATCACCGGCGGTGCCGGTGCCAGCACCGCCGAAAACACCGCCCAGACCTTCACCATCACCCGCACCCACAACACCAACCAGAACCAGACCATCACCTGGTCGGTGCTCACCGGTGGCGCCAACGGCACGGTGGATGCAACCGACTTCGGCGGCAGCCTGCCCTCCGGCTCTGTCACCTTCGCGCCTGGGGAGATGAGCAAGACCGTCACCATCACCCCCACCAGCGACACCACCCCCGAGACCGACGAGACCTACACTGTCCAGATCGCTCTGGGTACGGGCACCACGGGCGACAGCATCACCACGGCCACGGCCACCGGCACCATCGAAAACGACGACGCGGTGTTCCACATCGCGGCCAGCCAGGCGACGATCCAGGAAGGCCACAGCGGCACCACCAGCCTGACCTTCACCGTCACCCGGGGCGGTGACACCAGCGGCGTCGGCAGCGTGGACTGGAAGCTCAGCTCGGCTGCCGCCAATGCGGCCGACTTTGCCACCGGCGACACCCTCGGCACCAACGGCGGCCTGCCCAGCGGCACGGTCAGCTTCGCCGATGGTGAAGCGAGCAAGACCATCACCATCCAGGTGGTGGGCGACCTCAACGTGGAGAACGACGAGAGCGTCACGGTCACCCTCTCCAACTCCAGCGGCGGCCAGATCCAGACCGCCACCGCCACAACCGACATCCTCAACGACGACTCCACCATCGCCATCAGCGCCCTGTCGGCCGCCAAGGCCGAAGGCAACAGCGGCACCACCGCCTACACCTTCACCGTGACCCGCAGCGGCTACCTGGGCGAAGCGGAAACGGTGGATTACGCCATCGCCGGCACGGGCCTCAACCCGGCCGACGGCGCCGACTTCGGCGGCAGCCTGCCTTCCGGCACCCTGACCCTGCCGGCCGGCCAGAACAGCGTGACCCTCACCGTGCTGGTCAGCGGCGACCTGGCGGGCGAGCCGGACGAGGACTTCACCGTCACCCTGTCCAACCCCTCCAGCGGCGTCACCATCACCACCTCCGCCGCCAACGGCACCATCCAGGCCGACGACGTGGTGTTCGACGTCAGCGCCCCGGCCACCGCCCTGGAAGGCAACACCGGGGACACCACCTACTTCGATTTCGTGGTCACCCGCAGCGGCAACCTGAGCGCCTCCCAGACGCTGGACTGGAGCGTCGCCGGCATCGGCGCCGACCCCACCAGCGCGGCCGACTTCGTCGCCACCAGCGGCAACATCACCTTCAATGCGGGCGAAACCAGCAAGACCATCCAGGTGCCGGTCAAGGGCGACTACTCGGGCGAATCCAACGAGAGCTTCCGCCTGAGCCTCACCGGCCCCAACGGTGTGGTGTTCACCCACAGCACCGCCGATGCCACCATCACCGACGACGAAGCCTCCCTGCGCATCAGCGGCACCACCGCCACCCGCGTCGAAGGCCACGATGGCACCACCACCGACCTGACCTTCACCGTCACCCGCAGCGGCAACCTGAATCTGGCCGCCACCGTGGACTGGACCGCCACCGCCGGCACCGCCAATGCGGCCGACTTCGTGGGCGGCGTGCTCCCCAGCGGCAACCTGTCCTTCGCCAGCGGTGAGCTCAGCAAGACCATCACCGTCACCGTACAGGGCGACGTGGAGGTGGAAGGCAACGAGAACTTCACCATCGACCTCTCCAACGCCTCAATCGGCGCCGACATCATCACCGGCACGGCCACCGGCACCATCACCAGTGACGATGTGGACTGGACCGTCACCGGCTTCACCATCCCCTCGGTCGAAGGCGACGGTGCCAGCCACGACTTCGTCTTCCGCGTCACCCGCACCGGCGGCACCGCCGCCACCACCCTGGACTGGAATGTGGCCGGCAACGGCGCCAACGCCGCGGACGCCGCCGATTTCTTCAACGGCTTCTTCCCCAACGGCACCCTCAGCTTCGGCCAGGGTGTGATGTCCCAGGACATCGTTGTTCATGTGGCCGGCGACAGCGTGCTCGAGAGCGACGAAGGCTTCACCGTCACCCTCACCCCGCCCACCGACAGCCTGGTGCACAGCTTCACCAGCCAGAGCGCCAACGCCACCCTGGTCAATGACGACGACGTGATGTCCATCGCCGCCCTGGCCGCCGACGGCGCCGAAGGCTCCGGCGCGCCGGGCACCCTGAGCTTCACCGTCACCCGTACCGGCAGCACCGCCGGCAACTCCAGCGTGGGCTGGCGCATCGTCCATGGCGACACCGTGGCCGGCGACTTCGTCGCCACCTCGGGCACCGTCACTTTCGTCGATGGCCAGGACAGCGCGGTGCTCAACGTCGCCATCGCCGGCGACCGCAACGTCGAGCTGGCCGAGAACTTCAGCGTCGAGCTCTACAACCCGGGCACCGGCAGCACCGTGGATGCGGGCGCCTCCACCGCCGCCGGCACCATCCGTGACGACGACGTGGATCTGGCCCTGTCGGCCGCCGTCGGCAGCGCCGTCGAGGGCGACACCGGCAACCCCGGCCAGCTCAGCTTCACCGTCACCCGCAGCGGCGACCTGTCGGTAAGCACCTCGGTCAACTGGAACGTGGTGGCGGGCAGCGCCGTGGCCGCCGACTTCCCCGGTGGCGTACTGCCCTCCGGCAGCGTCACCTTCGCCCCCGGCGAGACGACCCAGACCATCCTGGTCAATGTGGCCGGCGACGGCCTGGACGAAGGCACCCAGGACTTCACCGTCCAGCTCTCCGGCCAGAGCGCCCACGCCGACATCACCAGCAACAACGTGATCGGCACCATCATTGACGACGACGACACCCTCACCGTGTCCGCGGTCTCCGCATCCCAGCTGGAAGGCAACAGCGGCACCACCGCCTTCACCTTCCGGATCGACCGCAGCGGTACCTCCACCGGCGCCGCCAGCGTCGACTGGAACGCCGCCGGCTCCGGCCTGCGCCCTGTGGGCAACAGCGAGTTCCTGGCCCAGACCGGCACCGTCACCTTCGCCGACGGCGAGACCAGCAAGGAGTTCACCGTCCATGTGAATGCCGACACCCTCGGCGAATACGACGAGACCTTCAGCGTCTCCCTGGGCAACCCCAGCTACGGCTCCACGGCAGCGGCCACCACCGCCACCGGCACCGTCATCAATGACGACGCCGTGCTGCTGATTGCTGCAGACCACGCCTCCACCCCGGAAGGCGACACCGGCGAGGAAACCCCCTTCACCTTCACCGTCACCCGCAGCGGTGACACCACGGTCACTTCCAGCGTGCTGTGGCAGGTCATCCCCAGCGGCACCAACCCGGCCAACGCCCAGGACTTCGGCGGGGTGTACCAGAGCGGTGCGGTGGCCTTCGGTATCGGTGAAACCACCAAGTCCATCACCATCACGGTGGCCGGCGACAACACCGGCGAGATGGCCGAGGGCTTCTCGGTGGAGCTCAGCGATGCGGTAGGTGCCACCATCCTCGAAGGCACGGCGAGCACCCTGATCGACAACGACGACACCGGCCTGACCCTCACCGCCGTCGGGAGTGCCGAGAAGTATGAAGGCGACAGCGGCACGACCTTCTTCACCTATCGGGTCGAGCGGCTGGGCTCCAACACCGCCACCGTGAGCCTCGACTGGCATGTGGAAGGGGTGGGCAGCTACCCCATCACCGCCAGCGACTTCGTCGGCAACACCCTCCCGAGCGGCAGCATCACCCTGGCACCGGGCCAGACGATCTACGACATCCAGATCCCCGTGGCCGGCGACAACGTGCTGGGCCCCGACCAGAACTTCCGGGTCGTGCTCACCAACGCCGTCGGCATCGACCTGATCAACGATCAGGCTGCCGGGGTCGTCCTCAACGACGACAGCCAGTTCAGCGTCACCGCCATCGACACCAGCCAGGAGGAAGGCAACGGCGGCGGCACCACCGCCTATCGCTTCACCGTCACCCGTGCCGGTGCCGATGAACTGGCCGCCAGCATCAACTACCAGGTCGCCGGCAGCGGCTCGGCACCCGCCAACGCGGCAGACTTCCTGAATGGTGTGCTGCCTCAGGGCACCCTTCAATTCCTGGCCGGCGAGACCACCAAGGAACTCGTCATCCAGGTCGCCGCCGATGCCGTCGGCGAATCCGACGAACAGTTCTCGGTGCAGCTCTCCAGCGCCGGCGGCGGGGTCACCGTCAATCCGCTGCAGTCCAGCGCCTCGGCCACCATCATCGGCGATGACATGGCCATCACGGTGCTGGCCCTGGACGTGGATCGGGCCGAAGGCGCCGACGGCGCCACCACCCCCTTCACTTTCCGGGTGCTGCGTGCAGGCCCGGGGAATGACGCCGTCACGGTCAACTACAGCATCGCCGGCAGCGCCACGGCGGATGACTTCCTGACCCCGCTCACCGGCACCATCACCCTCGCTGCCGGAGTCAGCGAAGGCCTGTTCACCCTGCAGGTCAAGGGCGACGCCGTCCGCGAGGGCGACGAGGCCTTCAACGTGACCTTCAGCCACCCGGCCATCACCGGCGGCACCACGACGCTCGCCGGCAACATCCGTGACGACGACCAGGGCCTGCAGCTCACCGCGCCGGCCAGCATCGTCGAAGGCGACTCGGGCAGCACCAGCGCCACCTTCCAGCTCACCCGCGGCGATACCAGCACCACCGAGACCTTCTACTGGAAGATCCTCGGCGGCGCAGTGCATAGCGTGGATGGCAGCGACTTCGCGGGCGGCGTCTTCCCCACCGGCAGCGTCACCTTCAACGCCGGCCAGAGCAGCGCCAGCTTCAGCATCAACGTCGCCGGCGACACCCTGGTGGAAGGCAACGAATCCCTGCTCGCCGTGGTCACCTCGAGCGTCGTCAGTCCGGTTGCCCTGGCCTCGGCCGTGGCCCAGATCACCAACAACGATGTGGCCGGCGCCGGCAATGACATCCTCTCCGGCACCTCCAGCGAGGACAGCCTGCAAGGCCTGGGCGGCAACGACACGCTGTACGGCTACGCCGGTGCGGATCAGCTCCAGGGCGGCGAAGGCGATGACGTACTGATCGGCGGCGCCGGCGCAGACACCCTCAACGGGGGTGCGGGTGCCGACCGCTTCCACTTCGAGCGCCCGACCGACGGCATGGATGTGATCAGCGACTTCGTCGCCGGCACCGACCACCTGAGCTTCGACCCGGGTAACTTCGGTGGGCTGAACAGCCTCACTTCGGTGTCCCAGTCCTTCGCCACCGACGCGCTGACCACGCTTCAAGCCCTGGCCAACCAGGCAGACGCCAGCGTGTATCGGGTCAGCTTCGCGGCGGGGAGCTTCCAGTTCGGCACCGGCGGCAGCGGCCAGCTCGACGAGCTGGAGGCGGCCATCACCGGTGGCAACCACACCGGCTCGGCCTTCTTCCTGATCTCCAACGGCGACGTCACCCGCCTGTACTATGATGCCGACACCAACGCCGGCACCGATGGCAGCGGGCTCGTCGCGCTCGTGGAGCTTGCCAACCAGCCCCAGGCGGACACGCTGCCCGCCGACGTGATCGCGCCGCATCCGGTCGTCTGACCCCGGCAGCCCTCAGGCCCGCCCGCCCCGGTCTCCCGCAAGGGGGCCGGGGCTTTGCCCAATGAAACCAGCCCCCTGATCCAATGAATGAATTCTGGCGACGACTCGCCCTCCACCCCCGGCTCCGGATGGAGCTGTTCCTCTCCTCCCTGCTGATCAACCTCCTCGGTCTGGCCGGCTCTCTCTACAGTATCCAGGTCCTCAACCGCTATCTGGCCCTGGGCATCGACACCACCCTGCTGACCCTCACCGTCGGCGCCATCATCGCGGTGGTCTTCGAGCTGGCCCTGCGCTCGGCACGCCTGCGCATCGCCCAGTGGCTGTGCGCCCGGGCGGATGCAGCGCTCGGCGAGACCGTCTTCGAGAGCAGCGTGCGTGGCCAGTACGCCCTGCTCGAGCAGTTGCCGGTGGCCGCGCGCCGGGAAATCCTGTCCGGTCTCTCCACCACCCAGCAAAGCTTCGGCGCCGGCAACCTGATCACCCTGCTCGACGCCCCCTTCGCTTTTGTCTTCCTGTTCGTCCTGGCCCTGCTCAATCCCATCCTGGCCCTGACCGCCATCCTGGTGATGAGCGGCGTCATCCTGGTCTCCCTGCTGGCCCAGCGCCGTCTGCGCGAACCCATGGAAGCCCAGAGCCGCAGCGCCATCCAGCTGGCCGGCCACCAGCAGACCCTGACCTCGGGCACCGAGCTGGTGCGGGCCTTCCAGGCCGCGGACACGTTGCGCGAGCGCTGGAACCAGTGCACCACCGAGCTCACCGGCCTGCGCGCCAACCTCGGTACCCTGCAGAACACCATCCAGAATGCCAGCTACGCCGGCGGCGTGCTGCTGGGCATGCTGGTGATGGCCATGGGCGCACGGGAGGTCCTGGCCGGGCGACTCGACGTGGGCAGCCTGATCGGGGCCAACATCCTGGCGGGCCGCGCCCTCGCCGCCCTGACCCGGGCCCTCGGCCTGGGCGAGGCCATCGGCCGCGGGCAACGCGCCCTCGAACTGATCCGCCAGCTCAACGCCATCCCGCAGGAACGCAGCGACGGCATGACACTGGGTCAGTATGGCGGCAGCCTGCGCTTTGAAGATGCGGCCTTCGCCTACCCCAAGCAGCCGACCCCCATCTTCGAGCACTTCGATTTCGACCTGCCGGCCGGCGGGGTAGTGGCCGTGATCGGCGCCAATGGCACCGGCAAGACCACCCTCGCCCGCCTGCTGGTGGGGCTGCTGGAGCCGACCCGTGGCCGCCTGCTGGCCGACAACATGGACCTGCGACAGGCCGACCCCGGCTGGTGGCGTCGCCAGGTGGCCTACCTGCCCCAGGAGCCCCTGTTCTTCGATGGCACCCTGCGCGAGAACCTGACGGTGATGGCCACCGACACCCCCGATGAAGAAATCCTGGCCCTATGCCGCGAGCTGGGTGTGGGCCCCTTTGTCGAGGGCAGCGCCGATGGCCTCAACCTCATCCTGCGCAACGGTGGCAACAGCATCCCGCTGGGCATCCGCCGCCGCCTCGCCCTGGCCCGTGCCCTGCTCGGCAAAGGCCGCGTGGTGGTGCTGGACGACCCCACGGAAGGCGTCGATGCCGACGGCTGCAAGGCCATCGCCGGCATCCTCAACCGCCTGGTCAAGTCAGGGCACAGCCTGGTGGTGATGAGCAATGAAGCCTTCATCATCTCCGCCGCCCAGGCCGTCATCGACCTCAACCAGAAGCCCCAGCCCCGCGTTGTCCGGGCGCCGGCAACACCTGCAACGCCCGCCGTGACCGCCGGAGGCAGCGCCCATGACTGATTCCACCGTGCATCCCGATACCCCACCGCCCACCACCAGCCGCCTGGGCCGCCTGCTCGAACGCATCCTCACCACCTTCGAGGGCCACCCCCTGCTGTCGCGCCTGACCAGGCTGATCCTGCCGCCCCTCGAGGACGAAGGCCAACCCACCGACGCCCTGCTCCGCAGCCGCCTGACCATCCGCCTGCTGGCGCTGCTGCTCGGCACGCTGTTGCTGTGGTCCTTCCTGTTCCCCCTCGACATCGCCAGCCACTCCACCGGCGAGGTCACCACCGCCGGCCAGACCAAGCTGATCCAGCACCTGGAGGGCGGCATCGTGCGCCGCATCCTGGTACGCGAAGGCCAGAGTGTGGCGGCCGGTGAAGCCCTGGCCGAGGTGGAGCGGACCTCTGCCGAATCAGAGATGCGCGAACTCGAAGCTCAGATCGGCGGCCTGCAGATCAAGGCCTTGCGCCTGGAGGCACAGCTCGCCCACAAGTCCGACTTCAAGGTGCCGGCAGACCTGGCCAAGCGCTTCCCGGACCAGGTGGACACGGCCCGTGCCCTGCTGCTGGCCCAGAAGTCCCGGGTTGGCAGCAGCTACGAAGCCCAGTCCCAGAAGATCAGCCAGCGCAGCGCCGAACAAGCCGAGCTGCAGGCCCGTCGCGCCCACACCGAGGGCAAGCTGCGTCTCCTCGTCCAGCAAATCGAGATCAGCCAGAAACTCCTCGCCGAGGGCCTGGCCAACCGCTATGAGCACCTCAACCTGCTGAAAGAGGAAGAACTGGCCCGGGGCACCCTCAAGGAAATCGACGCCTCCCTACGCAGGGTGGCCGCAGCCCAGAAGCAGGAGGACGCCTCCCTGCGCTCCCTGGACTCGGGGGACAGCGAGCAGTTCCAGAAGGACCTGGCCGACACCCGCAAGCAGATCGCCGAAGCCCAGGAGCGCATGCGCAAGTTCTCGGACACCCAGGAGCGCCTGGTGGTCCGCTCGCCCATCGACGGGGTGGTGATGACCCTGCACGTGGTCACCGAAGGGGGCGTGATCCAGCCTGGCGGCACCCTGATGAGCCTGGTCCCCGCCAACGAGCCCCTGCTCATCGAGGCCAAGCTGCCGATCGGCGACATCGGCATGGTGCGGGTCGGCCAGGAAGCCCGCATCCAGCTGGTTTCCTCGGTGGCCCGGGGCTTCCAGCCGATGCATGGCAAGGTGGTGCATATCAGCCCGGACTCGGTGATGGACGAGCAGAAGGTGCCCCATTACCGGGTGCGCATCGCCCCCGACAGCAGCGCATTCATCCATCGCGGAACGCGCTACCCGCTGATGCCCGGGGTGCCGGTGAGCGTCGCCATCCTGACCGGCGAACGGAGCCTGTTCTCCTATCTGGCCGGGCCGATCACCGACGGCCTGCACATGGCCTTCTCGGAGCCCTGAACCCGGCCCTGCGCACGCTCAGGCGCTCTCCGCCTCCCTCAAGCCCGTCTGCAGGACGCCTGCAGACCGTGCCGATACCACCAGCAACAGCTTGAGGGTGGCGCGGGTGGCGCCGACAAAGAGGCGGCGCATGGCGCGTTCATCGAGCTGCTCGAAATCGACCTCGGTGAGGATCACGCAGGGCGCGGCCCGCCCCTTGAAGCGCAGCACCGAATCGATGAGCACGTCCCCTTCGCTCAGCACCGGGTTGCCAAACAGGTCGTAGCGGCCGGTCGGTGCGCGCAGGGTATGGGGGCCGAGGCGGGTCAGCGGCGTCAATGCCGAGTGTTCACGCCCTCTATATGTAATGACTGCAATCCGGGAGCGCTTGAAGCCGAGGCCGATGGCCCGCGTGATGGCCTGGGCAGTGCGCGGCGCCAGTTCGTCCTGTGTCGAGTAGGTCAGGATCTCGACCCTGGAGCCAGCCAGCGGGCTGCCTGCAGTGACCGGCACCGGCAGCAGGGGATTGAGCAGGGCCAGGATGTCCCGCGGACTGCGATAGTTCGTGCCGGAGCGCAGACTCACCCAGCCAGGCAGCTCGACCGGCGGGCGCCCATACAGGTTCTGCAGCGGGTCTTCCAGCCACCAGGCCCGCCCATCCGGTCGCAGGAAGCGGAGCAGGTTGTCGGCCCAGCCGGCCTGGAAGTCCTGCCCCTCGTCCACGATGATGTCGTCGAAGCGGTCGGCCGCGCCCGGTACGTAGTCATCCAGCAGGCTCTCCAGCCGCGAGAAGGCATCCGGCAGGCTGAAATCGGGCGCCTGCCCGAGGCCCCGGCTGATCCGGTCGGCCAGCTGGTGGTAAGTGGCCACCTCGCCGCCGGGCGGGGCGATCAGGGCGATGTGATCGGCCAGCGGGCGGTTGTAGCAAACATACAGGGGGCGTCGGCCGGCAGCCAGCGCATCGCGGAATGCGGCCATCGCCAGCTGCGTCTTGCCGGAGCCCGCGGTGCCGATCACGCGCAGGCGGAAGGGCGCGCATTCGATACGACGCGCCCATTCGGCCAGGCCGCCGGACAGGCGGGTGGTCAGGGCGTCAGCCTGGCCGGCGATGGCGTCGACCTCAGGCACCAGCTGCAGCAGGTCGGCCATGTAGCGATGGATGCGCTCCCGGCGGGGCAGCGCCTCGCCCGACACCGGCAGGATCGACCGGACGATGGCGGCCAGGTGCTCCCGTCGGCTGGCATCGACGATGCGCGCCGGATCGAGACCCGCCGTGCCGGGGCTGCGCAGGGTGTAGTCGGGGCAGTAGAGCAGCGCCTCGACCGGCACCGCCTCGCCGTCGCAGACATCCCGGAGGCGGGCCGCCAGCGCCGCCACCGTGCGGGCCAGCTGCACCGGGACACTCTGCGCCTTGCGCGCGTAACGTGTCACCAGCCCTTCCGGGCTCTCCGCCAGCAGGCCGGACTTCTGCTCGATCAACAGGACCTTGCCGGTCGGGCCGACGACGGCAAAGTCGATATCACCGCTCAGGGCGTGATTGCCTTCGGCGATGCGGGTCCAGTGCACGCCATGGTAGATCGCGTAACAGTCGTCGAGGCCTTCGGCCAGCACGGTCAGGGTTTCGGTCTTTCGCTGCGCGGCGCCGGTGGCCTTCAGTTCCCGCCAGCCTTCGGGATGAATGTGTGCCATGACTTTGGGTTAGAGTCGCTCCATGAGGGGCCTGCGGCATGCAGCCCCGCCTATTGTGTCAGCCCCTGCGGGGCCCGGCCATGCCGGCCGGGTCCGGTGTTCGAGGATACCGTCCGATGCGCTCCATCTCCTTCATGCTGGCCGCCGCCAGCCTGCTTGCCGCCCCCCTGAGCCAGGCCGACACGGTCGGCTGCGTCACCACGGCCTGGAAGCTGGTGGGCGCCAATCACAAGATCTGCGTCGAGGCCTTTCACGATCCCAAGGTCCCCGGGGTGACCTGCCATGTCAGCCAGGCACGCACCGGGGGCGTCGCCGGCAGCCTGGGACTGGCCCAGGACCCGTCCCAGTTCTCGCTGGCCTGCCGCCAGACGGGTCCGATCAGCCTGCCGGCCAAACTGCCCGAGAGCGAAACGGTGTTTGCCGAGGATACATCCGTGCTGTTCAAGGAAACCCGTGTCCTGAGGCTATGGGACAAGGCCAACAACACGCTGGTCTATCTGGCGGTGAGCCGCAAGCTGATCGACGGGGCGCCGGCCAACAGCCTGTCGACCGTGCCGATCATGCCCTGGGGCGGCCGCTGAGCCGCTCACATCGGGGCATCGGCCTGCCCGATCGGCAGGATCACGGTGAAGGTGGTGCCCTTGCCGACCTCGCTGCTCACCTCGATGCGCCCATGGTGGCGATCGACGATACCCCATGACAGCGACAGTCCCAGGCCGGTCCCCTGCCCGACCGGCTTGGTGGTGTAGAAGGGCTCGAAGACGCGCTGCAGATCATCCGGCGGAATCCCCCTGCCGGTATCGCTGACGCTGACCCACACCTGATCCTCCCCCCGAAGCCCGGTGCGGATGGTGATCTCGCCCTTGCCCTCGATGGCCTGGGCAGCGTTGACGATCAGGTTCATGAACACCTGGTTGAGCTGCGAGCCGAGGCAATACACCTGGGGCAGGTCGCCATATTCCCGGATCACCGTGCAGTGGTACTTGAGCTGGTTCCGCGCCATGTTGAGCGTGGACTCGAGCCCCTTGTGCAGATCGGTCCAATGCCACTCCGCAGTGCTCATGTGGGAGTAGTCCTTGAGGTCACAGACGATCTTGCGCACCCGATCGACGCCTTCCTGCGACTCCTTGAGCAGGGAGACCACGTCCTCCCGCAGGAAATCGTAATCAGCCTTCTGGCGCAGCGCCTGCGCCTGGGCAAAGGAGGCCGGGTCGGCACAGGCTGCCACGCCCTGCTCGTAAGCCTCGATGATGGCGAAGAGATCCTTCAGGTAGCCCTCCAGCGCGCCGAGGTTCGAGCCGACGAAGCCCACCGGATTGTTGATCTCATGGGCAACGCCGGCCGCCAGCTGGCCGAGCGAGGCCATCTTCTCGGCCTGCATCAACTGCATCTGGGCCAGCTCCAGGGCGTGGGCGCCATCCTCCACCTTGTGGCGCAGGCGCTGGTTGTTGCGGAAGAGCATCTCCCGGGCCGCCTTGGCCTGCAGCTGGACCTGGACCCGGGACTTGACGATGGCCGCCCGGATCGGCTTGTGGATGTAATCCGCGGCGCCCAACTCGAAGCCCTTCTGCTCGCTCTCCTCGTCGATCATCGCGGTCACCATGATCACGGGGATATCCATGGTGGCGGGTTCGCCCTTGAGGCAGCGGAGCACTTCGAAACCATCGAGGTCCGGCATCATGACATCGAGCAGGATCAGGTCGGGCCGGGGCTCGGCCGCCACCATCTCGAGCGCCTCGAGGCCACTGCTTGCCATGAGCACGCTGAACTCCCCGGGCAGGATCCCCTTGAGCACCATGCGGTTGATGGGCTCGTCATCCACCACCAGGATCGTGCGGCGACGCGGCTGCGGCTCCGGAGCGCAAGCATCCTTCTCGTCCATTATTGGTGACCCATCAATAGAAACACTATTGAATTTATCAAATTATTGCGATTTTATCGATTTAACAATCAATCCGCTTGTGTGATCTTACCCGGATCGACTGCCCCCCGGCTCTTTCGTTCCAGCAGTTCGGGTACCTGACAGCGAAGATCGCACCCCGGGTTGATACCCATCAAGGCCACCCGGTCTTTGCACGCCCGACAATCACGCCACACTCCCCGGAAGGTCAGGCCATGTTCCGCATTTCCAGTTACATCCGCGAGGTCGCCGCCCCCACCCCGCTCACCCCCCGCCGCCATCCCCCCGGCCCCGTGGTGATCTGGAACCTGATCCGCCGCTGCAACCTCACCTGCAAGCACTGCTACTCGATCTCCGCCGACAAGGACTTCGCCGGCGAGCTGGACACCGCCGAGGTCTTCCGCGTGATGGACGACCTCAAGGCCTTCCGCGTGCCGGTGCTGATCCTGTCCGGCGGCGAGCCCCTGCTGCGCCCGGACATCTTCGAGATCGCCGGGCGGGCCAAGGCGATGGGCTTCTACGTGGGCCTGTCCTCCAATGGCACCCTGATCGACGCGCACAACATCGACGCCATCGCGGCCACCGGCTTCGACTACGTGGGCATCAGCCTGGACGGCATCCGCGAGACCCACGACCGCTTCCGCCGCCTGGATGGCGCCTTCGACCGGTCGCTGGCCGGCCTGCGGTTGTGCCGCGACCTGGGCGTGAAGGTCGGGGTGCGCTTCACCCTGACCCAGGACAATGCCGCCGACCTGCCCGGCGTGCTGCAGCTGGTCGAGGACGAAGGGATAGACCGCTTCTACTTCTCCCACCTCAACTACGCCGGCCGGGGCAACAAGAACCGCGCCGACGACGCCCGCCACCAGATGACCCGGGACGCCATGGAACGGCTCTTCGAGACCGCCTGGGACTGCGAGCGGCGCGGCCTCGACAAGGACTTCACCAGCGGCAACAACGACGCCGACGGCCCCTTCTTCCTGCAGTGGGTGCAACGCCGCTTCCCCACCCGGGCCACCCACATCGAGGCCAAGCTGATGCAATGGGGTGGCAACTCCAGCGGCGTCAATGTCGCCAACATCGACAACCTGGGGCAGGTGCACCCGGACACCATGTGGTGGCACCACACCCTGGGCAATGTCCGCGAGCGCGCCTTCGGCGAGATCTGGAGCGATCTGTCCGACCCCCTGCTGGCCGGCCTCAAGCAATCCCCCCGGCCGGTCACGGGGCGCTGCGCCGATTGCCGCTACCTGACCATGTGCAACGGCAACACCCGGGTCCGCGCCCAGCAGCTCACCGGCGATCCCTGGCAGGAGGATCCGGGCTGCTACCTGGACAACGCCGAAATCGGCGTGGCCGAGGGCGAACGCCTCGAGGTCAAACCCTGGATCCGCCTCGCGCCAGCCGCCTGACGCCCTGCCCGCCAGGGGCATCGCCCCCACCCTCCATTCCGGAAAGCGCCGCATGAAAACCCTGCTCACCGGTCTCGCCCTCGCCGTGCTGGCCTGGGCTGCGCCCTCCACGGCCGCGACCAGCGCCGCGCCCGAGCTCTATACCCAGCACTGCCTCAGCTGCCACGGCGCCAGCCGCCTGGGCGGCATGGGGCCGGCCCTGCTGCCCGAGAGCCTGGAGCGCCTGAAGCGCAAGGACGCTGTCGCCACCATCCGCGACGGTCGCACCGCGACCCAGATGCCCGCCTTCGGCGCCGTCCTGTCGGCAGCCGAAATCGAGGCACTGGCCGACTGGATCCAGTCGCCGGTCAGCCCGCCCCCCACCTGGAGCGAGGCCGACATCCGCGCATCGCGCGTGGAGCCCTACCCGCCGGGCAGCCTGCCCGACAGCCGCCAGGGCGAGGTGGCCAAGGCCGATCCGATGAACCTCTTCATCGTCGTCGAAGCGGGTGACCACCACGTCAGCGTGCTCGACGGCGACCGCATGGAGCGGATCTTCCGCTTTCCCTCGCGCTACGCCCTGCACGGCGGGCCGAAGTTCACGCCGGACGGCCGCTATGTGTACTTCGCCTCGCGGGACGGCTGGATCAGCAAGTTCGACATCTGGAACCTGAAGGTGGTGGCCGAGGTGCGTGCCGGCCTCAACACCCGCAACACCGCCGTCTCCAGCGACGGGCGCTACGTGGCGGTGGCCAACTACCTGCCTGGCAACCTGGCCCTCTTCGACGCCGACCTGCGCCTGATCAAGCTCATCGAAGGACGCAACCTCAAGGGCGATGCGCGCTCACGCCTCTCGGCGGTGTACGACGCGGCGCCCCGCAAGAGCTTCATCATCGGGCTCAAGGACCTGCCGGAGATCTGGGAGGTCTCCTACGATCCCTCCGCCCCGCCCATCCACGACGGCTATGTGCATGACTACAAGATGGGCGAGGCGATCGCCATGCCCGGCTTCCTGAACCCGCGCCGCACCCAGCTCGACGGTGTCCTCGACGACTTCTTCTTCACCCAGGACTACGCCCATGTGGTCGGCGCCAGCCGCGAAGGGCGCGGCCAGGTGGTGAATCTGGACGTGCGCCGCGCCATCGCCCGCCTCGACCTGCCCGGCATGCCCCACCTGGGCTCGGGGATCTCCTGGCTGCGCGACGGCCAGCGCGTGGTAGCCAGCACCAACCTGAAGGATGCCCAGGTCTCGGTGATCAACCTGCAGGACTGGCACACCGTGGCCACCATCCCGACCCTCGGCCCGGGCTTCTTCCTGCGCAGCCACGAGAACAGCCCCTACGCCTGGGTGGACTCGATGATGAGCCCCACCGCCCGGGACACCCTGCAGGTCATCGACAAGCAGACCCTCGAGGTGGTGGCAAAAATCCGCCCCGAGCCGGGCAAGACCTTCGCCCACGTGGAGTTCGACCGCTACGGCCGCTACCTGATCGCCAGCCTGATGGAGAAGGACGGCGCGCTGATCTTCCTGGACGCCCGCACGTTCAAGGAGATCAAGCGACTCCCGGCCTCCAAACCCATCGGCAAGTACAACCTGTTCAACAAGATCCTGCGCTCGGAAGGCACCAGCCACTGAAGCCGCTGCGCGGCTGTCAGCAGCCCAGATCGGCCCGCTTGGCCTGATACAGCCGGCGACGGGCGTTGAGCTGCTCCACGGTGGCCTGGGCGCGGGGCGTCTGCAACGCGGCCTCGGCATCGCGGATCACCTCGAGCAGTTCCTCGCAGAGGGCCCGGTGGGCTGCCGGATCGAGGCCCTTGCTCACCTCGAGACGCTCGGGCTCGGGAGCCGGCTGAGGCACCTCCGCCGGCGGGGGCACAGGCCTCGGCTCGCCAGGTGGCACGGGCAGGCGCGGCCCCAGGGCCCGGTAGTGATCGGACCAGTAGGCGATGCCCGCAGCAATCAGCAGGGCGGCGAGGAGGGCGGACCCCTCCCTCACGGTTTCATCTCATTCGGCATGGCGCGGAATGTAGCATCCGGACGCCCGGATCGGGGCGTCGCGGGGCGGCCCGCACAGCCGGCCTTGAGCCGGGTCAAGGCCCGGCCGCTCGGCGAGGGCCACTCTATGATCCGTTTTCCTGCCATTGCCGCCCTGGAGGGCCGATCCGTGCCGACATCCCCCGACCCCGTGATCATCGACGCCCGCGGCCTGATGCCGCCCGAACCCCTCAACCTGACCCTGGAAGCCCTCGACACCCTGCCCCCTGACGGTGAGGTGGTCCTGCTACTGTACCGGGAGCCGACGCCGCTCTACGACGTGCTGCGCCGCAATGGCTACACACACCGCACCGAGGTGAACAGCGATGGCGAATTCGCCATCCACATCCGCCACGCCGGCGCAGCTTAAGGCCGCCTGCGGCCTAGTCGTGCTCGGCCAGGCGCGCCGCGTCGTGGATCAGGATGTGCTTGCCCTGCACCGAGATGAGGCCGGCATCGGACAGCTCGTGGAAGATCCGCGACAGGGTCTCGGGCGTCAGGCTGAGGCGCGAGGCGATCACCTGCTTGCTGGTCGGCAGCTCCACCGCATGCTCGCCCTTGGGCGCACAGGGGACGCTCTCGGCCAGTTGCAGCAGGTAGCCGATGACCCGCTGGGTGGACGAACGCAGCGCGTAGGATTCGACGTCGCGCACCATGGTGTGCAGCCGGATCGACATCCCCGCCAGCAGCTTGCGGGCAAAGCGGGGGTCCTGCTCGATCTGGCCGAACACCGCACCGGAGCCGATGTGGAGCACCAGCGTGTCGGCCAGCGCCTCGCCGAGTACCGGATAGGGCTGATCGAGGAACATCACCGCCTCCCCGAAGCTCTGCAGCGGCCCGAGGATCTCCACGACCTTTTCATTACCCTGGGCGGACGTGAAGGCCAGCTTGACCTGCCCCCAGACGACCAGGAAAAAGCCCTTCGGCTGGTCGCCCCGCTGGAACAGGCGGTCCCCCTTCTGCAGGCGCTTCTCCCGGGTCGCCGCGGCCATGTGGGCCAGGTCTTCGGGAGACAAGGCGCTGAACAGGGGCATGCGACTCAACAGGCCGGGAATATCGATTTTGTCGGTGGACATGGTGGAACCCTCAAGAAAACGCCGGGCCGCCCCAGGTGTGCGTGCCCCCTTGAAGAGGGCGGGCGGGATGCAAGCCCGGATTCTAACCCCGTCCCTCCCCCACAACCGTTTTCCGGCCCCCTTCTAACCCCCTCGGCCAGCGAGCTACCTCCAAATGGATAATCCTGCCTCCCCCACCCGCGGCGCGATCCTGTTCGCGGCCCCCCACCGCCCCTTCTTCCTGGCAGGCGCCCTTCAGACCGTCCTGGCCTTCCTGCCCTGGGTGTGGGAGCTGCTCGCCCGCCTCACACCACTGCCCGCCCCGGTCTGGCCCTGGCCCCCGGGTTGGGTCCATGGGCTGGTGGCGGCCTACGGCATCTTTCCCTTCTTCGTGTTCGGCTTCCTGCTGACCGCGATGCCGCGCTGGCAAGGACTGGCCGACACCCCGGGCAGCGCCGCCCGGCGCCCCTGGCTGCCCCTGGTGGCCGGCTGGCTGGGCTTCTATGCCGGGCTGGCACTGGATCTGGCCCTCCTGCGCCTGATCGGCCTGCTGCTGGTGGTGGCCGGCTGGGGTCTGATGCTGGTCGCCCTGCATCCAGTGGCCTTCGCCCCCGGAAAATCGCGCCTGCATCCGGCCAGCGCCTGGTACGCCCTGGCCGCCGGCACCCTGGGCTTGCTGGCCTGGGCGGGCTTTGCCGCATCAGGCAACCCGCTGCTGGCCCGGATCGGCATCGAGGCCGGCCTGTGGTGGCTGCTGGCGCCCCTCTTCATGGTGGTCAGCCACCGCATGATCCCCTTCTTCTCGGGCTCCGTGCTGCCCGCCTACACCCCCTACAAGCCCACCTGGACGCTCGCCGTACTGCTCGGCGCCAGCGTGCTCCACGGCGGCCTCGCCATGGCCGGCCACGCCGCCTGGGCCTGGCCGGTGGATCTGGCCGCGGCGGCCACGGCCCTGTGGCTGAGCTGGAAATGGCAGTTCAGGCGCAGCTTTGCGGTACGCCTGCTAGCCATGCTGCACATGGGCTTCCTGTGGGTGGGCATCGCCTGGCTGCTGGCCGGCCTGCAGGGGCTGCTCCATGTGGCGGGGATCGACACCCTCGGGCTGGCGCCGCTGCATGCGCTGGCGGCCGGCTTCTTCGCCACCATGACCCTGGGCATGGTGTCCCGGGTCAGCATGGGGCATTCCGGGCGGCCCCTGGTCGCCGACGGCCTGACCTGGCGGCTCGGTCTGGGCCTGCATGGCGTGGCGGCCCTGCGGGTGCTGGCCGACGTGGTGCCGGCGGCCCACGGGGCGCTCGCGGCCCTCGCCGGCATCGGCTGGCTGGCCGTCTTCCTGCCCTGGGCCTGGCGCCTGGTGCCGATCTATCTGCGCCCGAGGGCGGACGGCAAGCCGGGCTGAGGGACCCCACGCCGCTGCGGCCGGCACTCCGGCCACCGCAGCGCTCGTTTCGCCACGTTCCAATGGGCGCCGCCGGGGTGCGCCAGCGTCATCATTTCGTGCGACCATTCGCGGCCGGAGGGCCTCGATGCCACCGCCTTCGCAACAACCGATGACACCCCGACCATGGAATTCCTGACCGACCCGCAACTGCTGATCGCTTTCTTCACCCTCACCGCGCTGGAGCTGGTGCTGGGTATCGACAACGTGATCTTCATCTCGATCCTGGTGGACAAGCTGCCACCGGAGAAACGCGCCTTCGCCCGCCGCCTCGGCCTGTTCCTGGCCATGTTCATGCGCATCGGGCTGCTGATGGTGCTGTCCTGGCTGGCGGGCCTGACCGAGCCCCTCGTCACCGTGATGGAACACGGCTTCTCCGGCCGCGACCTGATCCTGCTGGCGGGCGGCCTCTTCCTGGTCTGGAAGAGCACCCAGGAAGTGCACCAGCTGATGGAAGGCGAGGAAGGTGAAGCCTCCAGCGCCGTGCAGGCCACCTTCGGCGCGGTGATCCTGCAGATCATCATGATCGACATCGTCTTCTCGCTGGATTCGATCATCACCGCCATCGGCATGGTCAATAACCTGCAGGTCATGATCGCCGCCGTGATCGCCTCGGTAGGCCTGATGATGGTCGCCTCCGGCCCCATCGGCGAGTTCGTGTCGCGCCACCCCACCGTGAAGATGCTGGCCCTGTCCTTCCTGCTGGTGATCGGCGTGGTGCTGATGGCCGATGCCTTCGGCCATCACGTGCCGAAGGGCTACATCTACTCGGCGATGGCCTTCTCGGTGCTGGTGGAGATGCTCAACCTGCGGATGCGCAAGAAGCACGCCGCCAAGTCTGCACCCGTCAAGCTGCATGAGCCCTACGTGCGCGAGGGCAAGCCGCAGTGACGGCGCCCTTCGGGCCGCTGACACCGGATTTCGTGCTGACCGCAGTGGAGGCCACCGGCCTGCGCTGCGACGGCCGCCTGCAGACCCTCAACAGCTACGAGAACCGGGTCTACCAGGTCGGCATCGAGGATGCGGCGCCCCTGGTGGTCAAGTTCTACCGCCCGGAACGCTGGAGCGACGAGGCCATCCTCGAGGAGCATGCCTTCCTGGCCGAGCTGGCGGAGGAAGAGATCCCGGCCGTGGCCGCGCTGGACATCGGCGGGCACAGCCTGCACCACCACGAAGGCTTCCGACTGGCCCTGTTCCCCCGCCGCGGCGGGCGTGCCCCGGAACTGGACGACCCGGCGGTGCTGGGCTGGCTGGGGCGCTTCCTGGGCCGCATCCATGCGGTGGGCGCACGCCGTCCATTTGTGGCCCGGCCCGACCTCACCCTCCACAGCTTCGGTGAAGAGCCGCGCGAGACCTTGCTGGACAGCCCCTTCCTGCCGCCGGAGCTGCGCCACACCTGGCAAACGGTGGCCGACCAGGCCCTCGACGGGGTGCGGCGCTGCTATGAACGGGCCGGCGCACTGCCGCAGATCCGCCTGCACGGCGACGTTCACGGCGGCAACGTGCTGTGGACCGATGCCGGCCCGCATTTCGTGGATTTCGACGATGCCCGCAACGGGCCGGCGATCCAGGACCTCTGGATGCTGCTGTCCGGCGACGCGCCGGCGATGGCCCGTCAGCTGGACCATGTGCTAGAAGGCTATGAGCAGTTCGCCGACTTCGACCCGGCCAGCCTGCACCTGGTGGAGGCGCTGCGCACCCTGCGCCTGATCCATTACGCGGCCTGGATCGCCAAACGCTGGGACGACCCGGCCTTCCCGGCGGCCTTCAGCTGGTTCGACAGCCCCCGCTACTGGCAGGACATGATCCTGGCCCTACGGGAACAGATCGCCCTGATGGACGAATCGCCGCTGACGCGGCAGTTCTGAGGCCGCCCCTGCACTCAGGGCTCGGCCGGGAACTCTCCTGCACGGAAGGCGTCTAGCATGCGGCGCAGGCGGCCGGCGTCCTCGTCCGTGAAGCCCTGCTTGAAATCGGTCAGCACCAAGCGTGGCCGGGTCGGCCAGTTGCCCGGCGCATCGTCGATGGCCAGCCACTGGGCCTGCGGGGCACGGCGCTCCAGCCACTGGTGGGCTTCCCGCTCGCGCAGGCCGTAGAGCTCGTTGGGGTTGCGGGGAAAGATGGTCGGCGAACAATCCACCACCCGCGGGCGGATGTCCTCGGCGAAACGGGCCGCCAGCTTGCTTAGGGAGAACAGGGTGCGCCAGTCCGACGAGATCACCACCCGGGTTTCCGGATACTCACGCAGCACCGACTCCAGCAGCGGCAGGCAGCGGAAATCCTCCGCCTCGCCCCACGGATGGGTCACCCCGTCGAAGTCCAGAAAGACATAAACAGGATTTATCGATACGGCCTCGGCCGGCAAATTTTCGGGCGTTATTTGATGCATCGCAACACGGGCCCTGCGGAATATCGGAAACTCGTCGTTAACCAAATAATGACTACGCAACAGTCACCTTGCACTATTCTAAGGTGAGCCGATGTTGCAGCGCAGTATTATTTCTCGATCCTACGGAGTGAATACATGAAACCTATCATCAACCTCGAAGGCAAGGTGGGTCTGATCACCGGCATCGCCAACGAAAAATCCATTTCCACCGGGGTCGCCGAATCCTGCATCGAGGCTGGCGCCAAGGTGATCATCACCTACCAGAACGAGAAGACCCTGGCCTTCCTGGAGCCCATCGTCACCCGCCTGGGCGTGGAAGACGTGCTGCTGCTGGACGTGACCAAGCCGGAGACCATGGACGAGGTCTTCGCCAAGATCGATGCCAAGTACGGCAAGCTCGACTTCGCCATCCACTCCATGGCCTTCGCCAAGCGCGACGACCTGCACGGCCGCGTGGTGGACACCTCGCCGGACGGCTTTGCCCTGGCCATGGACGTGTCCACCCACTCCTTCGTGCGCCTGGCGCGCAAGGCCGAGCCGCTGTTCGAGAAGGCCGGCGGCGGTTCGCTGATCACCATGACCTACCTGGGCAGCGAGAAGGTCATCGCCAACTACGGCGTGATGGGTCTGTGCAAGGCCGCCCTGGAGGCCGCCACCCGCTACATGGCCTTCGAGCTGGGCCCCAAGAACATCCGCGTCAATGCGATTTCCCCGGGCCCGCTGATGACCCGCGCCGCCTCCGGCATCGCCGGTTTCGACGGCCTGATGGCCGCCGCGGTGGATCGCTCCCCGCTGCACCGCCTGGTGACCCCGGAAGACATCGGCGCCCTGACCGCCTTCCTGGTCTCCGACGCTGGCCGCAACATGTCCGGCGGCGTACACTTCGTGGATGCCGGTTACAACATCATCGCATGACGGACGTCGATCCACGATGATCGACCAAGGCAGCGCCGGGCAGGAGCCGGGGGCGGAAAGCCCCCGCATCGCCGATCCGGTGCCTGCCCATCCCCTGCTGGACGGTCTGCCGGAGCTCGGGCGCGGAGAATCCTCCATCGTCCTCGATCCGGGCAACGGCCAGCGGGTCTTCAAGGTGGTCAGCTCCCCCGCCGACTACTTCTACCTGGCCGCCGACGACCGGCCCCAGGGCATCCACTTTCCCCGCCTGATCGCCGACCACGGCATCATCGGCAAGGCCAGCTCCGGCTACTCCTTCCGCCTGCTCGAGATCGAACGCCTGCTGCCCGTCTCCGGCGACGCCGAAGACCAGGCCCGGCGCCTCTCCGCCGCGTACTGGGAGGGCTGCGAGAAATGGGCCAACATGGGCGTCAACCGGGGTCGTCTGGCCCTCTACCACATCACCCAGGCTCCCCCGCCCGAACTCCCCGCGAGCCTGATCCAGGCCATCGCGGCGCTCTCCGACTTCATCGAGGAATACCCGGTGCAGCCGGACATCCTGAACCCCTACAATTTGATGATGCGCCCCGACGGCACCCTGGTGCTATCCGATCCGGTGTTCCTGCCCTGAGGCTTGTGCGGGGATGCAGGGGCGTGTAGGGGCGGCTTCAGCCGCCCACGGACTTTAAATCAATCACCTGCGGGCGGCTGAAGCCGCCCCTACAGGCCCCTACACGGACCTGCACAGTCCGCGCTGGCCGCCTCCTCAGATCACCGCATCCTTCACTTCGCCACCCAGCACCTCCAGCAGGGCCGGGATGAGGCGGGCCAGTTCGCCGCTCATCAGGGCGAAGTCTGCCTGCATCTGCATCTCCGCCGCATCGGCCTGACGCTCGGCCTCTTCCTTGACCACATCGAGGAAGGCGACCCGCTTGATCTCCATCTTCTCGGTGAGGATGAAGGACACCCGGTCGTCGAAGGTCAGGGCCAGGCGGGTCGGCAGCTTGCCGGCAGCCAGGTGGTCCTGCACGTCCTTGCCGTCGAGGGCGTGGCGCACGTAGCGCACCGCGGCCTTCTCGTCGGTCACCGCGCGCAGCTCGCAGTCCAGGTCGATGGTGAAGTTGCCGGTGGCCTCGTTGGCGGCCAGCCAGCCGGTCATCACCGACACGGGCGAGAGTTCGGTCTTGACCATCTTCACGGGCAGCTCATCCAGGGTGTCGCGCAGGGCGTCCAGCACTTCCTCGGCGCGCGCCGGGCTGGATGCGTCGATCACCAGCCAGCCGCCGACCGGGTCGATCCAGGTGTACACCTTGCGGCGGCGGGTGAAGGCGCGGGGCAGCAATTCCTGCAGCACCGCCTCCTTGATCTCCTTCATCTGCTTGCGGCCCGGCTTGAAGCCCTGCTGAGCCTCGATCTGCTCGGCCTTGTCGGCGGCCACTTCGTTCACCACCGATGAAGGCAGCAGCTTCTGCTCGACCGTCAGGGCCACCAGGAACTGGCCCTGCACCGTCAGCACGAAGCGGTCGTCCTTGGTCGGCGAGCTCCAGCCCCGGGTCGCCATGTCCTGGCTGCCACAGGGCACGAAAGGCCGGGCGGCGAGCTTTTCATTGAGGGCCTCAAAGCTCAGGCCCCAGTTCACGGGAAGGCGGTAGATCTGGAGATTGCGGAACCACATGGCGACAAGTAATCCGTACTGATGGAAAAGAGGCGGCATTGTAGCGGCTCGCCGCGGCACCGCCAGACCGTTCGGCGGATCGTCATGACGTTGACACTCTGAAATGCAGAGTTATAAACTCTGAATCACAGAGTAAATGCCGAAGGAATCCAGCGACCATGGCCGACCCGATCACCCGCCAGCTCGACAGCATCCAGTCCATGCTCGTCCGCGGCCACCGCAACCTCCGCATGGAAGGGCACAGCCTGGTGCTGTGGGGCCTGGCCGGGGCCGGCCTGTTCCTGTCCAGCGACGCCGTGTTCACCGCCGAGCAGATCCCTGATACCACCCAGCGTGCCTTGATCTGGCTCGTCTACATCGGCATGGTGCTGGGCGGGGCCGGCTGGGCCGACTGGCACCTGACCCGACGGGTCAAGGCGGCCCGGGACGAGACCTGGTCCTTCATCCACCGTCAGGTGGTCAAGCTGCAGTGGCTGCTGATGGGCATCGGCACCTTGTTCACCTTCGCCACCTTCTTCTTCGGCGGGGCCTACATGCTGTGCACCGTCTGGCTGGTGCTGATCGGCCTGTCCCTGTATGTGCACGGCCTGTTCTCCGAGGAGGTGCTGGAGTGGGCAGGCGGCATCATCATCGCCATCGGGGTGGCCGGCCTGGCGGCCCGACTGCCCTTCGAGACCATGAAATGGATCGCGGCGTCGGTGTTCGGGCTGGGCCTGCCGCTGCTCGCGCGGCTCCTGGACCATGGCCGCACACGCCCCTTCCTGCTGCGCCTGGCCCAGGCCGCCGGCTGGTCGGTGGTGGTGCTGGCCGCCCCCCTGCTCGGTCACCGCTACGCCTCCGGCCTGATGCCGCCGGAAGCACCGGTCAGCACCCTCGCCGCCTTTCAGGCCGGCGTCGACACCCGTGGCCTGCACATCGTCAGCCTGCCCGCCGGCACCCGGGTGCCCGTGCGGGTGGAGGTCTCGGGCGACCTGTTCCGTCCCGCCCCCGACGCCATCCTGCCCCTGACCCTCGACCAGCCCCTGGAGATCCTGCTCCGCGACGGCGCCCCCACCGGCGATGTACGCGCTCCGGGAGGCGCCTGGGTGCTGGCGCGGGAAACCCACTGGATCTCCATCCCCTGGATGAAGGCCAGCCTCGATCCCACCCACGGCCCGCAGGTGGAGTCCGCCCTGGTCGTAGACTTCAAGGGCGGAGCCGCCCGCCAGTGAATCCCTTTCCGCTCACCACAGGAGTCTCACCATGATCCCACGTCTTGCCACGGCCACCCTGGCCACCCTCACCCTCGCCGGCTGCGCCAGCTTCGGCACCCCCAGCGCGGACGAACTGGCCCGGCTACCGGTCGTCCGTTTTGGCGAGGCGGCCCCTGCCGGCCAGCCCTTCATCCTGCATTACCCGGCCGGCGCCCCCCTGCCGGTGGAAGCCCGCATCCACGGCAGCCTGCTCGACGGCGAAGCCCGCAGCACCCTCACCGTGCGCACCCGCCAGGATCTCTATACCTACAAGCACTGGGCCAGCCTCGACGGCAAAAACTGGAAGGCCGGGCATGACGTGGTGGGCGGCAACTTCGAAATCCGCGTGCCCGGCGAACAGGATGGGCGCAATCCGGGCTCGATGCGGGCAGAATTCAACCTGAAATAGGAACCGATGCCCGCCACCACGCGGGCCACCTGCCCATGGAAGTGCTCGACCCCCTCCTCCACCAGCCCCTGCGTACCCAGCTCGCCGCCTTTCTTGCGGGGGCCGGGGAGGCCAGCTTCAGCGAGCTCAAGCAGAACCTCGGCGTCTCCGACGGCAACCTGGAGTCCCATCTCAAGAAGCTCATCGCTGCAGATTACGTGTCCCTGCGCCGCAGCGAAGGCCCCGGCCGGGCCCAGACCCGCTACACCCTGACCCCCACCGGGCTGGAGGCCCTGCAGCGCTACATCCAGGCCCTGCAGAAGCTGCTGCCCCTCGGCGACGGTCGCAACAGCGGCGCCTTCGGCGATGCGCTGGCCGGCTGAGACGGGCGCACGATGAAACTGGACACTCTGGCACGCCATGCGTTGCGCGTCGTCCTGCTGCCCGCGGTGATGCTGGGTGGCTTCATTCTCTACGGACAATCGATCGGACTGGCGGATGTGCTGATGCCCGTGCCGGAAGACCGTCGGCTGGTGCTGCCCATCCTGATCAGCCAGGGCTTCCTGGCCGCCACCCTGAGCGCAGCCGCGGCCTGCTTTCCGCTGGCCTGGCTATACGGGCGGGCGGCGCCAGGCGTGGCGGCCCTGGCCACCCTGCCGGTGCTGTACACGACGCTTCCCGATGCGCTGCAGGCTGGCCGACACCCCGTATCCATATCCATCCACGCCTTCGAACTGGCCAGTTTCGTGATCCTGCTGGTGGGTGCCACCTGGCTGGCCAGCCGCCGCCTGACGGGCGGCCGGAACAGCTCACACGGCTGAAGGCAGCGGCGCCTCGTCGCGCCAGCCGTTCTCGAAAACCACCGTATCCAGCGGCATGCGCTCGGCCCACTGGTGGATCTCCAGCATCGGCCGCGGGTAGAAGGCCTCCACGTGGCCGATGCACAGGATCGCCACCGGGCGGGCCCCCGCCGGCATGTGCAGCAGTTCGGCCAGAGCCACCGGGTCGAAGATCGACACCCAGCCCAGGCCGACACCCTCGGCACGGGCGGCCAGCCACATGTTCTGGATGGCACAGGCCACCGAGGCCAGGTCCATCTCGGGCAGGGTGCGACGGCCGAAGACGTGCTTCTCGCGCCCGTCGGAAAGGGCCACCACCACCACCTCGCCGGCTTCCAGCAGGCCTTCCACCTTGAGCTGCATGAACTCATCCTCACGCTCCCCTAGGGCCCGTGCGGTGGCCCGCCGCTCCGCATCGACCAGGGTGTGCATGCGCTCGCGCAGGCCCCGGTCGGTGATGCGGATGAAGCGCCAGGGCTGCATGTAGCCGACGCTGGGGGCGTGGTGGGCGGCCCACAGCAGACGTCCGAGCAGGGCCGGATCCACCGGGTCGGGGAGGAAGTGGCGCATGTCGCGACGCTCCGCGATGACGCGGTAGACCGCCGCCACGTCGGCGTCCGGAAAACGATTGCGCGAGGGGTCGATAGGGTCGGCCATGGCGGTAGAAAGCTCCAGCTGCGGAAACCGCGAGTTTACTCGTCCAGCAGGCGCACGCGGACCTTGCGGCCCTTGATCTTGCCCTCGCCCAGCCGCTTCAGGGCGCGTGCCGCCACCTCACGGGCCACCGCCACGTAGGTGGACTGGTCATTGACGTTGATCTTGCCGATCTGCGCCGCCGCCAGCCCGGCCTCGCCGGTGAGGGCACCGAGCACGTCGCCAGGGCGGATCTTGTCCTTGCGGCCACCGAGGATCTGCAGGGTCACCATCGGCGCCTCCAGGGGTGGCGCGGCTTCCGCCTCCAGGTCGGCGAGGGACTCCCACACCGGCACGAAGCCCTGGGCCGCGGCAATCGCCGCCACCCGCGACTTCTCATTGGGCGTCGCCAGGCTCAGGGCCCAACCGTCCTCACCAGCGCGGCCGGTGCGGCCGACCCGGTGCACGTGCACCTCCGGGTCGTGACTCAGGTCCACGTTGATCACCGCTGCCAGCCCGGCGATGTCCAGGCCGCGGGCCGCCACATCGGTGGCCACCAGCACGCTGCAGCTGCGGTTGGCGAAGCGCACCATCACCTGGTCGCGCTCGCGCTGGTCCAGCTCGCCGTGCAGGGCCAGGGCCTGCACGCCGTCGGCAGCCAGGGCCTCGACCAGGTCGCGGCATTGCTGGCGGGTATTGCAGAAGGCCAGCGCGCTGTCGGGGCGGTAATGCCGCAGCAGCAGGCCCACCGCATGCAGGCGCTGCTCCGGCGCCACCTCATAGAAGCGCTGGCGGATGGTGTCCTCGGCGTGCTGCTCGGGCAGCGCGATGACCTGCGGCTGGCGCATGAACTGGCGCGCCAGGCGCACCACGCCGGGCGGATAGGTGGCCGAGAAGAGCAGGGTCTGGCGGCCCCGCGGGCAGGCCGCCACGACCTGGGCGATGTCGTCGAAGAAGCCCATGTCGAGCATGCGGTCGGCCTCGTCCAGCACCAGGGTAGCCAGGTTGTCGAGCTGCAGGGTGCCGCGCGCCAGGTGATCGAGCAGGCGCCCGGGGGTGCCCACCACCACGTGGGCGCCGTGGGCCAGGCTGTCGGCCTGCGGGCGGATCGGCGAACCGCCGCACAGGCTGAGGATCTTGATGTTGTCCTCGGCGCGGGCCAGGCGGCGCAGCTCCTGGCTGACCTGCTCGGCCAGCTCGCGGGTCGGGCACAGCACCAGCGCCTGCACGGCAAAGCGGCGACCATCCAGGCGCTGCAGCAGGGGCAGGCCGAAGGCGGCGGTCTTGCCACTGCCGGTGCGAGCCTGGGCGATCAGGTCGTAGCCGCCCAGGGCCACTGGCAGCGCGGCGGCCTGGATCGGGGTCATGGTGTGGTAGCCGAGGCGCGCCAGGTTGGCCAGCACGGCGGCGGGCAGCTCCAGCCGCTCGAAGGGCTCGGGCGCTGCGGCTTGCGGCGGCGGCACGAAGGTGGCGTCGGGCAGGGCGTCGGGAGAGAGGGTCTCGGCAAGGCCGGAAGCGTCGTCCGGCAGCGGGGTGTTTTGCGAAGTCATGCCGGATTATGGGGGATGGAAGGCGGTGCCGGGGCGTGCAGGGGGGCGCTATCGCGTCCTGGCACTCCCGCGACCCGGTGTAGGGGCGGCTTCAGCCGCCCACGGACTCCGATCAGGCACCTGCGGGCGACTGAAGTCGCCCCTACAGTTCAGCCGCCCCGGCGGCAGCTCAGCGCTGCAGCTCCTGCTGCCAGCGCATGCGCTCGCGGGCGACCCGCTCCTGGACGCGGCGCTCCTCTTCCATGTCGGCGCGGCGGGCGGCCTCCTCCTTCTGGCGCTTCTCCCATTCGGCCTTCTGGCGGGCGGACTGTTCGGCCCGCTCCAGGTCGGAGGAGACCCGGTCGGCGTACTGCTCGCGCTCGCGCAGCGCCCACTCGCGCTGGCGCTCCTCCTCCTTGCGGGCATTCTCACGCCGCTGTTCCTCGGCGCGGCGCCGGGATTCAGCCCGCTCCTCGGCCTCGCGGGCCTCCTGCGCGGCGATCTCCTTGTCGTCCATGGTGCCGTAGATCTGGCGCTTCTCGGCGGCCATCACCCGCTCCTGGGCTTCGGCAGCGGCCTCGCCGCTCGCCACCCGGCCGGCCTGCTTGAAGGCGAAGACCGAGAAGAAGATCTGGATGCTCATGCCGATGATCATCAGGCCACCGATGATGGACAGCATGATGCGGGCCGGCGTCCATTTGACGTCGGCGATCTCGACCTTCAGCGGGGTGCTGCCGACCACCGGCGGCGGCTCGGCAGCAGGCGGTAGCGGGGCAGCCAGGCTGGCGTCGTAGGCATCGCGGCGTCCCGGGTCGGAGAGGATCCAGTAGGCCTCCTTGATGACCTTGATCTGGTTCTCCGCATCCATCGGCTGCAGCCCGTGGGCCCCGGACCGGTAGTGGTTAAAGAGCCGGAGGTGGGCCGCATGGATGTCGGCCTCGGTGGCCTGGGGGGTCAGTCCGAGCAGGTCGTAGAGGGTGGTCCTGGCCTTCATGATAGAGGGATCGCCGTCGTGCAAATATGTGTGGCGGATTATATCGTCACCACCCGGGGCCACCTGAAGGGCGATCCACCCGGGCAGTGCGGGGCGTCACACCGGCGCGGCGATGTACCCGTCCACCAGGCGCACGATGCGGTCGCAGCGCTCCGCCAGGCGCGGATCGTGGGTGACGATCAGGCAAGCGCAGCGGGTCTGGCTGTTGAACTCCCGGAGCAGGGCGAAGATGTCGTCGGCGGTATGGGTGTCCAGGTTGCCGGTGGGCTCGTCAGCCAGGATCAGGCGCGGCTTGAGACCCAGCGCCCGGGCGATGGCGACCCGCTGCTGCTGGCCGCCGGAGAGCTGGGACGGCTTCTTGTGGGCATGCGCCTTGAGCCCCACCGCGTCGAGCAATGACAGGGCCGTGGCCTCGGCCTCGTCGTCAGCGGCGCCGCGGGCGATGATGGTCGGCATCATCACGTTCTCGAGGGCGGTGAAGGCCGGCAGCAGGTGGTGGAACTGGAACACGAAGCCGATGCTGCGCCCGCG
>CALBTT010000108.1 GCA_937967645.1 uncultured Zoogloea sp.
TCACCGCCCCAGCGCCACGTTTCCGTTTGCGCTGCAGCGAAGGAGGCGAATTATACAGACCAATCAAAAACCAGCAATAGATACGTCGACTTTATTTTCAACCAACAAAACAAAGCCGGACAAAGAAACAAACAAAAGGCCCAGTCCGAAGACTGGGCCTTTTGTTTGTTTCTTTGGTCGGGGCGGCGGGATTCGAACTCGCGACCCCTTGCACCCCATGCAAGTGCGCTACCAGGCTGCGCTACGCCCCGACAAGCTGCGCATTATAGACATGTCTTTTTGCTTTGCCAAGTCTTTTTTGCGCTTTTCTTAAACAGCCCTCAAGCGGAGGCTGGAATCAGGAAATCATCGGAGATTCTGCAACCCAGATCGAAGATACGATCGCGGAAATCCTCCAGGTACTTTCTGAAGCCGCCTTCAAAGATCCGCTCGATCCGGCCGAAGCGCAGGTGGGACTCCAGCTCTCCCGCCAGGCGTTCGGTCTCGGCCGAGCGTGCATTGGAGACGCGGGTCAGATTGGAGTACACCTCCTTCATGCTGCGGGCCAAGGAACGGGGCATGTCGGCGCGCAGGATGAGCAACTCGGCCACCCGCAGGGGGGTGATCTGGTCGCGATAGACCTTTCGATATACCTCGAAGGCAGACACGGACTGGAGGAGCGCACTCCATTGATAGTAATCGGCAGCGTGCGCCGACGCCTCGTCTGCACCAGGCAGCAGGTTGAGATACTTCACCTCGAGGATCCGGGCCGTGTTGTCGGCCCGCTCGAGGAAGGTGCCCAGGCGGATGAAACGCAGCGCCTCGTCTTGCAGCATCGTGCCGATGGTGACGCCGCGCGACAGGTGCGACCGATACTTGACCCATTCGAAGAAGGCTCCGGGTCCGCTCTCGAGAAGCTTGGCCACGGAGAAGTCACGCATCTTGAGCCAGGTCTCATTAGAGGTTTCCCACAACTCCGAGGTGAGCGTACCTCGCACGGCGTGGGCATTCTCCCGGGTGGCGCGCAGGCAGCGGTAGATACTGCCAGGGTTGTCCCGGTCGAAGATCATGAACTCAAGCACGGCTTCGGTCGTGTAGGCCGGGTGCTTGGCCAGGAAGGTGTCCTGCAACTCCATGATCTTGAGCATCCCGGCCCACATGACCTCGACCTCCTCGCCGTTCTGAGGCAACAGGGAGAGGCGGTAGGTCACATCGAGGATGCGCGCGGTGTTCTCGGCCCGTTCCATATAACGGGCCATCCAGAAGAGGTGGTCGGCAGTTCTACTCAGCATTTTTCAGGCCTCCAGTACCCAGGTGTCCTTGGTGCCACCGCCCTGAGACGAGTTCACCACCAGTGATCCTTCACGCAGGGCGACGCGGGTCAGGCCGCCCGGCACCATCTGGACTTCGGTTCCGGACAGTACGAAGGGTCGCAGGTCCAGGTGGCGCGGCGCGATGCCGTTTTCAACGAAGGTCGGACAATTCGAAAGGGCCAGCGTCGGCTGGGCGATGTACTTCTCGGGGTTGGCGATCAGGTACTTGCGGAAAGTCTCGATCTGCTCCTTGGTGGAGGCAGGCCCCACCAGCATGCCGTAGCCGCCCGCTCCGTGCACTTCCTTGACCACCAGCTCCGGCAGATGGGCCAGGGTGTAGGCCAGATCTTCGGGCTTGCGGCACATGTAGGTGGGCACGTTGTTGAGGGTCGGCTCCTCACCCAGGTAGAAGCGGATCATCTCCGGCACATACGGATAGATGGACTTGTCGTCCGCCACGCCGGTACCGATGGCATTCGAAACGGTGACGCGGCCGGCACGGTAGGCGTCGAGCAGGCCCGGAACGCCGAGCATCGAGTCCTTGCGGAAATACTTGGGATCGAGGAAGTCGTCATCCACGCGGCGGTAGATCACATCCACCCGGCGCGGCCCCTGGGTGGTGCGCATGTAGACCTGATCCTCGCGAACGAAGAGATCCTGACCTTCGACAAGTTCGACCCCCATCTGCTGCGCCAGGAAGGCGTGCTCGAAGTAGGCACTGTTGTAGGCGCCGGGCGTCAGGACCACCACGGTCGGATCCGTGACTCCCTGCGGGGCCAGGCTGCGCAGGGTATGCAGCAGCATGTCGGGGTAGTGCTCGACGGGCGCCACCTTGTGACGGGCGAACAATTCAGGGAAGAGCCGCATCATCATGCGGCGGTCTTCAAGCATGTAGGACACGCCGGACGGCACCCGCAGGTTGTCCTCGAGCACATAAAACTCACCCTGCCCGGCACGCACCACATCCACCCCGGCGATGGCCGCATAGATGTCGCAGGGCACGTTCACACCCTGCATCTCCGGCCGGTACTGGGCATTGTTCAGGACCTGCTCGGCGGGGATGTGCCCGGCCTTCAGGATCTCCTGATCGTGGTAGATGTCGTGGATGAAGCAGTTCAGGGCCTTCACCCGCTGACGCAGGCCGGCTTCCAGATCCTTCCACTCCTTGGCAGGAATGATGCGGGGAATGATGTCGAAGGGAATGAGCCGCTCGGTGCCCGACTCCTCGCCGTACACCGCGAAGGTGATGCCGTAGCGATGGAACAGGGCGTCGGCTTCGGCCCGCTTGCGCTCGATGCGGTCTGCGGGCGTTTCACGCAGCCACGCGGCGTAGCCCGCGTAATGGGCACGGACACTCCCATCGTCCGCGGTCATTTCATTGAAGAATTTTGTGATGGCCATTAGCGCTCGCCTGTTATGTTGTGAAGCGGAGATACCACCTTTGATATAGCTAAAAGCATGCCAATCAAAAAACCTTAGTAATCAGATGACTTTAGGCTTTGGGATCCCATGCATGCACCATATCAGTGCGAACGCACCGAACAAGGGAAAGGGGCCTGCCTTATGTCGGTGCATCCGGTCCGTGCAGTCGCGCCGCGCCCCACCTCGCGCCAAATGCACAGACCGCCCCGAGTCGGCTGGCATGAAGCCGCTTCATCTACGGGATGCGAATTGAGGCACAGCCAAGGTAGCCAATGTCCGACACGCCTGCGACGGATTCCCCACAGCTTGTCCACAGGCTTACCCACCGATTCTGTGGACAAGATCCAGCCATGCAACAATGCCGCGCTGCTTGTCCTGTCACCGCCATGAATCCACCGTCCACGCCCGCTCCGCCGCCACCGATCAGCTACTCGCCACCCGTGGGCCCGCTGATGATCATTTACCTCGATGACAGCCTGATTGTGCTCGACAAGCCGGCCGGCCTGCTGTCGGTACCAGGCCGGGGCCCGGGGCACGCGGACAGCCTGGCCACCCGGGTCCAGGCGGAATTCCCGGAAGCGCTGATCGTTCATCGGCTGGACATGGCCACGTCCGGTCTGATCGTGATGGCCCGGGGCAAGGAGATGGAGCGATGCCTGAGCATCGCCTTCCAGCAGCGCCTGGTCGAGAAGTGCTATGTGGCCGTGGTCGCGGGCAATCCCCAGCCGGGACATGGCGAGATCGCCCTGCCCCTGATCACTGACTGGCCGAACAGACCCCGCCAGAAAGTGGATCACGAGACGGGGAAGCCTTCACTGACCCGCTATGAAGTCGCAGCGTTCATCCCCGAAGACGGCACCAGCCGGGTCCGCCTGTACCCACACACCGGCCGCTCACACCAACTGCGTGTACATATGCAGGCCATCGGACATCCCATCGTGGGAGATGAGCTCTATGCGCCAAGCCCATGGCGCGAGGCCGCACCCCGCCTGCTGCTGCATGCGGAGAGCCTGTCCCTGCCCCACCCGGTCAGCGGCGCGGTGCTTGCATTGCACAGCCCGGCGCCCTTCTGACAAAGGCCATCAGCCCGTGTGACGGAAGGCGATCACGTGGTCGGCCTCGAGCCGCACGCCGATCTGTTCGCCCAAGGCATGATTGTGATGTGAGGGGACCAGGGAGAGCACCTCCACGCCGCTGTCGAGGCGCAAGGTGTAGAGAATGTCCGCGCCGCGGAAGGCCTTGTAGCGCACTTCCGCACGGGTCGGACTCGAATCGTCGTGCACCACGTCATCCGGGCGCAGCAGAACCTCCACCGCACAGCCCCGGCCACAGGCCTGGCAGCCACGGCTGCATTCCACCGGCACCCCGGAGCTGAGCACTCCCAGCTCGATGCGCACCCGCCGGTCGTCAAGCACCTCGCCCGGCACGAACACGCCCTTACCGACAAAGTCGGCCACGAAGCGGTTCACAGGGCGGTGGTACAGGTTGTAGGGCGTATCCCACTGCTGGATGCGCCCGTCGGACATCACGCCGATCTCGTCGGCCATCGCAAAGGCCTCGTGCTGATCGTGGGTGACCAGCACGGCGGTCATCCCTTCCTTCTTGAGGATCTCGCGCACCTCCACCGAGAGCCGCTCGCGCAGATCGACGTCGAGGTTGGAGAAAGGCTCGTCCAGCAACACCAACTCGGGCCGCGGGGCCAGCGCCCGGGCCAGCGCCACCCGCTGCTGCTGACCGCCGGACAGTTCATGGGGAAACTTGTGCCCCTGCCCGCCCAGGCCCACCGTCACCAGCAGCTCCTCGACCCGCCGGTCCCGTTCAAGGGCGGGCATCCCGCCCAGACCAAAGCCGACGTTGCGCGCCACCGTGAGGTGGGGAAACAGGGCGTAATCCTGGAACACCATGCCCACTTGCCGCTTCTCGGGAGGCACCCGGCGCCCCGGCGAACTCACCGGCGAACCGTTGATGAGGATCTCGCCGCCCGCCACATCCTCGAAGCCCGCGATGCATCGCAACAAGGTGGTCTTGCCGCAACCGGACGGCCCGAGCAGACAGGCGATGCTGCCCTGCTCCAGCCGGAAGTCGACGCCATTGACGATGGTGTGGCTGCCGTAGCGCTGGACAACAGCCTTGAGTTCAAGTTTGGACATGGTATCGATTATAATTCGCAATAAGCCAAAGCCAACCATGACAGCCCGACTCTTTCGTCTCCACGCCGGATCGCTCTCCCCCCTGGTCCTGACTGCCTTCCTGATCGCCCTGCTGGCCGGTCTGCCGGTCGCCAGCGTGGGCTTCAATCTGTTCCTGGGCGGCACCAATCAGACCTGGTCCCACCTTGCGGGCACCGTTCTGCCTGAATACATCGGCAACTCCCTCACTCTGTGCCTGGGCGTCGGAGTCGGCGTGGCGGTCATCGGCGTCACCACCGCCTGGCTCACCGCCATGCATGACTTTCCGGGCCGCAAGGTCTTCGAATGGGCGCTGGTGCTGCCCCTCGCCATGCCGGCCTACGTCATGGCCTATGTGTATACCGACTTCCTGCAGTTCGTCGGCCCGGTCCAGACCAGCCTGCGCGAGTTCTTTGAATGGCGGCGAGGCGACTACTACTTTCCGGATATCCGCACGCTCCCCGGCGCCATGCTGATGTTCGTCTTCGTGCTCTACCCCTATGTCTACCTGCTGGCCCGCACCGCCTTCCTTGAGCGGGCCGGGGGGGTGCTGGAGGCTGCCCGTACCCTGGGCATCGGTCCCTGGCGGGCCTTCTTCACCATCTCCCTTCCGCTGGCCCGGCCGGCAGTGGCAGCGGGCGTCGCCCTGGCCCTCATGGAGACCCTGGCCGACTACGGCACGGTGGCCTACTTCGCGGTCAATACCTTCACCACCGGCATCTACCGGGCCTGGTTCTCCCTCGGCGACCGGATCGCCTCGGCCCAGCTCGCCGCCATCCTGCTCGGATTCGTGCTGCTGCTGGTGGTGATCGAACGCCTCACCCGCGGGCGGGCCCGCTACCACAACACCTCCCAGCGGGCGCGCCCGCCGGTCTCGCGGCTGCCTGGGGGAGCCGGGCTGCTGGCCATGCTGGCCTGCGCCCTGCCGCTGATCCTCGGCTTCCTGCTGCCTGCCACCCTGCTGCTGCGCATGGCCTTCGGCGAGGGAGACAGCCAGTTCGGCGCGCGCTTCGTCACCCTGGCCGGCAACAGCCTGACCCTGGCCGGGCTCACCGCACTGGTCGCGGTGCTGCTGGCCGTCCTGCTGGCCTACAGCGCACGCCTCACCAAAACAATGTTGTCACGCGGCCTGAACCGACTGGTCGGGCTGGGTTACGCCGTGCCCGGCACCGTGATCGCCGTTGGCGTGCTGATCCCGGTCACCCGCCTCGACAACTGGCTGGCGGGTCAATGGCAGGCCTGGTTCGGGGTCAATCCGGGCCTGCTCCTCACCGGCGGCATCGCGGCGCTGGTCTACGCCTACCTGGTGCGCTTCCTGGCGGTCGCCCTGCAGACAGTCGAAGCCAGCCTGTCGAAGATCACCCCCAGCATGGACGACGCGGCCCGCAGCCTGGGTCTCGGCCAGGGCAGCACCCTCCGCCGGGTGCATGTGCCGATCCTGCGCGGTAGCCTGTTCACGGCCGGCCTGCTGGTCTTCGTGGATGTCATGAAGGAGCTGCCCGCCACCCTGGTGATGCGGCCCTTCAATTTCGACACCCTGGCCACCCAGACCTATGTGCTGGCCTCCGACGAGCGCCTCACCGAGGCCTCCACGGCGGCGCTGGCCATCGTGGCGGTGGGGCTGCTGCCCCTGATCGCCCTGTCGCGGCAGATCTCCCGCCAACGAAGGTAGGACAGCAGCCGACCCGAGCGCTACAGGCGCAACCCTTGGATATAGCGGTATTCCTGGGTCAGGCCAGCATAGCCCCAGGCATCCGCGGGCGGTTCATGCAAGGTCACATAACTGGCCGGTACAAGCCCCGGAAGGCGCGCCGCCAACGCGGCGAAAACCTCGCGGATGAACGTAGCCTTTTCCCCCTTGGTGTTGGTTCCCGCGGTGATGCGGATCTCGAGCAGGGCCCCAGACTGACCGGGCTCCAGCCCGGCCCCCCCAAGAAACCAGTCGGCCAGCGGCACGCGCCGTACCGTCACCACGGTCAATTCGCGCTTCTTGCCAAGCCTTGCGGCGGTCAGATCGGTCAGCACGGCAGCCAGGTCGGCATGGGCAGGCGCCTCGGCGGAGGCATAGGACAAGTTCAGGTAAGGCATCACACACTCCTTCGATTAGAAAATGGACTTGCTGGCAGGCTTCTTCAGGCCAGGCGCTCGCGCCGCCTGGAAATCTCGAGCAGCGCCGCGCTGAGCAGCAGGGCGGCGGACGCAGCCAGCACCGGCAGGCGGAGGTCACCATCCCGCCCCCACCCGGCCACCACCAGCGGCCCGACGATCTGGCCGACCCCATAGCAGGCGGTGATCAGGCCGATGCGGCGTGCGGTCGCCGAAGGGTCCGGCACCCTGGCCAACCACTGGGCCAGGCCCGCGATCCCCATGAAAGTCCCGCCGAGCAGCACCGCGCCGGCCAGGGCAGCGCCCCGCCCCGCCATCAGCACCGGCAGGGCCACGCCCACTGCCTGCACCAGCGTCGCCGCAATGAGGGCCGGATAGACGCCCCAGCGGAAGGAGAGGCGCACCCACAATGCCGTTGCGGGCAACGCGGCCAGCCCGACCAGCAGCCAGCCCTGCAAGGCTTCCGCCGCACTGCCCGCTTGACCGCGCAGGATCACGGGCAGGAAAGTGGCATTGACGATATAGCCGAAGCCCGCCAGCCCATAGGCCGCCGCCAGCCAGGCTAACGGAGGGGCCGTGCCCGTGCCCCCTCCCGCCGGCGCAAGCACAGGCGCAGAAAGCACCCCACCGCGCAGCAAGCCAGCTCCGGCACCCAGGGCCGCGAGGCCTGCCAGCGCGCCCAGGATCCACCATCCCTGCAACGCCGTGCCCCGTTCCGCCACCTGCAGCGCCACCACCGCCGACAGCGCGATCCCGGTGCCTACGCCCATGTAGTGCAGCGCCGTCCACCCCGCGGCATTGCGCTCCGCGAGACTGCGCAGAACCAGGCCGGTCGCATAGACATAAACCGCCGCGCTCGCCCAGCCGGCTACGAAACGCACACCACACCAGGCCCCCAGCCCCAGATCCAGCCCCATCGCGAAGGTGCTGGCGACACTGGCCAGCAGCCCCCAGGCCAGGCGCCTGCGCCCATCCGCCGCGCGGCTGAAGGCGGCCCACAGGGCGCCGGCCAGGTACCCCAAGTAGTTGGCTGCAGCCAGCCCCCCGCCCCCGGCCAGGTCCACCCAGCCTTCATCCCGCATCTGCGGCAGCAGCGCCGTGAAGCCGAAACGCCCCACCCCCATGGCGAGGGTCAGGGCCAGCAGGCCGGACAGCGCCACGGCAAGCACCGGTATGGCGCCGGCCTGCGAAGCAGTGGTGATTCTCGATGCGGACATGATGCGATCTCCCGTTGAACACGGGAGCCACACTAACAAGCGCAAATCAGCAATAAAAATGATTTAATTCGATCCATATCATCACCAATAGAGATGAACATGGAATTGACCGACCTCCGCATGTTCCGCGCCATCGTCGAGGAAGGCAGCGTCACCCGGGCCGCCGAGCGGCTGCACACGGTGCAGTCCAATGTCACCACGCGCCTGAGGCTACTCGAAGAAAACCTGGGCACGCCGCTCTTCGACCGCATCAACCGGCGCCTGGTGATCACCCCCGCCGGCCATCTGCTCGCCGGCTACGCCGAACGCCTGCTGTCCCTCGCCGAGGAGGCCCGGGAAGCCGTGCGCCTGGGCGAGTCGCCCCAGGGACGGCTGCGCCTCGGCTCGATGGAGACCACCGCGGCGGCGCGCCTGCCCAAAGTGATCGCCGATTTCCGGCGGCTTTACCCCTCTGTGGAGCTGCGCCTGCGCACCGCCAACACCGGGGTGTTGATCGAAGCGCTCCTCAACCACCAGCTCGACGCGGCCCTGCTGACCGGGCCGGTCAACCACCCCGACCTGGACAGCACCCCCGTGGTGCTCGAAGAACTGGTACTGATCAGCGCCGCCGACTGGGCACCCATCGAAAGCGCAGCAGACCTGGCCCGTCGCGGGCCGGTGGAGGTCTATACCTTCAAGGAGGGATGCAGTTACCGCCAGCGCCTGCTCGACTGGCTGCGCCGCGATGGCGTACCGGTGGCCCGCAGCAGCGAGTTCGGCACCTTCGAGGCAATCCTCGGCTGCGTCGCCGCCGGCATGGGGGTCAGCCTGGTGCCGCGGATCATCATCGGCGACCATCTCACCGGCCCGGACCCTGCACAGGCTACCCTGCGACTCCACCCGGTACCGCCAGACATCGCCGAGGCCCTCACCATCATGGTGTGGCACCGCGCCCGCAGCCGCCAGCCAGCCCGCGAGGCCCTGGCCCAGTGCCTTGCCGAACGCCTCGTCCCCATCGACCAAGCCCGCGCAGCCACTACGTAATGAACTTCATCGACAAGCCCTACTCCCCCGCCTGCGACCGCAACAAGGCCCCCATCCTGGCCGTCCTGGAAGCGCATCTGCATGACGCACGCCGGGTCCTGGAGATCGGCTCCGGCACCGGCCAGCACGCCGTGCACTTCGCCAGCGCCCTGCCCCATCTGGCCTGGCAGTGCAGCGATCGCCCCGATTACCTGCCCGGGATCCGCCAGTGGCTGGCCGAAGCCGCCCTGCCCAACACCCCGCCACCGCTGCCTCTGGATGTATCAGGCCCGTGGCCGGAGGGCCCCTTCGACGCGGTGTTCACCTCCAATACCCTGCACATCATGGGCTGGCCCCAGGTCGAGCAGCTGTTCGCGCGGCTGACGCAGGTCCTCGCGCCGGCTGGCCGACTGGTGGTCTACGGCCCCTTCAACTACGGCGGACGCTTCACCAGCGCCAGCAATGCCGAGTTCGATGCGGCCCTGCGGAGTGACGACCCGGCCCGGGGCATCCGCGATTTCGAGGCCGTGGCCGCCCTGGCCAGCCAGGCCGGCCTGCAGCTACTGGAAGACAACAGCCTGCCCGCCAACAACCGCTGCGTTGTCTGGCAACGTGCAGCGGGGGCTCCGCTCAACCCAGCTTGATCGCCTTCTGCAGGGCCTTGAGGGCAGCAGCCAACTCATGGCCCTTGCCCTTGGCGGGGAGCAGGCGTACCAGCCACGCCAGCTGGTTGAGGGTCGAATCGTGCTCCTGGGCCGAGCCAAGACGCACGAACAGGCTGCGGTAGCGTTGGGCCACATCCTCCAGCACCTTGGTCGACGTCAGCCCGGCGTCCGGCCTATCCGTCAGCACCGCGATCATCGCCTCGACCCGCGCCGCGTCGGCTTCCGCCAGCGCGTGGAAATAGCCGGGCTCGAGCCTGAAGCGGCGCGCCCCGTTGGCCACGGACTCCCGGCACCGCGCCAGGCTACTGTCCCGCCAAACCTCCGAAACCTCAAGCTGGCCACGGGCGGCCAGCAGGACCTCGAGATCCAGGGCATTAAGGGTCGAGTAGTAATCCCGGTCCCCGTCCCGAGCGACAGACAGCTCGCTGGCCCCCGCATACAGCGTCCTCACCCGCTGCAACTCGGCGTCGAGCGCCTTGCCGCTCAAACGCAGGGCCACCGCCCGACGCTTGACACTGGACGCCACCAGACACTCGCGCTCCACGGTACGCCCCAGGGCCAGCACGCCCTCCAGACGTTCGCACCCCATCGCCATCAAGGCCTCTCCCTCTGCCTGGCGCGCCTTTGCGTCCGGTTCAGCCACTCCGGCAGCCCGGGCCGCGGCACACAAGGCCTCGCCGTGCCTCACTTCCAGGTTGCCCAGTTGTTCGAGCAGATCCAGGCTGACACTGCCTTCGGCCCCCAGAGCGGCGCGATAACCGGCAATCGCCTTTCCCTTGTCGCCGAGCGCCGCCCACACCTTGCCCAGCCACCCGGAGACCTCGGCCGAACGGGGGAAGCGCGCCACGGCCTGCGCCTCGATCTGTTCCAGGCGGCCCCGATAGATCCCGCGTTCCTCCTCGCTGGCGGAAGCTGCCCGGGCGAACAGGCGCTCCAATTCACCCGCCGCCTGCCCAGGATGGATGTAGTCGGGCACCTTCCAGTCGTCATCCGCCGCACCGATCAGACGATAACGCTCGTCGCCGTAGGCCTGGTAAGCCCCCCAGGTGTTGGTGGCCGGGTGGCGCCGGTAGGCATCGAGCCGGGCCTGCCTGACGGCGTCACCAAAACGGCGGCCGGCCAGCATCTCCCGGTAGAAGGTGGCGGAGAAGACCTCGGCCGCCGCGTCATCCACCGCCCAGCCGGCGGCAATCACTGCACGGCAGCCCATCTCGATGAACTCGGTGGCCAGGTTGGCCGCCAGCTCGCCCCAGCGAGGCCGCGCATCGGCCTGCATATTGCCCAGATGGCAGCAGTTGATGAAGACCAGCTCGGGTACCCAGCGCAGCTTGCTGATCTGCGCCGTGGTCAGATAGGTGTCGGGCCCGAGCACCATGCCGGTCTGCCCCCCCGTCTCGCTGACGTTGCCATGGGCCGCCAGATGAATGACCCGGTAGTGCTCGTCGAACAGGTTGACCATCACCGTCTGGCCATCCGGCCGCTCCAGGTAGTTCACCCGGTAGCCGTTGTTGCGCAGCGCCGTGGCGACGGCCATCCCCTCGCGCTGGGCGCCGGGCAAGGCCGCAAACCCCGAGTCCGTGTCGCCCACCACCAGGGCCGACAGGTCACGTACGGTGGGCACGCGCGGCCGGCCGTGGGTCGAGGCCAGCTGCCGGACCAATCCGATGCGGGTCACCAGCGGTGTCTCGAAGCGATCGGCTTCATCCCGCATCAGCTCCCATGGATACACCGCCGCCACCGGGTCCACCCCCAGGATCAGGCCGCGCAGATCCGGCAACGCCTCCTTGAAACCATTCGGCACCAGCAACTCGAACAATGCGCGCGACAGGCCCGGCTGGTCGGACGTATCACCGGTGGCGGTGCGGATCAGGCCATCCACCGCCTGGCGCTGGTCGGGCTCGTCGTTCACCTCGTTACGCGCCCTCTCGGTGACCAGGGTGAAGCGCAGCCCCCCCTGGGGCACCTCGACCACATGCACCCGCTGCCAGCCGTCCGCCGACTGCTCCTCCAGGCGCCCACGGTAACTCCCTTGGCCAGACCGGATCTGCCCATCGAAGCGGATCGCCCCCAGGAACTTGCCATCCCCCGCCAGCTCCCGCAGAGCCAGTCCCGCAGAGATGGCTCGCGACTCCTCCTCCTCGAACAATTGCAGGGACTGGAAGCACACCGGCACCTGGGCCTGGCGCAGCGCCTCGCCGGCCCGAACCAGGGCCTCGGCCAGGCAGCGCACGCCGACCGCCACCGGTACGCCACCGTAGCCGGTCCCTACCAGCAGGGCAGACAGGTCCAGGCCGGCCGTCTCCCCCGTCTTACCGGGGGGATGGGTGGTGCTCCACACCCGCGCATACTCCAGCAGCCCCTGGGTCAGCGCCCGGGTGAGCACACCGGGCTGCAGACTGCCCACCGGTCCGAGCCCGACCACCACCGCCCCGGCCGGCTGCGTGGCGGGCGACGGCGCCAGGAACACCATGGCCTCCCCCACCCGCCCCGGATAACGCCCGAGCCGCTGGGCGCGCCCCAGGCTGCCGCCCAGCAGACGATCCAAGAAGCTGGCGCTGCCCTTGACCGGGTCGTTGTCGTAGGCGCCGATGATCAGCGGTGCGACGGCGCAGGCCAGGCTGCCGTGGGTCAGCTGGATCTGGACTGCTTTCCTGCCCTCGCTGCCGGCCTTCCGGCTCTTGCCGGGGCGGCTGCACAACGCCGACGCCAGCACCTCCTCCGCCGTCGGGTAGAGGGTGTGCACCTCCAGTGGAGCCGGGGCAAAGCTCACCTCCTCCCGCCCCCGCGACGACACGGGTGACGTCGGCAGGCTGGAAGCCCCCGCCTGGATGATGGAGACGTACTCTTCGAACGCGTCCTCGTGGTTGAGCAGATCCCCATGGGCGGCATCCACGTACCACACCGGCACCTTGGGCGGGATGCCGGTGGCCCAGGCCACCCGGCCATCGCCGCTGTCGGTCCAGCCGATCTCCACCTGCCCGGCCTCGCTGACCCGTAGCGCCACCGGCGTACGCTCCCGGCCGGCCACATACAGGCAGCAGGCCGGGTCCAGCTCCACCCCCTGTATCGCCAGGATGGTCTGGCGGGCCTGCGCCAGCGCCTCGGCGGTCGGCACCGGCCAGCCGTCGCCGGCGCCCTTGGCTCGTTCAAAGCGCATATCCGCATCCCGGCTGCGCTGGTTCTCCGCATCCCGGGCGGCCCAGTCCTGCCACACCTGCGGATCGAAGTAATCAATGCCGTCACCGGCCTTGCCGTCCTTCACCGGCCAGGGCAGCAGCTCGAGCACCCCGGGGAAGAGGCTGACGATTTCCAGGAACTCCCGCATGTCGTGGCGCCAGTCGAAGTAGCGCTCGATCTTCTGCACGAAGGCGTCACGCCCGGTCAGCACGGCGGCGATGCTGTGGGAGCCGTTGTTGGGCGTGCCGAACTGGATCAGGCGGCTGCCCGGGATCGCCTTGAGGGCGGCCCAGCGGTCCTTCATGGCCAGACGCGCCACCAGCCCGCCCATGGAGTGGGCCACGATGTGCACCGGCTTGCCGCGCTGACGGGCAGTCTCCATGGCCTTGTCCAGTTCGACCCCGAAGCGGTCCGCCGCCTTTGAGAGGGACAGCCGCCAGTCGTAAGCGAAGGGACGCACCTCGTGGGTGAAGGACAGGTGGCGGGCGAAGGCTTCGTAGGAGATGTCCTGCCAGCCATCGGGCTCCACGCCCTGGGCATCGACCCCGAGCCGAGACATTTCCCCCGCGACCATGCTGAAAGGATCGAACCAGATCCGGTCGCTGCCGATCGCCAGGTGGCTGCCCATCACACCGGGCAGCATGAGCGCGATGGGCGCATCCGGCCGTGGCATCGGCTTGCGCCCGCCCCGGGCGATGTCCGTCCGCGATGGGCCGTCCTGGCGCGCGAAGCGGCTGTTCCGGCCTTCCAGTGCCTCGATCAAGGCGCCCGCGCTTTCCTCGCGGTTGAAGTAGCTCAGGTGGTTCACATCCGGCCCGCTCAAGGCTTGCACCCAGATGCCCGGCGTACGCGGCGCTCCGCCCGACATCGACGGCGTGTTCACCACCAGGTCGGTCGCTCCGCCGTAGAAGGCCTCCGACAGACAGTCCCCCAGCCAGGCCAGCAGGCCTTTGCCCTCGTAATCGCCGGCGATCACATGGAGCGGCGACTCGACCTCCACATCCGGCGCGTTGAGCAGCGCGACCAGCGGCGAATCCGGCATCATGGCCTCCAGGCCGGGCAGGATGCGCGCATCGCTGCGCATCTTGACCACCGAGCGCAGGAAGGACTGCAGCAGCCCGTAGCCCGTAGCCACCCCCTGCAGTCCGGGGATTGCGCCGATCCCCCGGCCGAGCAGGTTGAGCATGACGCTGGCCCAGCGGTCCAGCCGCCCGGAGGCCAGGGTGGTACCCCGGGCCGTCGCCCCGACGCGCACGAAACGCTCGACCTGCAGGCGCTTGGCCGCGAGCAGACGCCCGAGTTCCGCCAGATCGGCGGCGTCCTTCTCATACCCCTGCCGCCCGGTGCGCCGGCCATGATCCACGAAACGCTGGATGTCGCCGGCACTGAAGGGCTCTCCCCCGCGACGCTGGCCCCGCACCAGCAACTCGCCGATCATGCCGCCGCGGGAGTGGCTCACCAGGTGAAGCCGCGCACCGTCTGGCAGGGCCTTGGCGAGTTCCAGCGCATTGGCCACCGGGCTGTCAGTGAGGGAGCGGTGTTCAAAGCCATAGACCCGCGCCCCATACAGCGCGCCAAGCCGGGCCCGGAGGTCCACCTCCGACGTATTTCCGCCCCATAGGGCGCGAAAGCTGCCCTCGGTGCTGGAAGCCGTCCCGTGCAGGAACAGCAGGGACGGTTCCGGCGAAGCCTCCATCCGCTCCACTGCGGCAAGCGACCAGCTTTCGGTGCTCAAGCGCTGCAGTCCCCGCCGGTTGCCCAGCTGGTAATCCTGGAAGGCCCCGGCAGCCGCCAGCGCCGTCACCCCCGCCGGCCCCTGGCGATGCACCTTGAGCGCCCGCAGCACCCAGCTCCCCAGCCCATCCCGGCTGCCCGTCGCCGGCAGCTGTGGCCCGGTCGGGCGCAGCCGACCGCCCACAACCAGCACCGGGTCGGCGTCCCCGCCCCGCCCTTGGCCCCCCCCCAGATAGCGTCCCGCATCCTCCGCGGCCACCAGCAGGCATTCGCCGCTGTCCAGCTCCAGCTCGATCACGTCATCGGGCTGCAGTTCCAGCCGCCGGGTCTCGCCGACGCTCCCCCGGGCCACGCCGGCCAGCACGAAGGTTTCGGTGTCCCAGCCAGGCTGACTCTCGCTGCGGTGGGATGCCAGTTCCAGACTGATAACGACGGGCTGTGCCATGGTTTTCCTCCCCGGATTTGTCTTGTCTTATGCGAAGCCGGCCGCTCTGGGCCAAGTCCTGCATGAGTTATAGCCCACGAATGCCAAATCCATGAGAAACCCGGGCCCGGAAAGCAGACGGGGCCGGCACACCCTCATGGTGTGCCGGCCCCGTGCGGGAAGACCGGAAAAACGGCGGGAGGCGCCGTCAGCCGCGATTGAGCCCGAGCAGCCCCATCGGCCCATTGGAGGTGTTCAACACCACGGAGGCGATGCCGCCCCCCTGCTGTTGCTGCACCCCGTAGATCGACAGATTGCCCGTATCGAAGGAGAACACGTCGCCACCGATCTTCACCAGCAGGCGGGCCGAGGCCGGGAACCAGGCATAGGCCATGTCGTTCTGACTGCCCGAACTGGCCGGCGAACCCAGCTCTGCCGGCCACCAGTTGGACCACTGGGCGAAGCCCCAGTTGTTGCCCTGCGGCGCCATCGCCGGCTGCGGCTCGCGGTGCTGCGACAGCTCGGTGAGCAGCGCGCCGACGCGCCACTTGAGGCCTTCGTTGAACATGTCGCCGATCATCATCATGCCGCCGCTCATCCACTGCCCCATGCCGCCGAATTCCGGATGGTTGAACTGGGCCTGGCTGAAGCCCCCCGACTGCAGGGCAGCATAAGCCGCCCGGCCGGCATCGCCACTGAAGCCGTGGCGGGCGGCGATCTCGTCAATGGTGCTCATGGAAATCTCCTTGTGATAATGAATGGTCAGCCTGGGCGGCGGCAGTCAGGTCACGGGGGCCAGCCGGGTTCCGATCAGGACGGCCGAGCCGTCGTCGGTGGACAGGGCCTCCGCGCGGTGGCGGGGCAACTCGAAGCCTGCGGCGGCATCCTCCACCGCCTCGATGATGATTTTCGGCGGCTGGGCCGTGACCGGGCCGAAGATGGTGGCGAAGGACACATCGGCCGCGTCACGACCGGTACCGAAGCGCATCAGCCCCATCGGAACGGCCGTGCCGGACGGATCGAACAGGTACCAGCGGTCGCCCAGGAAGACTTCCACGTAGGCGTGAAAATCGCTCGGCCCGAGCGCCGGATCCGCGCCGTAATCGATACCGGCCACGAAGCGGGCGGGCACATTGAGCGCCCGGCACAAGGCGATCATCAGGTGGGCAAAGTCGCGGCACACCCCCACCCGCTCCTGCAGCGTGTCCATGGCGGAGGTGCTGGCATTGGTGGTGTTGGAGCGGAAGGCCACGTGCTGCCGGACCCATTCGCAGACGCGCCGGATGCGCCCGTAGCCCTGCGGCCGGGCACCGAACTCACGCATGGCCAGCTCATAGAGGCGGTCGGACTGGCAGTAACGACTTGGATACAGATAGGTCAATACATCGGCGGGCAGGCGCCCGACCGGCACCTCGGCGATCGTCTCGGGCGCCGCCACGTGGTGCTTCAGGTCAACGGTGGCGCTGTAGCGCAAACGCAGCAGACCCGCCTCGGCCTTGAGACGCATGTAGCGGTTGCCGGTGCTCATGTCGGTATGGACCTGGGGCAGGAGGAACTGCCCGAGCTCCATCATCTCGGTAACAACCTGCTGATGCCGGGTATGCGCCGCATGAATGTTGAAGATGAAATCACAGCCCGGCTGCGACAACCCGTAATTCAACTCGACCGAAAACTTCAACCTGACCATGGGCGTCCCTGGAGATGCAGCCTTGACGCAGAAATGCGGGTCATGCGGCACAAAAAATGACCATCGCGGGCGACGAACCGGTCAAGGTCCGGGCCCGCGACAAGGCTCCATCCTACTCTGCGGCGGCGCAACATGCCTGACTTTCTGGCCGCTGGGAGAGCTGCGCCGCGTTCAACCGCGATAGAGGTTGACCTCGTTCCGGGTGGCCAAGGCGACCTCGCGGGCTTTCTCGGCGAAATCCTCACCCTTCCCGGCATACAGGATGGCCCGCGACGAAGAGATCATCAGTCCGGTGCCCGCAGCGCTGCGGCCTGCCTTCACCGTGGCCTCCACATCGCCGCCCTGGGCGCCGATGCCGGGCACCAGCAGGGGCAGGTCGCCCACGATGGAGCGCACGTCCGCCAGCTCCTGCGGGAAGGTGGCCCCCACCACCAGCGCATTCTGCCCGTGCACGTTCCACGGCCCGGCCACCAGCGCCGCCACGTGCTGGTAGAGCTTGCGCCCGCCTTCCATGTTGAGGTTCTGCAGGTCGGAGCCGCCCGGATTGGAGGTGCGGCACAGCACGATCAGGCCCTTGTCCGAATGCTCCAGGTACGGCTCGACGGAGTCGAAGCCCATGTAGGGATTGACCGTCAGGGCATCGGCCTTGAAGCGCTCGAAGGCCTCCCGGGCGTACTGCTGGGCGGTGGCGCCGATATCGCCACGCTTCGCGTCCAGCACCACCGGCACCGCCGGGTGACGCTCGTGGATGTAGGCGATCAGGTCCTGCAGCTGATCTTCGGCACCTGCTGCGGCGAAGTAGGCAATCTGCGGCTTGAAGGCACAGGCCAGGTCCGCAGTGGCATCGACGATGCCCTTGCAGAAGGCCAGCACGCTGTCCGGGCGCCCCTTGAGATGGGCGGGGAAGCGGGCGACGTCCGGATCGAGACCGACGCAGAGAAGGGAATCGTGGCGCTGCCACACGGCAGCGAGCTTGGAGCGGAAATCCATGGCGGGAGCGGGCGGCCAGCCCGGTGAGTGAAAGTCTGGAAGCGGATTTTAGCAGCCCCCGCCGCCCTGCCGGCAGCCGGGCAAGCGGACGCATGTTGCGCTCCAGCATGCTCCATTCCCTGTCACGGATTGCATCAGCACGCTCGCCTGCGGCGCGGGCAACTGCTCATTTCCTGAACAACAGCACAACCCCCGTCCTGTACCACCCAGACACGGATAGAAAATTTTTCTTCATTAAAAACCGTAACTTATTCCCATCAACGGGCAAATTGCACGATTTTTCCGGGCATCTGGCACAGCGCTCGCTGAAGTGATTGCGCTCCGTAACGGCGTGTTTCACAGGAAATGCGACCAAGGGAGGAACGAGGTAGCGGCGCACCTATAGCCCGCGCCTCGCTGGTGACATCAACGACAAAATTCCGGAGACAATCGTTATGAAGAAGAACCTTCTTGCCCAATCCGTCGCCCTCGCCTGCCTCGCCGCTGCAGCCGGCGGTGCCCAGGCCGTCAGCTTCACCAAGGATGACGTGACCCTCGACATCAACGGCACGATCAACGGCTTCTACGTCAATCGCGAATCCAAGACCACCGTGGCCGGCGGCCCGGAAACCAAGACCCAGAACAGCGCCCTGACCAACGGTCTGCTGCCGGGCTGGATCAACTTCGTGATGACGAGCAAGGTCGCCGACCAGGACGTCAAGGCCCACTTCAGCTTCGCCCCCGGCATCAACGACTCTTCTTCCGTGGTCGGCCTGCCGTCCACCGTGGGTACCGGCGCCGGTGGCATCCCGGGTGCCAGCAGCCCCTACAGCCAGATCGACGTGCGCAATGTGTACTTCCAGTTCGGCAACAACGAATGGGGCACCCTGAAGTTCGGCCGTGACATCGGCCTCTTCGGCCAGAACATCATCCTGTCCGACATGACCCTGCTGGGCGTCGGCGGCACCTCCAACGCCGGCATCCCGTTCAACACCACCTTCGGCATGATCGGCCACGGTTACATGTACACCGGCTTCCAGGCCCAGATCACCTACACCACCCCCAACTACAACGGCCTGCAGGCTTCTGGCGGCATCTTCCAGCCCAGCTCCTTCGCTGGCGACCAGACCAAGACCCCGGGCTTCCAGGCCAAGGTTGACTACGACTGGAAGGGCGACATGCCCGGCAAGGTGTGGGGCGGCCTCGTGACCCAGAGCACCAGCTGCTCCAAGGGCTCCAACTGCAACGGCGTAGGCGCCAACCCGGACAAGAGCTTCACCGCCACCGGTTATGAAGTCGGTGCCAAGGCCAACGCCGGTAACTTCGGCGCTGTTGCCTACGCCTTCTCCGGCAAGGGCCTGGGTCTCTCCACCGTGGGCGCCCAGTTCTTCGGCGGCAGCGATGGCCTCGGCAACAAGACCGACTCCAAGGGCTACTTCCTGCAAGGCACCTACCAGCTCAACAAGACCAAGTTCGGCATCAACTTCGGCCAGAACAAGGACAACGACGGCGCCCTGGGTCAAGGTAACGAGCGCAAGAACAAGGCCTACACCCTGGGTGTCTATCACAGCCTGAACAAGTTCGTGACCCTGGTCGGCGAACTGAACCAGGAAAAGATCACCAGCACCGTGGATGACAGCGAGACCAAGAACCGCACCCTGTCCGCTGGCGCCATCCTGTTCTTCTGATTGGCAATGCCCTCCGGGGCGACGCAGTTTCCGCGGACGTCCGGTGCGTCCGCGAACCGCAACCTGTTGTGTTTCTCCCTCCTTCTGGCGCCCTTCGGGGCGCCGTTTTTTTAGGTAAAAACCCGACCCGTCACAGCGACTTCGCCCAAACAGCTTATCCTCCGATCGATTTCCCACACAGACCGGACACCGAGCCGGCCACGACCGCCCACCCCAGGGCACCCCAACCCAGGAGAGAACCATGCAGCGCTACGAAGTACACCTAGCCGACGACACCCCGCCGTTCCAGTTGAGGGACTTCCAGCCTTCGCCGCTGGGTCCGCGCCAGGTCGCGGTCGCCATCAAGGCGGTGTCCCTCAATTACCGGGATCTGCTGGTGTCCCGCAATACCTACTTCTGCCCCATCGAAAATGGCCTCGTGCCCTGCTCGGACGGCGCTGGCGAGGTGATCGCGGTCGGCGAGGAGGTCAAGGATCTGCGCGTTGGCGATCGGGTAGCCAGCCTGTTCTTCCCCCACTGGCAGGCTGGCCAGGCCGACGCCAAGGCAATTTCCGGGGCGCTGGGTGCAGAAGGCCCGGGCGTGCTGACGCCCCACTTTGTCACCGACGCATCCGGCCTGATCCGCATACCCGACAGCCTGAGCTTCGAGGAGGCGGCCACCCTGCCCTGCGCAGCCCTGACCGCCTGGCACGCCCTGTTCGAGGCCGGCCCGCTGAGGCCCGGCCAGACCGTGCTGCTGCAGGGCACGGGCGGCGTCTCCATCTTTGCCCTGCAGTTCGCCAAGGCGGCCGGTGCGAAGGTGATCATCACCTCCAGCAGCGATGAGAAGCTCGCCCACGCGCTTCAACTCGGCGCCGACCACGGCATCAACTACCGCAACACCCCCGAATGGCAGGACGAGGCGCTGCGCCTTACCGACGGCCGCGGGGTGGACGTGGTGGTGGAAGTCGGTGGCCCGGGCACCCTGGAGCGCTCCCTTCTGAGCGTACGCACGGGCGGCCGCATCGCCTACATCGGGGTGCTCACCGGACTGGCCGGGGCCGCCAATCCGATGATGCTGATCCCCCGCCTCGCCGCCATTCACGGCATCTTTGTCGGCAGTCGTCAGATGTTCGCCGACATGCTCCAGGCCATTGTCGAAAATCGCATCCGCCCCGTGATCGACAGGCAGTTCAGCTTTGACGAAGTCCCTGCGGCCCTGGCCCACATGGAGCAGGGCGCCCATTTCGGCAAGATCGTGATCCGGGTAGGCTGACCCTGACAGGGGGAGTATCGTGGCGCCTTTCCGCCTGGTACTCCCCGCGCCCCACGCCCCACCCATGAAAAGCTTGCCAGCCCTCTTCATCATGCTCCTGGCGCCCCTGCTGTGCCCCCCTCAGGCATGCGCGGAGGGTCTCCGTGAGCTCGAGATCCAGCCCGCCCGTTATGCCGACGCGCGGGAGGCCCTGGTGGATGCGATCGAGACCGAAGGCCTGGTGCCCGCGCCGCCCAGCCAGTTCGGTGACATGCTGGCCCGCACCGGCCCGGCCCTCGACCATCGGGAACCGGTCTATGAGGAAGCTGAAGTCCTGCATTTCTGCAGCGCACGCATTGCCTGGCAGCTTGCCCTCGAGAACCCCGCCAATATTGCCCAGTGCCCTCTGTCCATGGCCATCTACACCCTGGCAGGCCGCACCGGCACAGTCCGCCTGGCCTGGCGTCAGGCAGCGGGGGATTCCCCCGGCGCGCGGGCAGCCAACGCCCTGCTCGAGCGGATTGCCCACCAGACCAGTGAAAACGCGGGCCGCAGCGCCATCCGCCGCTGAAAGCCCCTCGCCCGCGGCACCACCGGCGCGGTATAGTCCGCACCGCTTGAAACCCCCGCCGGAAAAACACCCCCAGCATGACCCAGAAAACCTATAACGCCGACTCCATCACCGTCCTCAAGGGCCTCGAGCCGGTCAAGCAACGCCCGGGCATGTACACCCGGACGGAGAACCCCCTCCACGTCGTCCAGGAAGTCATCGACAACGCGGCCGATGAGGCGATGGCCGGCTTCTGCCGCAAGATCGGCGTGACCCTGCACCTGGATGGCTCGGTCAGCGTGTCCGACGACGGTCGCGGCATCCCGGTGGAGATCCATCCGGTCGAAGGCGTATCCACCGTCGAGGTCGTGTTCACCCGCCTGCACGCCGGCGGCAAGTTCAACAAGACCGACGACGACTCCGCCTACCGCTTCTCCGGCGGCCTGCACGGCGTCGGCGTGTCGGTCACCAATGCCCTGTCCCACCGCCTCGAGGTGGAAGTGGTGCGCGACGGCGGCCGGCATCGCCTGGTCTTTGCCGCGGGCGAGGTGATCGAGCCCCTGGTCCGCGTCGGCGACGCACCCAAGAAGGCCAGCGGTACCACGGTGCGCGCCTGGCCCGACGCCAAGTACTTCGACGCAGCCGACCTGCCCCGCGGCGAGCTGGAGCGCCTGCTGCGCTCCAAGGCCGTACTGATGCCGGGCCTCGAGGTGAGCCTCAGCATCGAGGGCGGCGACACCCGCAGCTGGCTGTTTGAGCACGGCATGCGTGGCTACCTGTCCGAAGCCCTCAGCGACGAACCGCTGATCCCTCTGTTCAGCGGCGAGAAATACGCCGCCAAGGGCGATGACACCTTCGCCACCGGCGAAGGCGCCTCCTGGGCCGTGGCCTGGACCGCCGAGGGCGCCCCGGTGCGCGAGTCCTACGTCAACCTGATCCCCACCCCCGCCGGTGGCACCCACGAGGCAGGCCTGCGGGACGGCGTGTTCACCGCCATCAAGAACTTCATCGACCACCACGCCCTGCTGCCCAAGGGCGTCAAGCTGACCGCCGACGACGCCTTCGGCCGCGCCTCCTTCCTGCTCTCGGCGCGGGTCCTCGACCCGAGCTTCCAGGGCCAGACCAAGGAGCGCCTGAACAGCCGCGACGCCGTGCAGCTGGTCTCGCGGATGGTCCGCGACCCCTTCGAGCTGTGGCTCAACGAACACGTGGATTACGGCAAGAAGCTCGCCGAGCTGGCCATCAAGGCCGCCCAGGCGCGGGCCCGTGCCGCCCAGAAGGTCGAGAAGCGGAAGTCGTCCGGGGTGGCCGTGCTGCCCGGCAAGCTGTCCGACTGCGAATCCGAGGACATCGAGCGCAACGAACTCTTCCTGGTCGAGGGCGACTCGGCCGGCGGCAGCGCCAAGATGGCCCGGGACAAGGATACCCAGGCCATCCTGCCCCTGCGCGGCAAGGTCCAGAACGCCTGGGAAGTGGACAAGGACCGCCTCTTCGCCAACGCCGAGATCCACGACATCGCGGTGGCGCTCGGGGTGGAGCCCCACACCCCGGACGCCGAGCCGGACCTCTCCGAGCTGCGCTACGGCAAGCTGATCATCATGTCCGATGCGGACGTGGACGGTTCCCACATCCAGACCCTGCTGCTGACCCTGTTCTTCCGCCACTTCCCCAAGCTGATCGAGCGCGGCCACATCTACGTGGCCCAGCCGCCGCTGTACCGCCTGGACGTACCGGCCCAGGGCAAGAAGCGCCCGCCGCGCCGGCTCTATGCCCTCGACGACCAGGAGCTCAACACCCTGCGCGACCGGCTGGTCCATGAAGGCGTCAAGCCCGAGCACATCGAGGTCGGCCGATTCAAGGGCCTCGGTGAGATGAACCCCGACCAGCTCCGCGAGACCACCATGGACCCGGCCACCCGCCGCGTGCTGCCAGTGCATGTGCGCAGCGACGCCTTCGAGGAGACCCGCCGCATGTTCACCATGCTGATGGGCAAGGGCGAAGCCTCCGGCCGTCGGGCCTGGATGGAGGAAAAGGGCGACTCGGTGGAAGCCGACGTCTGAGCGATGAGCGCATCCAACAGCAACCCCCTCGCGATTCCGCGGCCACCGATCCGCGCGACCATCCTCACCGGCTTTCTCGGTGCGGGCAAGACCACCCTGCTCAACCGCTACCTGGCCACCCACCCGGAACGCAAGGTGGCCGTGCTCGAGAACGAATTCGGCAGCGTGGGCATCGACGGCGGCCTGATCGCCGGCTCGCCTGCGGTGGAGGTCGTCGAGCTCACTGACGGCTGCATCTGCTGCAGCGTGCGCGGCGAACTGTCCAACGCCCTGGCCGATCTGGCCGATCGCCGCGACACGGGCGAGTTGGCCTTCGACCACCTGGTCGTGGAAACCACCGGTCTGGCCGATCCGGCCCCGGTGGCCCAGTCCTTCTTCGTGGACGAAGGCGTGGCCGGGCGTTACGCGCTCGACGGCATCATCGCGGTGGTGGACGCCGTCCACGCCCACACCCAGCTCAACGAACACCGGGTCGCGGCAGCCCAGGTGGGCTTTGCCGACCGGATCCTGCTGAGCAAGACCGAGGGCCTCGACGACGACGCCCTGGCCACGGTGCAGCAGCGCCTGCAGCGCATCAACATCCGCGTGCCGGCCGTGCCGGTCCCCACCGAGGCGTCGGCGGTCACCGCCCTGTTCAACCTGGACGCCTTCCGCCTGGACGAGGTCATGGAGCAACTGCCCGCCTTCCTGTCCAGCGACACCCCGGCCGGACTCCGCCGTGGCGGGGGCAGCGCGGGAGGCTTCTACCGCCACGACGACGACATCGCATCCTTCGTGCTGCAACACCCTGGCGATGTGGATTCGGCCCTGATGGCCGGCTTCGTCGAGGAGCTCCTGCTGCGTCAGGGCCCGGCCCTGCTCCGCTACAAGGGCGTGCTGGCGCTGCGCGGCGACGACCGGAAGGTGATCCTGCAGGGCGTCCACCGCCTCAGCGGCTCGGACTACGGCGCTCCCTGGGCGCAGGACGAGCCACGCCACACGACCCTGGTCCTCATCGGCCGCCGCCTGGATGAAGAAGGCATCCGCAATGCCTTCCGTCTGGCCTGCCGCTAGTCATTCCGGCGCGCCGGCACGGTCTGCCCCCGTACCGGCCTGCGCCACTTTCACAGCAAACGCCTCACCATGAACGACACCCCGGACCTCTTCGACTCCCCGGCTTCCGACGACGCCGCTCCCCCAGCCCCACCACCGCCCACCCTGCTGCTGGGCAGTGACGACGCCCTGCCCCTCGACCTCTACGCCGAGCGGGCCTACCTGGCCTACGCCATGAGCGTGGTCAAGGCTCGCGCCCTGCCCCAGGTGGAGGACGGCCTCAAGCCGGTGCAGCGCCGCATCCTCTACGCCATGAACGAGATGCGCCTGTCACCGGGCTCCAAGCACGTCAAGTCGGCCCGGGTGGTCGGCGACGTGATCGGTAAGTACCACCCCCACGGCGACTCCAGCGTCTATGACGCGATGGTGCGGGTGGCGCAGGACTTCTCCCTGCGCTATCCGCTGGTGGATGGCCAGGGCAACTTCGGCTCCCGCGACGGCGACTCCGCAGCGGCCATGCGTTACACCGAATGCCGCCTGACGCCCATCGCCGAGCTGCTGCTGTCGGAGATCGACCGGGGCACCGTGGACTTCCGCCCCAACTACGACGGAGCCTTCGAAGAACCCCAGCTGCTGCCCGCCCGCCTGCCCTTCGTGCTGCTCAACGGCGCCTCGGGCATCGCCGTCGGCATGGCCACCGAGATCCCGTCCCACAACCTGCGGGAAGTGGCCGCCGCGGCCATCCACGCCATCGAGCACCCGGAAGCCAGCGTCGCCGATCTGATGACCCACATCGCCGGCCCGGACTTCCCCGGCGGCGGACAGATCATCTCGCCGGCGGCAGACATCCGCCAGGCCTACGAGACCGGCCGCGGCAGCCTCAAGCTGCGTGCCCGCTGGGTGATCGAGGATCTGGCCCGCGGCCAGTGGCAGCTGGTGATCACCGAGCTGCCGCCGGGCGTGTCGGCCCAGAAGGTCCTGTTCGAGATCGAAACCCTGACCAACCCGCAGCCCAAGGCCGGCAAGAAGTCCATCGATGCCGACCAGGCTCAGCTCAAGGCCCTGATGCTCGCCGCACTCGATCGGGTGCGTGACGAATCGGGCAAGGACGCACCGGTACGCCTGGTGTTCGAGCCGAAGAGCCGCAACCAGGATGTGACCGAGTTCGCCAACCTGCTGCTCGCCCACACCAGCCTGGAAAGCTCCTCGTCGATCAACCTGGTGATGATCGGCCTGGACGGCCGGCCGGGGCAGAAGAACCTGGCCGACATCCTCCACGAGTGGGGCCGCTTCCGGGTCACCACGGTGCGTCGGCGCACGACCCACCGCCTGGGCCAGGTGAACGACCGCATCCACATCCTGGAAGGCCGCCACATCGTCTTCCTGAACATCGATGAGGTGATCCGCATCATCCGCGAGTCGGACGAGCCCAAGCCGGCCCTGATCGCCCGCTTCGACCTGTCTGATCGCCAGGCCGAGGACATCCTGGAGATCCGCCTGCGTCAGCTGGCCCGCCTCGAAGGCATCAAGATCGAGCGCGAACTGGCCGAGCTGCGCGGCGAGAAGGACGAGCTCGAATCCCTGCTGGCCAGCGACGGCAAGCTGCGCCGCCTGGTGATCAAGGAGATCAAGGCCGACGCCGACAAGTACGGCGACGCCCGCCGCACCCTGGTGGAAGAAGCCGCCCGCGCCGGCATCAGCCAGACCGTGGTGGATGAGCCGGTCACCGTGATCGTCTCGGAGAAAGGCTGGGTCCGCTGCCGCAGCGGGCACGGCGTCGATCTCGAGAACGTCAGCTTCAAGGATGGGGACCGCCTGGGCAGCGCCTTCGAATGCCGCAGCGTGGATGCCCTGATCGTGCTGAGCGACGGCGGGCGGGCCCTCACCGTCGCCGTCTCGGCCCTGCCCGATGGCCGGGGCAACGGCGTGCCCCTGGCCTCGCTGATCGAGCTGCCGAGCGGCAGCAAGGTGGCCCACGTGCTGGCCGGCCCGGCCGACAAGCGGGTCCTGCTGAGCAGCGCCGACGGCTACGGCTTCCTGTGCCGCCTGGGCGACATGAGCGCCACCAAGCGGGCCGGCAAGCAGTTTGTCACGGTGGACGAAGGCGGACGCCAGCTGCCGCCCGTCCTCTTCGACGACGGCGAGGGGCTGCATCTGGCGGCCCTGTCCACCAGCGGGCGCCTGCTGGTCTTCCCGCTGGAACAGATGAAGGAGCTCTCCGGCGGCGGCCGGGGCGTGATCATCATGGGCATGGACGAGGGCGAGCAACTGAGCACCGTCTGCGTGGCCCGCGAATCCCTCACCTTGCTGGCCGCCACAAGGGTCGGCAAGCCGGTGGAGGTCTCGATCCCCGCCAAGGACTGGGAGCCCTGGCTCGGCAAGCGCGCCCGCAAGGGCAAGCCCGCCCCCGGGCGTTCCCAGGCGAACGGGCTGAAGGGCGTCTGAGCCCGGCCGAAGCCTGCCGGCCTAGACCGGCAGGCCGACCGACTGCAGCAAGCCCTGGCGGTTGATGGGCTTGACCAGGATCTCGTCGAAGCCAGCGGCGAGAATCTGCTCGCGCTCACCCGGCATCGCGTGGGCGGTATAGGCGACGATGCGCAGGCTCGCCATGTCCGGGCGGGCCCTCAGGCGCCGGCACACCTCCGAGCCACTGATGCCTGGCATGCTGACGTCCAGCAGCAGCACATCCACGGCATGGCTCTCGACAAAGGCCAGTGCCGCTTCACCGGATTCGACCTCGTGGACTTCGCAGCCGGCTTGAGCGAGGAGCACGGCCGGCAAGGTCCGGTTGATCTTGTGGTCATCGACGATCAGGACTTTCATGGCGCTCACGCGGTGTGCTCCTGGAGATCCAGGGGAAGATTGACGACGAATTCACTGCCCTTTCCGGGCGTCGAATGCAGGATCACATTACCCCCCATCAGCGCGGTCAGTTCCTTGACCAAGGCCAGGCCCAGGCCGGTTCCGGCGTGCCGGCGGGTGAGGAAACTCTCCACCTGACGGAATCGCTCGAAGACGTGGGCCTGCATGTCCTCGGCGATCCCGCAGCCGGTATCGACCACCCTCAACTGCAGACCTGCCCTGCTCCTCGAGACGCTCACCTCCACGCGTCCCTCGTCGGTGAACTTGATGGCATTGTCAACCAGATTGATCAGCACCTGCGACAGGCGGGTCGAATCAGTGCGCACGGTCTCCGGAACATCGTCCGCCACCTCACAGGCCAGCATCAGCCCCTTTTCCAGAGCCAGCGGTCGCTGGCTCTGGATGATCCGCTCCAGCAGGGGTCGCAAGGGCACCTCCCGCAGCTCCAGCACCATCTGGCCGGCTTCGACCTTGGCCAGGTCCAGGATGGAATTGACCAATTGCAGCAAGTGCTGGCTGCTCTCCAGGATGATCCCCGCGAACTCGCGCGGCGTATCGGTACTGCTGTCGCGGAGAAACTCCGCATAACCCATGATCCCGTTGAGGGGCGTGCGCAGCTCGTGGGACATGGACGCCAGAAACTCGGACTTCATCCGGTTGGCCTCCTCGGCCTTCGCCTGACTCTCCCGCAGCGCCGCCGACACGCGGTACTGACGATCCAGCATGCGGACTGCCAGGGCACCGAAGACAACGATCATCAGAGTCATCACACCGGCATAGACCATATACCCCGTGCGGCGCTGATGAAACTCCCCGAGGGCTTCATCCTCGCCGACGCCAACCGTCACCAGCAGCGGGTACTCCTGGAACGCCCGGAAACTGTAGAAGCGGCGCACCCCGTCGGCCTTGCTGGCATAGTGGTAGTGTCCCGAAGCCGCCTTCGCCCCCAGGCTCATCAACGGCGTGCCCGACAGGTCCTGCCCCACGTCGATGTTCTCCCCCGCCCGGCGCGCCCGTACGATGCCATCACGCCCGACCAGACTCACCACACCGCTGCGCCCCAGGTCGACCCCACGGTAAAACTCCGAAAAATAGTGCGGGTCCATCGACACCACGACGACACCGCCAAAACTGCCATCGGGCTTGTTGATGCGCCGTGTCAGCTGGATGGACCACTTTCCCGAGACGCGCCCCAGCACAGGCTTGCTGATGTAGAGCGCATCGGTGTCCGCCGCACGGTGCACCCGGAAATGCTCACGGTCCGAGAGATCCTGCGATGTGTGGCCGGGCAGGTTGCTGAGGATGTACATCCCCTTCTCGTCGATGACGCCGATCTGGTTGAAGAAGCTGTTGATGATGGTCCCTTGCCGCACATAGTCGGCGATATTCATCCCCGGACCCAGCTTCTCGTACTGGTACTTCAGGAACAGCACGGCCTGATCCGCGCTCTTGATGGTACGGACAGTGTGTTCCTCAAAGGCCCGGGCGAGGTTCAGATTGGCGGTGTTGATCGAGCGGATGACCATTTCCTCATCCACCTGCGTCTTGTAGACCACCGACGCCCAGACCAGCACGACCAGCGCCACACCGACGGCGACGATCGGGGCAAACAGCCGTCGGCGTTCATCAATGGGAATCTGGAAGGGGTCGGCGGACATGGGCAGAACCAGGGATGGAGGGTCGGATGCGCCCATGGGGAATCGGGCAGCAACATATTTTAACGTCAAGGACCCACAGCGACTTGAATTCTAGATGCGATCTCCCAGTGCGCAGCCCCATCGAAAGCCCCGTCCGCCCCACGGCACCTCACACATACAGAGTGATTTGCGTCACAAATCGTGACGAAAGATCCCTTTAGTGCTAGAAAGGCCCGCCGTAACACAACACACGCATGCGCCCCCGGGACGCCTAGCCCCTGCGCCCTAAGCCTGATGAAACTGTCCATCACCGATCAAACCCTGCCCCGCTATCACCTGCTGGGCACCCTGATCGTCGTCCTCGCCCTCGCCCTTTCCCTGGGAGGAGGCTTCATGTGGATGGCTCAGGGGGAGCACCTGCAGGTTATCCAGCGCCTCGAGAAGGGCTTCGAGCTCAAGAAGCAGGAAAGGTTGCGCACCGAGATGGCAGCCGCCATCGGCTACCTGGACTTCGTGCACTCTCGAACCGAGACGGTCCTGAAGGAGGCATTGCAGGAAAAGGTCAATATGGCCGTGCAGACCGCCCAGGGTATCTACGATCGCGAGCATGGTCGTCGCCCCGCGGCCGATGTGAAGCGCCTGATCATCGAGGCGCTGCGCCCGCAGCGCTTCTTCGACGGGCGTGGTTATTTCTTCGTGGATGACCTGCAAGGCACCTGCATCCTGCTGCCCATCGCACCGGCCCTGGAGGGGAGCTCCCTGTGGGACAACCGGGATGACCGGGGGCATTACATCATGCGTGGCCTCATCGATGCGGCACGCAGCGACACCGCAGGAGGGCTCTCGCGCTATCGCTGGTACTCCCCCGACGACCCCCGCAAGATGTCCGACAAGCTCGCATTCGCGCGCCTCTTCGAGCCCTATGGCTGGGTCATCGGCACGGGCGACTATCTGTACAAATGGGAGGAGGCCCGCCTCCAGGAAGGCCTGGACAGGCTGCGCGCATGGTCCTTCGGAGACACCGGGCGGTTCATGGTGATGAGTGACGATGGCCGCATGCTGACCCCACCCCGGGGAGCAGATGCAGGGCATTCCACCGCGGACTCGATGACCGCCCCGCAGGACAGGGCAAGCCTGCAACAACTGCTCTCGCTGGGCCGCGCCGGCGGCGGAGTCACTGAGCTTCCCTGGCCCGGCAACTCGGCTGAAGGCCACGACACGCGTACGGCCCTGGTGGAGCCCTACCCCCCCTGGAAAATCATCGTGGTGGCCAGCCTCGTCAATGAGGAGATGCAGGCTGCCCTGGCTTCGGAAAAGGACTCCGCAGCGGCCGCGTTGCGTCTCCGCATGCCCCAGTTCATCGGTATGACGGTGATCGCGGCGGCCCTGGCGGTGGGGGCGTCACTGCTGTTCTCCCGCTGGATGTCCTCGCTGTTCCGGGCCTATCACGCCCGGCTCGACGCCCACACACGCACCCTCGAGAAGCAGGCGGGCGAGCTTCGCCTGGCCGGTCATGTGTTCGACACCAGCCGCGAGGGGATCATCATCACCGACCCTGAGACACGCATCCTGGCGGTCAACCCGGCCTTCACCCTGATCACGGGCTTCAGCCCCGAGGATGTGCTGGGCCGCAGCCCGGGGGTCCTGCGCTCCGGCTACCACGCCCCGGAGTTCTACGAAGCGATGTGGACCGAGATCCGGGAGACCGGCTCATGGTCGGGTGAAATCTACAACCGGCGCAAGGACGGCCACGTCTATCCGGAGCAGATCAGCATCGGCACCGTGCGCGGCCCGGATGGGGAGGTCCGTCACTACGTCGGGACCTTCCTAGACATCAGCGAACGCAAGGAAGCCGAGAGCCGGATCCGCCACCTGGCCGAGTTCGATACGCTGACCCAACTGCCCAATCGCGCCCTGCTGACAGACCGGCTCTCCCAGGCCATCGCCCTGGCACGCCGCAACGGCGACAAGCTGGCCATCCTTTTCATCGACCTCGATCGCTTCAAGAACATCAACGACTCCCTCGGCCACGCCATGGGCGACCGCATCCTGCAGGAGGTCGCTTCACGCCTGTGCCTGATCGTGCGTGAGAGCGATACCGTCAGCCGTCTCGGGGGTGATGAATTCGTGGTGCTGGTGACCAGTCTGGAGCATGCCGGCAACGCCATGCCGACCGCCCAGAAGATCCTGGCCTCGCTGGGCCGCCCCTACCAGATCGATGATCACGAATTGCAGCTGACGCCGAGCATCGGTATTGCCATCTACCCGGACAACGGGAATGACAACGAATCCCTGCTCAAGAACGCCGACGCGGCGATGTATCACGCCAAGAGCTCCGGGCGGAACAACTTCCAGTTCTTCACGCCGGAACTCAATCAGTGGGTCACAGACCGGCTGCGCATCGAGAACGGCCTCCGCCACGCCCTCGAGCGGGAAGAGTTGCAGATCCACTACCAGCCGCAGGTCGATCTCGGCACCGGCTGCATCGTCGGCTGCGAAGCCCTGCTGCGCTGGTATCCGGCGGACGGCGCGCCCATTCCCCCCGATCGCTTCATCCCCGTGGCGGAAGAGACCGGGATGATCCATCCGATCGGGTTGTGGGTCCTCGACGAGGCCTGCCGCCAGCTCGCCCAGTGGGACGCGGAGGGCGCCACCGGGATCCGCATGGCCGTCAATGTGGCGGTTCCGCAGCTGCGCCGCCCCTCCTTCGTGGACGGCGTCGAGAGCATTCTGGCGCGCCACCACATGACGCCAGGACGGCTGGAGATCGAAGTCACCGAGAGCGTCTTCCTCGACCCCGACGCCCAGATCCGGGCGACCTTGCGCAGCCTGACCGACATGGGCGTGAAGCTGTCGCTGGATGACTTCGGTACCGGCTATTCGAGCCTGTCCTACCTCAAGAACTTCCGCTTCGACGTGCTCAAGATCGATCGCTCCTTCGTCTCCGAGCTGGCCCGCAGCCATGACGACATGACCTTGGTGCGGGCGATCTCGAGCATCGCCCGGGACATGTCGCTGATCACTGTGGCGGAAGGGATCGAATCTGACGAGCAGCGACGCATCCTCACCGAGCTCGGCTGCACCCTGGGCCAGGGCTACCTGTTCTCCCGTCCGATCCCTCCCTCCGAATTCCGCCGCCTGGTGATGCCTGCGAATTGATGTAAAGTCATCCGGCATCCACTCCAACCCGCCACGATGATCATCAAGACCCTCCTGACCGGCCATAGCCGGGGCCTTGGCGAAGCCCTCGCCCGTGACCTGCTGGCCCGCGGCCACCACCTGCTGGGCCTGGGCCGCAGCGGCAACGCCGCCCTCACCCACGAGTTTCCCCGGCATTTCAGCGAGCAGCGGCTCGATCTCGCCGAGCCCGGTGCCCTGCAGGCCTGGCTGGCGAGCGGGCAGCTGGACGACTTCCTGGCCGATGCCGACCAGGCACTGCTGATCAACAACGCCGGGCTGTTGCAGCCGGTGGCGCCGCTGGGCGCGCAGGGCGCCGCCGCCATCGCGCAGGCCCTGTCCGTCAATCTGGGAGCGCCGCTGATCCTCGCCGACGCCTTTGTGGGCGCCACCGCCCACTGCCCCGACCGGCGCATCGTGCACATCTCCAGCGGCGCGGCCCGCAACCCCTACGCCGGCTGGAGCGTGTACGGTGCCACCAAGGCCGGCCTCGACCAGCATGCCCGGGCGGTCGCCCTGGAGCAGCTCCCCGGCCTGCGCATCGCCAGCCTGGCACCCGGCGTGATCGATACCGACATGCAGGCTGAAGTACGCGCCAGCGACGCCAGCGCCTTTCCACAACAGGCCCGCTTCGCCGCCCTCAAGGCCGACGGCCAACTGACCGCTCCGGCCGCCGCGGCCAGACGACTGACCGACCACCTGCTCAGCGACCGCTTCGGCCAGTCCGTGGACGGCGACCTGCGCACTTTGTAGGGGCGGCTTCAGCCGCCCTTCACGCTCGAATCGCTGGCAGGCCCGTGATCACCGTCCTCTGTAGGGGCGGCTTCAGCCGCCCGCGGAGGCCGATCCACGCGCGATGGGCGGCTGAAGCCGCCCCTACGGGGTAAAGCGGCCCCGATCAGGCCGCCACGATGCGGTAGCACGGGTTGTAGGTCTTGCCCGGCAGCTTCATGCGCCCCTGGGCGACGAAGGACGCCATCAACTCGTCCATCGGCCCCATGATCTCGGGCTCCCCCTGGATCTCGAAGGGGCCGTGCTTCTCGATCTCGCGGATCCCCTCGTCCTTCACATTGCCCGCCACCACGCCCGAGAAGGCCCGCCGCAGGTTGGCGGCCAGCAGGTGGGTGGGCTGGCGGCGATGCAGGGTCAGGTTGCGCATCCGCTCATGGGTCGGCCGGAAGGGCTGCTGGAACTCATGCTCGATCTTGAGCAGCCAGTTGAAGTAGTAGGCGTCGCGCATCTCCTTGCGGAAATCACGCACCTCGGCAATGCCCGCATTGATGGTGCGGGCTACCGCCTCCGGATCGTCGATGATGATGCGGTAGCGCTTGCGCGCCTCCTCGCCGAGGGTCTGGGTGATGAAGCGGTCGATGCGCAGGAAATACTGCTCGGCGCTCCGCGGTCCGGTGAACACCAGCGGGAAAGGCAGCCTCGCGTTGTCCGGATGGAGCAGGATGCCCAGGATGTACAGGATCTCCTCCGCCGTGCCGACCCCGCCCGGAAAGACGACGATGCCGTGGCCGGTGCGCACGAAGGCCTCCAGGCGCTTCTCCACATCGGGCAGGATCACCAACTCGTTCACCACCGGGTTGGGCGCCTCCGCGGCGATGATGCCCGGCTCGGTGAAACCCATGTAGCGCCCGTTGCTGATGCGCTGGCTGGCGTGGGCCAGGGCTGCACCCTTCATGGGGCCCTTCATGGCCCCGGGACCGCAGCCGGTGCATACATTGAGGGCACGCAGCCCGAGCTGGTAGCCCACCAGCTTGGTGTACTCGTACTCCTCCTGATTGATCGAATGGCCGCCCCAGCACACCACCACATTGGGCTGGGTGATCGGCTGCAGGACGTTGGCGTTGCGCAGGATGTGGAACACCGCGTCGGTCACGCCTTCGGAGGTGCCGAAATCGAAGCGTGGATTGCCGCTGATCTCATTGCTGACGAAGACCACGTCCCGGAGCACAGCCATCAGGTGCTCCTGGATGCCCCGGGTCATTTCCCCATCCACGAAGGCGCTGGCCGGCGCACCGGTGATGTCCAGCTTGATGCCCCGGGCGCGCTGCTGGATCCGGATGTCGAAGTGCTGATAACGCTCCAGCAGCTCCTTGCCGTCATCCAGCTCGTTGCCGCAGTTGAGCACGGCCAGGGAGCAGTTGCGGTACAGAGTGTGGAGCCCGCCTCCCCCCTGGTTGGACAGCTGGGCCGCTTCCCGCCTGGACAGGACCTCCAGGCGACCGGTGGGAGACACTTGCGCGTCGACGACTTGGTAGTCCATGGCTGCAACCCTCTTCTCAAAGCTGTCTGACAAGGACGCCCGACGCAGCGCTGGGGCGTCCACCGGTTCCAGCATAACGCCCTGACGCTGCTCCGCAGCAAAAAATGTTGCACTGCAGCGTAAATTGTTGCGCACATGTCACAACCACCCGCCCTACCCGCTCTCAGCACATGGTTCCGGGGGGCACCTGGCGCTATCATTCCGCCCTCGACTCCCCAACCCACGCTTTCCCATGACCCTGCCGGCCGCCTCCACGCCCGAACTCGTCGCCGCCATCATCTTTGCGGTGGCCGTGCTGCACACCTTCTCGACCAAGTTCTTTGCGCATCTCGCCCACCTGCAGCCACGTCATGCGGGCCTGTGGCACCTGCTGGCGGAAGTGGAAGTGGTCTTCGGCTTCTGGGCCTTCGTACTGGTCGTTTCGCTGCTCTGGCTATCCGGCCAGGAGGCAGCGGTAAACTACCTGGAGGCCAGGAATTTCGGCGAACCCATGTTCGTCTTCGTGGTGATGGTGATCGCCGCCAGCCGCCCGATCGTCAGCACGGTGATCAGTGCGGTCCGCCTGATTGCCGCGATGATCCCGGTATCCCGGGAGGTCTCGGTGTTCTTCCTGTGCCTGTCGGTGGTCCCGCTGCTCGGTTCGTTCATCACCGAGCCGGCCGCCATGACCCTGGCCGCCCTGCTCCTGCGCGACGGCTACTTCCGGCAGGGGCTGAGCAACCGGCTCAAGTACGCAGCGCTGGGGATGCTGTTCGTGAATGTGTCCATCGGCGGCGTGATGACCAACTTTGCCGCCCCGCCAGTGCTGATGGTGGCAGGCAAATGGCAGTGGGACTCGCTCTACATGTTCTCCCACTTCGGCTGGAAAGCCGCCTCGGCGGTGTTCTTCAACGCGCTGGTGCTGACCTGGTTCTTCCGCCATGAGCTGGTGGAAAAGGGACGCCCGCAGGGCGACGCAGACGCCGCTCGGATGCCGGTCACCGTGGCCGCCATCCATCTCCTGTTCCTGGTCGGGGTAGTGCTGTTCGCCCACCACCCCGTGGTATTCATGGGGCTGTTCCTGTTCTTCCTGGGCTATACCGAGGCCTACAAGCAGCATCAGGATCGCCTGATCCTGCGTGAGGGCTTGCTGGTGGCCTTCTTCCTGTCGGGCCTGGTGGTCCTGGGCGGATTGCAACAGTGGTGGCTGCAGGCGGCGCTGACCGACGTGGAGCCGACGGTCCTGTACTTCCTGGCCACCGCGCTGACGGCAGTCACCGACAATGCGGCGCTGACCTACCTGGCCTCCCTGGTCGAAGGCGTCTCACCCGCATTCAAGTATGCGGTGGTGGCGGGCGCGGTGACCGGTGGCGGCCTGACCATCATCGCCAATGCACCGAACCCGGCTGGCGCAGCCATTCTCAAGGGGAGCTTCGACGACGAGTCGATCAGCCCGCTGGGGCTCTTCCTGGCGGCCCTGCCCCCCACCTGCGTCGCCATCTTCGCCTTTCAGGCGCTGGGCTGAGCGGCCCGCCTAGCCCAGCCCTGGATCAGCCGGGGCTCGGCGAGGCCGGCCGTGCTTTCAGGCCGCCACCCGCTGGCAGACTTCCGCAAGCGCTCCATAGGCATCCTTGAGGGCCTTGAAGGTCGGCCGCACCTCGGCGATGCCAGTCGTCCTCACCCACTCCAGGTCACCCGCCCGGGCCTTCTGCAGCATCCGGCCACGCGCCTGGCGATAGCGGCCCAGAGCCTCCTTGAATGCCTGCAGAGCCCTTGCGGTCGGGTCGCCGGGTGCCATCCGGGCGATCTCGGGCAGTTGGGCGTCCAGCACCCGGTCGAGGGCGTCGATCCGCTCCGCGTGGGGAACGACCTGCTCCCGGCTACGGGAATTCACCACCAGGATGCTGTTGGTGCGGATCTCCTCGATCACATCCAGCAGCACCCGCATGGGCTCGCGTCGCACATCGATCGTCACGCTCAGGGTGTTCAACTCCACCAGCCCGGTCATCAGCTGGCGCAGCCCGGCATCGCAGCCATTGACGCGTTGATCCAGGGTACGGGCCAGCCCGGCCACGCTGCCCATCTCCTCCACCAGGCGGCCACCGGATGAGGCCTCGCTGTTGGCACGGCCAACGATGTCCTGCACCGCGGCCATGGTGTGCCGGGCGCCCTCCGCGATGGCCACCAGGGTCTCCGCCGCCTCGCCGGTGCTCTCGGCACTGGCGCCGGCCTTGGCCTGCACGCTGGCGAGCAGGACGTTGAGCCCCTCGCTGCCGCTCTCGATCGCCGAGATGATCTCGCCGACGCTCACGGTGGCCTCGCTGGTCCGTTCGGCCAGCTTGCGTACTTCATCGGCCACCACCGCAAAGCCGCGCCCCTGCTCGCCGGCCCGGGCCGCCTCGATGGCGGCGTTGAGGGCCAGCAGGTTGGTCTGGCTGGCAATGGCCTGGATGATCTGGACGATCTTGCCGATCTGCTCGATATGGGCATGAACGCCGGCAAACTCCCGGCTGACGGCATCCATCACTCCGACCAGATCGCGCACTCCCTCCGACATGGCGGCCACCCGACCGCCGCCGCTGGAGGCCCGGTCGTGGGCCTCGGCCGCGATGGTCAGCAGGCTGGCCGCTTCGGACGACACCGCGCTGATGCCGCCGGCCATGCTCTCCACCGTGGTCGATGCCGCGATGGCCAGCTCGGACTGCTGGTCGGCGGTCTGCACCACGTCCGTGAACGAGGACACCAGCGTGCCCGACGACACCATCAGGTCGCGGGTCAGCTCGCCGATGCGTCCGGCGGCGGCGACCTTCTGCTGCAGCAGGCCTTCGAGCTTGCGCACCGACTCGGCGGCGTCCGCCGCAGGGCTCCCGTCATCGAGGAGGCGGCGGATGGCATCCAGCTGGGGCTGGACCGACTGGGTCCGCCGCATGAGGAATACTGGCGTGCTCCCGAGCAGGACGGCGGCCAGGACCAGGCCGACCTGCACGCCGCCAGTGGCCGCGCCGGCCGCGAAGGCGGCGCCCAGGGCGAGTGCCAGGACAAGGAAAATTCCGAAAGTGCGCATATCTGTCTTCATCGCAATGGGTCTCCAGGTGAGGATCCGGGTGAAAAAAAGGCCAGCCGGCGGACGCGCCGCCAGCTGGCCCGACAGGCCGGGACTGGAGGATCAGTCGCCGCCGCGCATGTACTGCACCTGGAACATGGAGGGCGGGTTCAGCTTGGGATCGACCTGACCCTTGAACTGGCCGGTGGTGCAATGCTTGCTCTGCACGTCCACCATCGAGAAGGCGTCATCGATGCCGATGCCGGAGCCCTTGTTGATCGGCAGGTGGCTGTCCGGATGGGCCTTGCCCACCATGAAGACCTTCCACAGCTCACCCTTGCGGTCGTAGATCTCGTTGGCGCCGTTCAGGTTGCCAAGCTGGGCATCCATGTAGAACACGCGCTTGCTGACCGGATGGTTCGCATTGACCGGCGCGGCTTCCAGCACATAGACCTTGCGCAGCTGCCAGCTGGCGTTGTGGAAGCAGCCACCCTGGCCGCCGAAGTCCACGTACTTGTAGCCATCAGGCTCGGCCGGCATGTCGGTGGCCAGCTTCAGCTCGTTGTGGTTCCACATGGGCAGGATCACGTTCTTCGTGCCCTTGTAGGTCCACTTCATGTCGGAGATGCGGCCGTTGTAGCCCTCGAAGTCCTCGATCATCAGGTCGGAGCCGAGGAAGGCGTCGGTGGTCTGACCGGTAGCCAGGCGACGCACGCGGCGCTGGAAGCCCAGGTAGAGGTAGGCATCGTCGAGCTTCTGGTCATCCTCGTAACGCTGGATGAGGAGCTGGGTGTTCTTCAGATCCTGGGGCTCCAACACCTTGACGTAAATGGCGCGGAACAGTTCGGACGGGTTCGGCGTCACCTCCGGCAACGGCGCATCCTTCACCCGGTGCTTGAAGTTCAGGAAGTGCATATTCATCTTGAGCGTCTTCTCGACCTGCCCAGTCTGCATGTTGCGATACTTCCAGTAGAACGGGTAAATCGCAGCACCATCACCCCAGTTCACGCCGTACTTGTAGTTCCAGGCGAGCTTCTCGCCGGCGCGCGGGTCCTTGGCATCGGGCTCTTCAGGGAACGGCCGGCCGGCCACATAGCCTTCCAGGTCGCCGTTCTTGGCGCCCAGCTTGGCCTTGCCGAGGTTCTTGCGGGTCGCCTCGACGTAGGGCTTGGAAAGCTCGAACTGGGTGGTCGGGCCCACCTTGATCTCGAACAGGCCGTCCTTCAGGAGCTTGTACACGCCGGCGGGAATGGCGTCCTTGAACTGGTCGGCGTTGGCCTTGTTGATCACGGTGCCGGGGTTGAGGCCGTTCACCTTGGGGAAGCCGCCCTTGTAGGGGTTGAAGGTGTTTTCCACGTCCGCTTCGGTGCTGGCGTGGGCGAAGCCGGTGGCCAGCAGGGCCACGGTGGCAGCAATCAGGGTCTTCTTCATTGTGTGTGTCTCCTCGATCAGAACTTGTAGCGCATGGTCAGGAAGATTTCGTCTTCCCGGATGGCGGAGCCGATGGGACCGGCGCGGAAGCGGCCCAGGGGTTCCATGCCGGACAGGCCGCGGGAATAGGCGACCATCGGGTCACCCGGATAGGTACCGGCGGTGTAAGGCGCAAACGGGTTGCAGGAACGGCAGTCGTCGAAGGAATTGCCACCATTGGAGCCGCCCTTGAAGTTGGCGCCGAAGGTGAACTTGAGCTTGTCGGTGGTGCTCCACTCCAGCGCCGGGGCGATGGCATGGGTACGCGAGCGGAAGTCGCGGGCGATGATCAGCTGCGGGCTGATCCGGTCACCGGCCAGGAAGCCCTTCATCAGCAGGGTGCCGATGAAGTTGTCCTTGAAGTCTGGGATGCCGCGCTCGCCGACGCCACCGTTTTCACGCTCGTGGTCGAAGATGTGCTGCCAGAACAGCTGGGCGGAGAACAGAGTGGTACGGTTCGGGTTGATCCAGGACACGAAGGTCGGCCGGTCCACCCCGATCACACTGCGCCACACGCGGTTCTTGGAGTACAGCTCGGGACGGTTGGTGTTGGCGAACTCTTCACCCCAGGTCATCGCGCCTTCGAAACGGAAAGCCGCACCCAGCGCCTCGGACTGGAAGTCCAGCGAGCCACCCAGCAGGTTGACCCGCGGGAACTCCATGTCGAAGGAGATCAGGTAGGGCCAGGCGTTCTGGTACTGCCCGGTGAAGGAGTTGGTGGCCCGCTTGCCACCGTGCAGGGACGGCAGCTGGGAACGGTAATGCAGCGCGTTCAGGGAGAAGTTCAGGCCGCCCATGGTCACGCCTTCGAACTTGCCGCCGATCTGGGTGTTGGCCAGGCTCCATTTGGGCAGGTTCACGTTGGCGAGACCAATCTGACCCGGGCCGAAGTTGGTGGCCAGGTAAGTATCGGGGCCCACGTTGGCAAAGTTGGAGACCGTGCCGCCGTAGTCCCACAAGGTCCGCATGCCACGGAAGAAGCAGCCCGCGTCCAGGGCCACGTTGGTGGTACCGCACTGCCCCAGGTTGTTGGCGCGGAACTGATCGAAGTTCCAGATCAGCTGCAGGTTGCGGTCCTGCATGGATTCGGACGCGCCCATGCGCCACTCGGCCTGGGCGATCCACATGGGAATGCGGATGTCCTGCAACTCGTCATAGATGTTGTTGCGCGAGTAGTCGACCGGGTTGATCACGTCGAGCACGCGGAACAGGTCGGTACGCCCCCACACCACCTGCTGCTTGCCCAGCTTCAGGAAGAGCTCCTGGCCCCCACCGATGTCCAGGCTGTTCTTGACGTAGGCTTCACGGATGAAGTCCAGGCGGCTGTTGAACTCGGGGAACTCCAGATCGCTGGTGCTCTTGTCGCCGTAGCCACCGAAGTCGGTACAGCCACGACGGTCCACGTTGCACGGACGCACCGGGGTGGCGAAGGCGACACCGCCATTGACGTTGTGCCAGCGATCACCGAGCACGCGCAACCCCTCGTTGGGGTTGTTCGGATAGGAATCCATGAACTTGTTGTTGGCCGCACCCGGGTAACCCAGGCCTGCCACCGCCGAATAGCCCAGCGGGCCGGCCGGCGAGGTGGAGCCCCAGGGAACATCCGCCAGAGTGCCACCCAGGGTGCTCTGGGCGCCGATAGAGCCGCCGGCATCTTCGCCGTACTGGCCCTTGTTCATGCGATAGACGCCGTCCCAACTGCCCCGCAGGACGCTGTGGAAGACCCAGCCGCCGGACAGCTTCTTGTCTGCCTCGACCTGCATGGTGTTACGGAACTTGGACAATCCGACAACCTTGCCCGTGTTGTCGCGGCCCCGGAATGCGGTGTGGTTCTCGTAATAGGTGTCCACCTGCCAGGGTTCGCTGGAGCTGCCCATGTCGGGCAGGCTTTCCTGGGCAAAGGCCGGCATTGCGGCAGCCACCGCCAGCGCGGTGAGGCTGAGGACCGGTACTTTCCGGCTTGATCTGTTTCTCATGGTGTCTCCTCCTTGGTTTTACCGATTGCGGCCCTGCTTCGGGCCGCCCTCCCTAAATCGGCGCGGCCGGGGACGGGGATTGTGCAAGACCCCTCCCCCGGGCCCCGGCCGTCAGTCGTTTTCCAGCACCCCGTCTGCGTCGTAGTGGGCTGCGGTCACGAACTTCGGTTTGAACACCACACACCAGGACGGCACGATCAGCACCGCGGCGATGGCGTTCACAATCAGCATGAAGGACAGCAGCACTGCCGCATCCGACTGGAAGCGCAGGTCCGACATGAAAATCCACATGACAACCCCGGCGATCAGGGTCACCGCGGTAAAGGACACGGCGTAGCCGGTGGTGGCCACGGCGCGGATCACTGCCTGCTTGATGTCCTGCAGTTCGGCGAACTCCTCGCGGATGCGGTCCATGAAGTACACCGCGTAGTCGATGCCGACCCCGACCCCCACGGCGATCACCGGCACCGTATTGACGCTGATGCCGATGTTGGAGGCGCCCATGTAGGCGTAGGTCATCAGGGTGGCGAAGAGCATCGGCAGGACCATCAGCCAGCCGGCGTGCACCGAGCTGTAATAGATCATGACGATCACGAAGGCGATCAGCATGACGGTCGGGATGATGATCATGTGGTCGGTGTGCAGGGCCTGGTTGCCCGCCGCCGTCACGCCGACGATGCCACCGCCCAGTTCGATGTGGATACCCTTGACCTCGGCCTCCAGCTTCTTCTTGCCCTCTTCGGCCAGGGCCACCACCCGGTTGATGGTGTCGGCCTGGTGGTCCTTGTAGTAGAAGACCATGTTCGCCTCGTTCTCATCGGCGTTCACGAACTCCTTGAGCGCACCCGGGATCGGGCTGGCCGCCATGTAGGCAAACATCAGGCCGCCCACCTCGTCGGCGGTGTCCGGCACCTGCATCCAGCGCGGATCGTCGTTGTGGGTCAGCTTGTTCACCACCCGCAGCACGCCGGGAATGGCCTTGGCGCCGCCGAGGGTCGGGTCGGACATCATGTGTGCCTGGAAGCGCTCGATGGCCGCCATCACCTCGGGCCGCTTGATGCCGCCCTTCTCGTCGGTGCGCATCAGCACGTGCAGCTCTTCGGAGCCTGGGAAGCGCGTGTTGATGGCCTTGGTGGACACGTTGTAGTCGTGGTTCAGGTGCAGCAGCGGAGAGCCCGGCTCGGACTCGCCCAGTTGCACCTTGCCGACGAAGTAGAGGCCGCCGATCGCACCGATCAGGGTCAGCAGCAGGATGCTGCGGGCGCCGCCGTCGGTGCCGCCGGTGCGGGCCATGGCCGCGCCGAGGAAGTTGCGCACGCCCTCGTTGGCATTCACAGTGTTCTTCGGCGCAGGCAGCACGGTGAGGGCCAGGGGCACCATGAAGTGCACCGTGAAGATCACCGAGAAGCCCCAGAAGCCGGCGGCGACACCGAGCTTGTGGTTGAAGGGGGCAGCCCCCAGCACCAGCACGGCGATGCCCACCGCGTCCACGATGATCGCCAGCGAGCCCGGCCGGAACAGGGCATCCAGCGCGTTGCGGGCCGCCTTCTGGCCGTTCTTGACGATGGCCAGCTCCTCGTAATAGCGCACCACCAGCTGCACCCCGTGGGAGGTGGCGCGGGCCGCGATCAGGAAGGGGATAGGCAGCGACAGGGGTTCCAGGTTGATCCCCATGACCGCCATGAAGCCGAGGCCCCAGATCGACGACAGGGCGATGCCCAGCAGCGGCAGCGCGATGCCGTAGAAACGCCGGAAATAGATGATCAGCAGGAAGGTGATGAGGGCCAGAGTCCAGGCCAGGATCTCGACGATCTGGGCCAGATAGGTGTACACCCAGCCGGTCAGCACCGGGTTGCCGGTCACGTAGATCTTGTGGCCTGAGACCGCCAGGGACTCGCGCACCTTCTGCAGGGCCTCGAAGGTCTTCGGGTAGTCGATGTCCGCCTCGTTGAGCTGCGCCTTGATCAAAGCCGCCTTGAGGTCGGGAGACACCAGGAGCCCGTAGATCGTCGGGTTGGCGATCACATCCTTCTTGAGCTGCTCCAGTTCGGCCACCGTACGGGTGGTCTTCATGGGGTCGTAGTAAGACTCCGCGGCGAACCCACCCTGCTCGTCCAGGAAGATCTTTCGAGCAGTGCGGTGGGTCAGGCTGGACACCAGGTTGTGGTTGACCCCGGGCAGGTCATCCACGCCCTGGGTCGCCTTGTGGATCAGGGCCAGGGTCTCATCGTTGAAGATGGTCCCCTGCTCCACTTCCACCGCCATGACGATCATGTTGGCGCCGCCGAAATTCTCCTTCAGGCGGTTGTAGGTCTGGATGTAGGGGTGGTTCTGGGGCAGCAGGTCGGCGAAGTCGGAGTAGATCCGCAGCTTCGGCAGTGCCGCCCCAAAGAGCACGGTGACGATCAGGACCAGGGCAAGGACGATCTTCGGGTTGGCGAAGATCCACTCCTCGGCCTGATGCAGGGCGTGGGTAAGGCGATGGCGTGATTGGCTGACCATGATGGGTCTCAACGAGCGGAAGCGGAGGCCTTGTCGGCCTGGGTACCAATCACGCGCAGCAGGCCACCGGGGCCTCCCGCGATGATGGCGTGCTGTTCGGGCAGGGACACGGCGGCGCCCAGGAAAACCGGCACGGCGTCCGGATAGGGCACGCTGCGCCAGGTGTCGCCGTCCAGCCGGGCCACGACACCACCGGCGCCGACCCCATGGGGCACCCCCTCGTGCATGAACAACCGGTACAGCGCCGCGCGGCTCGTGTTGGTCTGCTTGCTCCAGGTCTTGCCGCCGTCCGTGGTGTGCAGGATCTGGCCGGCAATACCGCTCGCCCAGCCTTCACTGGCGCTGGCGAACAAGGTCGCGTAGGGGTAGAACTCGTCCGGCATCTTGCTGCCGCGGCTCCAGGTGCCTCCGCCATCCGTGGTCGTCGCCACGAGGCCGAACTCGCCGGTGGCAAAACCACGGGTCTCGTCCACCATCTGGATGCCGGTGAGTTGGGCATCCTCCGCCAGATCGGTCACCGTCCAGGTAGCCCCCGCGTCGGCGCTCATCGCCAGCGTGGCCCCGGTGCCAGCGATCCACCAGCGACCCTTGCTGTCACAGCTGATCGCCAGGGCAATGCGGGGCTTGTCGAAGGGAGCGGACTTCCAGCCGGCGCCGCTGGCATCGGCCGACCAGACCCGGCGGTAGAAATCAATGGCCACGAAGCGGCCATCGGGGCAGTGAGTGATACCGATCAGCGAAGCGCCACCGAGCATCTCGCGCTTCCAGCTCCGTCCCTGATCGGCGGAGACGAGGACCGCCCCGCTCTGGGTGCCGGCCACCACCACCTTGCCATTGCTGGCCAGGGCCTGGGTGATGTCGTAACGCTGCACGGGTTTGGCCGCCTCCGCGGCGACCGCGGAAAGATCGGTCTGACTGGTGCATCCGGCGAGCCAGGACGCACCTATGGCGATACCTGCCATGCACAGTGCACGGCACATTCTTGTTGTGTTCACTGGGTCTCCTCCAGCTTTATTCTATTTTTTGGGCGCAATAAGGCCCGACCCCGTTTATCGGGGTTCCCTGTATGACGTCTGGCCGGATACTCTCAGGCACCCGGCCAGGCGCCCTTTACTGCAAGCCTGGAATTAGCGTCCGAGGTCTTTCGCGCTGACTCCGGCGATGCCCCAGTTCTCCTTGGGGACATCGTGGATCCAGACGCGAACGTTTTCCTTCGGCGCACCGACCGCTTCGTGCAGGGCCTGGGTGACCTTTTCGATCACGGCACGCTTCTGCTCTTCGGTACGGCCTTCAATCATGTAGATCTGTGCGAACGGCATGCTTCTTCTCCCTGAGGTTTTATTTGAAGCGGATGGACACCGAACCCATGCCCTGAACCCGCAGCGTCACGCTGTCACCCGCCGCAACGGCGACCGCCTCGGTGATCCCGCCGGAGAGGATCAGGGCACCAGCCGGGATCTCCTCGCCACGGGCACCCAAATGGTTTGCCAGGGCCGCAATGGCCGCCGCCGGGTGTCCCAGAACGGCGGCACCCGCACCGAAGGCCACCGGCTCGCCATTCTTTTCCATGACGATGCCCACGGTGCGCAAGTCCACCTCGCTCACCGCCTGCGGCAGGCCACCCACCACAAAACGGGCCGACGAGGTGTTGTCGGCGATGACGCTCTTCAAGTCGAACTTGAAATCGCGATAGCGGCTGTCGATGACCTCCATGCCGGGAATCACGAAATCGGTGGCCGCCAGCACGGCGCCGATGTGACATCCAGGCCCCTTCAGCGCGCGCTTCATGACGAAGGCGATCTCCGGCTCGACCTTGGGATGGATCAGTTCCGACACCTTGACTTCGCCGCCATCGGGAATCGAACCGTAGTCGGTGATGAAACCGAACACCGGCGTCTCGACCCCCATCTGCTTCATCTTGGCGAAGGATGTCAGGCCAGCCTTGAGACCGACGATGCGGGTCCCCCGGGCGATCTTGCGGGCCCGGATGGTGTCCTGGATCGCATAGGCATCGTCCCAGTCCATGTCCGGGTACTCGTCGGTGATCTTGGGGGTATCACGGACCTCGAGCTCGCAGGTCTCGAGGTGCTCGGCGAGCCGGGCGATGGTGGCCTGGTCGAGCTTCATACGCTCAGGCCCCGCTCCCGGGCCATGGTGATGGCCGTATCCTCGATCATGTCCTCCTGCCCGCCCACCATGCCGCGGCGGCCGAGCTCGACCAGGATGTCGCGGGCCGGGATGC